>NZ_JBQHDG010000004.1:0-491622 GCF_052068095.1 Phytohabitans sp. LJ34 | reverse complement strand
CCGCGCCGCCTTGCCCCACTGGCTCCACATGTACAACCATCACCGACACCACACCGCCATCGGCGGCCCACCCGCCACCCGCGTACCCAACCTCTCCGGACACAACACCTAGATCTCGAAGCTCGCACTGCTCACACCCTCGTGGCGGTTACCTGCGGCGACGACAACCCCGTTGCTTTCCCGGATCGCTGATCCGGGAAGGGACATTGTGGACAAACGTCGGCCACCGCCTGGCGCGAGCCCGTCACCACGCCCCCTTTCCTGCCGGCCGGTTGCGTGCAGGGGTGAGCGCGACCAACGGCGGACGGGTGAGGCCGCGGGAGCAACGGTCTGGACCACGACGGACTGGTTTTTGTGCGCAAGTGCGGGACCCGTTTAGCGAGGAGATTGGTGCCTACCCCTCATCGGGCGGCCTCTGTGTGCGTAACTTCGGGACCCACACTTCGGTGGAGGTCGACGCGACGGCTTGCCAGTCTGGGCCTGGCATCCTGGCCCCATGGCAGATGACGAGTTAGAGGGCCTGCTGTCCGAGCAGATTGCCTACTACCGCACACGCGCCCACGAGTACGACGCCACGTACCCGCTTGACGCTCAGGCCGACGCGGACGCCCGGGCTCAGCTCTTGACCGAGTTGGAAGCGCTCGCACCCTACGGCAGGGTGCTGGAGCTGGCGTGCGGTACCGGACAATGGACCGTCGAGCTCGCCCGCCATGCAACGACGGTGACCACCGTCGATGCTGCACCTGAGGCATTGGCGATCTGTCGCCAGCGTGTCGGCGCGGCCCACGTGCATCTTGTCGAAGCTGACCTGTTCACGTGGCGGCCGCGAGAGCGCTACGACTTCGTCTTCTTTTCAGCCTGGTTGTCACATGTGCCACCTCAGCGCTTCGACGACTTCTGGGGGCTTGTCGCCGATTGTCTGGCGCCGGGTGGCCGGGTATTCGTGATCGACGAATTGCCGGCGGTGGCCGTCGTGGAGCATCCGGCCCCTGGGCGGTCCGCGCCGGCCGTCCGCCGCGTGGTCGGCAGCGGCCAAGCCTTTCGCGCCGTCAAGGTCCTCTACGCCCCAGACGAACTGCGCGCCCGCCTCGACACCCTCGGCTGGAATACGGACGTCAGAACGGTGGGCTGGCGGTTCTTCTCCGCCTCGCTGCGGCGAGGCTAGCTCAAATCTCCGTCTAAATAAGGGATTCGGTGGTCGAAGCCTCGCCTGCTTAGGCATCAGCTCCTTTGGTGGCGGCGGGGCTCAGTCGTTGGTGGACGCCCCTGGTCCAGTCACGGCATACCGGGCGGCGATGGTGCGGACGGCCTCGTCGACTACCTGAGCGACGCGTTCGGCGCTAACCTCCCAGCCCGGCACTAGGAGTGTTGGCCAGAAGACGTAGTTGGAGATCATGCCCAGGAACTGGGTGGCTGCGAGGTCCGCGTCCTCGATCCGCACCGTTCCCGCCTCGTGCTCAGCCAGGAGGTAGCTGCGTACGGACTCGAAGTAGGGCATTTTCCCGTGCGAGAACTGCGCATGGGCCAGCTCCGGGAACCGCGGCAGCTCGGCGATGACGATCCGGAACAGGTCGGTCATCTGGGGCCGGCTCAACAGCTCGGCGTAACGGCGACCGATGGCGCTGAGCCCCTCGACGACGTTGCCTGCCGGCGGAGGATCCTCCTCGTCAGCGGTTGACCAGGATTCGGTGACGATGGCGTCGAACAGGGTGGCCTTGCTCGGAAATTGCTTGAACAAGGTGGCCCGCGAGACACCCGAGCGCTCTGCGATCCGCGCCAGCGATGTCCGGTCGTAGCCCAACTCGAGGAACAGTGCTGTCGCGGCCGTCACGATCAGCGCGCGTTTTTCCTGGGCGACGCGCTGGTGGTACGTCGGTACGACACTGCTCATGGACTGAGCATACGAGGTGAGTGGCTTGACTCACCACTGCCGCCAACCTAGTCTCAAGGCAGTGGTGAGTCGCTGGGCTCACCGTCGGCCGCCGTTCATCGCCGATGATCCCGGTCAGTCACCCACGTACCGAAGGAACAGCTGATGCCCCGCTTCGACAACCAGACCGTGCTCGTGACCGGTGGGACCGGTGGCCAGGGCTCCAGCCACGTACGCGCCTTTCACGCGGAGGGAGCGAACGTGGTGATCGGCGACATCGACACCGAACGCGGCGCCGCTCTCGCCGACGAGCTCCGGACCCGCGCTCGGTTCGCCCGCCTCGACGTCACCGACGAGAGTTCGTGGTCCGCCGCTGTGCTAGCCGCCGAGAGCGCCTTCGGCGCCCTGAACGTGCTCGTCAACAACGCGGGCGTCCAGAACCCGCCGGCGCCGATCGAGAACACGGACCAGGCCACGTGGTCGCGCATCCTCGACATCAACCTCACAGGGACCTTCCTCGGCATCAAGGTCGCCGCCCCCGCTCTGCGCCGCGCGGCAGGGGGAGCCATCGTCAACATCGCCTCGACGATGGGCCTGGGCGGCACGGCGCACTACGCGCCGTACGTCGCCAGCAAGTGGGCCGTGCGAGGCCTCACCCAAACGGCAGCACTCGAGCTCGGCCGGGACCACATCCGGGTGAACACCATCCACCCCGGCGTGATCGCGACCCCCTTCATCCACGAACCAGCAGCCGGCGCCACCGCGGCAATCGCCGACTTCTACTCACCCGAGCCGTTCGCCATCCCCCGGCTCGGGGAGCCGACCGACGTCACCCGGCTTCTGCTGTTCCTCACGTCATCAGACGCGTCGTTCATCACGGGGTCGGAGTACGTCATCGACGGTGGACTCCTCCTCGGGCCCGCCCTTCAGACCGAGACCACATGAGCAGTCCAGACACGACCGGATGGAGCGACGCCGCACGTGACGCGTCTTTGTCGCACCTGCCCGATCACATCCGGCGAGCCATCGAGATCACACCCGCCGCGGGCACCAGCGAACGGATCATCGACATCACGACGCTGGGCCGCCGCACCGGCCGGCCACGCCGCATCGAGATCTTCTTCTACCGAGCTGCGGGCACGACCTACCTGTGTAGCGGCGCCGGCGGCGGAGCGACCGACTGGCATGCGAACCTTCTCGCCAATCCCCACTTCACCTTCCACCTCAAGAACGGGATCCGCGCGGATCTGCCCGCCCGGGCCACGCCTGTCACCGACCCAGCTGAACGTCAGGCCGTGCTGGCGGAGATCGTCGCGGATCTCAATCAGCCCCACGACCCCGGCACCATCCGGCCGACTCGGCTCGAAGACTGGGCTGACAGTCGGCTGATGCGCATCAGCTTCCGCCAGCGGCCGTGATCGCGGATCCTTCGACAGGGACGCGCCGGACGGCCGGCGGCACCGCCGCTGTGGTGACATGGCCAGGCAGCGCGCTGGAGGCGGTGGCCGGGCCGCCACCGCCTCCAGCGATTTCTGAACGGTCTGCCGACGCGTCGTCTGGTCTTAGTAGAGGTCGGCTACGGGGTTGAAGCACTCGTTCAAGTCATGACCCTCGTCGGCCCAGGAGTTGTCGGTGTCGCTCGCGGCTTCCTTGACGTAGCAAACGAGGTCGCTCACCTTTTCGTACCTGTCGACGATCTTTTTGGCGCGGTCCAAGAAGCGACCTACGTCGTTCCAGGAGAGGTCGCCGGTGGGGTCCATCCGGTTGATCGGGTCGGACTGGGCGTAGGCGTATGCGTTGCGTTCTTGCCCAGTCGGGTCTGGCGAGGTGAAACGCCCCCAGTAGGAGTTGTAGTAGCGGAGCCCGAACAGGGCGATTCCGCTGTCGAGCAAGTAGTTGCCGAGGTACCGGAACGGGTTTGTCGCACCGGCTCCGGAGGAGCTGTTCCGCCCGTACGCCGTGTACGTGTAGTGGGCCGCCAGCGCACCGCTGGTGTCGAGCAGCGCCAGCACGGTGCCCTGGTGGTCAGTGATCAGGTTGTAGCGCGTGGCCCCGGCCTTCTCGGTGACAAGGCGGCCGTCGGGGTCGCGCGTGACGCTGGTGCGGGCTCCGTTCACGACAGCGCTGGTGATGCCGAGAGCGGTGTGGGTGAAGACGTGTGTCGTGGCGACGCCGTTGTTGTTCTCGCTGATCGTGCGCGGCTCGGTCTGGTCGACGGAGTCGTAGCTGGCGGCGAAGATCTCGACGCCCTGCGCGGTGGCTCCCCGGATCCACTGGTTCGTCGACGAGTACCAGAAGTTGTTGTTCGGGGTGGTGGAGCTGGTGACGTTGCCCGCACCGTCGTAGAACTGGGTCGTGTTCTCCATGACGACCAGCTGGTTGGCCGCGTTGTACGTGCGGTTGGACGTGCTGGTCAAGGAACTGATCGCGGTGATGTTGTCCGCCTTGTCCACCGTGTACGTCGTCAGTGTCTCCTTGGTGAGGTGGCGCAACTGGTCGTACTCGTAGGTGGTGGTGGGTGAGATCACGTTCCCTCTCCGCACGGACTTGCTCTGCATCTGATCGGTGTCGGCGCCGGCCGCGGTGGTGAAGCGGTAGGTGACCCGCAGCAGCTCGGTGCCGGCGGCGTTGCTGACGGCGAGGCTGGTCAGGCGGCCCGCGCCGTCGTAGCCGTTGGTCTGGGTGCCGGCACCGGGGAACGTCGTGGACGTGCGCCGGTCGGCCGCGTCATAGCCGAAGGTGGTGGTCTGCCCGAACGGGTCGGCCAGCGAGGTCAGCCGGTACGCGATGTCGTAGCCGTACCGGGTGGTGCCTCCCGGATCGGTGAGGGAGGTGAGGTTCCCCGCCTTGTCGTAGGTGTAGGTCACCGTCTCGGTGGCCGTACCTTGCGTGCGGGCCGCCGATGTGACCTGCGAGCCGGTGGGGTGGGTGTCGTAGGCGAAGCGGGTCGTCACCTCCGCCGTCTCCCGCTTGGTCAGGTTGCCGAGCGAGTCGTAGGTCATCGCCTGTAGCGCGACGCCGCTGTGGCTGATCGCGACGATCCGGTCCAGCCGGTCGTAGTGGTATTCGATGCGCTTGCCCGCGCCGTCGGTGATGCTCGTGATCCGGGACAGGGAGTCGTAGGTGTAGCGGGTCTGCCCCATCGGCAGGGGCGGGACGACGGCGGTCAGGTTGCCCTGCGCGTCGTAGGTGAACTCGGTGATGTTGCCGTTGGCGTCCTTCCGCGAGGTGAGCAGTGCCCGTGGTCCGCTGTAGGCGCGCACCTCCACGTCGACCGCCAGCGGCGTAGAGCGGATCTTCGTGAGGTTGCCGGCCGCGTCGTACTCGCGGGTCAGCTCGTTGCCGGCCGGGTCCTTGACGGACGTGGGCAGGTTCGGCAGCGCGGTGTTGGCGTAGCCGAAGGTGGTGGTGGCGCCGGTGGGCAGCTTGGTGGAGATCAGGTTCCGAAGGCTGTCGTAGACACCGGTCGTGGAGTTTTGCAGGCCGTCCGTGACGGCCTGGACGTCGCTGCTGGCGGTCCACGTCCGCGACTGCGAATGGCCCAGGGGATCTTTGGCCTGGACCTGGCGCCCTAGGGCGTCGAACGTGTAGATGGTCTTGTTGCCGTTCGGATCGGTCTGTGTGGTCTGCGTATCGCTGTCGTACGCGAACAGCGTGTCGACCGGTCCTGCGGGGCGAGGGGTCGTCACCTGCGCCACCTCACCGAGGGCGGTGAAGGTGAAGCGCCATACCCGGCTGGCCTGATCAGTGAGGGTCTTCAGCCTGCTGCCGTCGTAGGTCATGCTGACGGACCCGCCCTCGCGGTTGGTGAACCCGATCAGCCGCCCGTCGGCGTCGTACGTGTAGTCGCCGACCACCGCACCGCTGGGATCCGTGACCCGGCTGATCCGCCCCCCGCTGTTGACGAACCGGGTCACCCGTCCCTGTGAGTCCGCGACCGAGGCCAGCGTGCCGTCGCTGTTGAAGTAGTAGGTGATGGCGTTGCCGTTGCGGTCGGCCCGGTGCAGCGGCCACCCGTGCGCGTTGAATGCCCAGGTCTCGCCGCTGTCGATGAACCGGGCCGTGAAGGAGCCGCCGCTGTTCTTCGTCAGCGTCGCCCGGATGCCGTTGCTGCCGGGGCCGAAGGTGCCGTTGGCGTTCTGCCGGAACTCCACGCAGCCGCCGCCGTCCACCGGCATACGCACCACGCCCGAGGACGACAGATCCAGCGCCATCGACGCCCCGGCGTTGAAATGCCACTTGTCCAGATAGCCCCACGAGTGCTGGAGGTTGAACGTGATCCCGGTGCCGCGCACGGTGAGATCCCGGTGGTCGATCCAGAGCGTTCCGGCGGAGAGGTTCACCCCGAACTGCAACCGGTCACTGATGCGGAACCGCTCCATCGGGTAATCCGGCAAAACTCCCCATGCGCGGATACGGCAGGAAGACGTTTGCCCCGTGACGTCCTGCGGAGGCAGGTTCGGCGGCGCCCCGCCCACGATGGTCCGATTGGCCGACCCGGGTATCCACGCCGTGAGTGGAACCTCGGGAGGCGCCGCTCCGGCGACGGTCGGCGTCACCACGACCGCGCAGAGCGCGGCGACCACCGCCGTCGCTGTGCCACCGACGAGGGCACGCAGCGTCGGACCGCGCGATGGTGGACGTATCATGAGACTCCTCCTCTGCTGGGAGATCCGACCGGCCGAACCTACGCAACCGCGCCTTCATTTAGGCTTCAGTGCGCATTCGCGGTGTCCAAGCCGGTCGACGCCATGCCACGCGCCGAATGACCAACAATGCGCCCGGCCGTAGCGACCGGTGCGGCGCCGCTGTGGCGCCGCACCGGCTGGAAAACGTCAGCTGAGCCGGATCGGTAGTGGTGTCGCACCGAGCGCCGAGACCTCCACGGCTGTGCGTACCGCCGTGGTGTATCCGGTCTTGGAGGTGGTGAGCGTGTACGTGCCCGCGGGTGCGGTGATGCGGTAGTAGCCGGCGCCGTCGGTGGTGGCGGTGAGTCCGCCACCAGCGTCCACTGTGGCCCCGGCAATGGGTGTGCCGTTGGTGGCGGTGACCCGGCCGATGACGGTGGGTCCGGCGATCGGGTTCGCGCCGATGGTGACTGTGATGACTGTGTACGAATGCGGCGGGAAGGTGTAGTCGAAGCTCGCCCCAACGCCGGTGAGGGTGCTGGTGGTGGTCTGGATGAGGTTGGGGTTCTGCCAGGTGTTCTGGTCGAGATAGCCGGTCGAGTTGACGGTGGCGACGCTCGCCGTGGAGCCGATCGTGCCCGCGCCGGTCAGGTTGACGGTGGATGTCTGCCCGGCCGACGGGTCGCGGTTGACCACCGACAGGTAGAGCTTGGTGCCGTCGGCCGAGCGGGTGGTGGTGACGTCGAGCATGGGCACGCCGCCGCGGGCGGGCAGGTTGCCCACGGCCGGCGCGTTGTAGGTCGGCCCGGTGAGGCTGGTGTTCAGCAGCAGCGGCCCCCGTTGGGTGGCGGCCAGCTTCTGCACCAGGTAGCCGGGGGTGACGAAGCTGCCGCGATTGGCCAGCCGGATCGCACTGCCATCCCAGAAGTTCACCAGCGCGGACGCGCCGTTGAGTTCGTTGGCGTCGGCTCGGCGCACGAACAGGTTCAGCAGGCCCGCCTCCTGTAGGGCCCCTTCGAGGGTGCGGGTGCGGCGGTGTTCCTCGTTGAAGTACATGGCGTTGTGCTCGGTGACGGCGAGCTTGATGTCGCGACCGCCACTGTTGGCGAGGACGGTGTCGGTTGCGGTGGCCATGCGGTCGCCGATCACCGCTGGGGCGCCCACGGATGCCTGGTAGACGGTGAGGTTGTCGTAGTTGGCGGGCAACGGCTGTGGGCTGTAGTAGTGCACCGACAGGTGGTCCATGCGGCTGGCCGAGGTGGTCAGGACGGTGGTGTTCCAGGTTTGGTCGTTGTTGGTGCCGTCGCCGCCCTCGCCGATGAACGCGATCGTCGGGTCCTTGGCGGCCATGGCGTCGTGGAAGATGTTGTAGCTGGCGGCGTAGTTGGCCGCGCTGGTCCAGCCGGGCGTCCAGGATCCCCAGACCTCGTTGCCGATCTCCCACGTACGCACGTTCCACGGTTGGCTGCGGCCGTTGGCGGCGCGCTGGGCGCCGTACGTGGTGGACGTGCCGCCGTTGGTGTACTCGACCCAGTTGGCGGCGGTCGTTGGGGTGCCGCGGCCCCAGTTGACGTTGAGGTAGACCGGGATCGCGAGGGCTTCGGCGAGCGCGAGGACCTCGTCGGTGCCGACGTCGTTGGTCAGCCACAGCGCGTCCCACTGGTTGTAGTGCATGGGTGGCCGGTTGTCGCGCGCGCCGATGCCGTCGGTGAAGGTGTAGCTGTCGGCGATGATGCCGCCGGGCCAGCGGATCGCGCCCGGCTTCAACGCGGTCAGGGCGTCGACGAAGTCTTTGCGCCAGCCGCCGAGGGTGACCTCGGCCGGGTCGAGGGGCATGACGCTGACCATGTCTATCCACAATGTACCGGTGCCGGCGGTGCCGAGGAACAGCTTCGCGTACGGGTCGGTGGTGTTCGGGGTCAGGGTCGCGGTGAACTTCGCCCATCCCGCCCCGAGCCCGGTGAACGTCGTGGACGCGTACGCGGGATAGCTTGCGCTGTCGCCCACGTCGGGTCCGAGGGTCACGGTGACCGGGCTGCTGAGGGCCGTCTGTTTCAGATAGGCGCTGACCCGGTACGCGCGGCCCGCGGTCACCGCGATGGCGCCTTGGCTGACGCCCTTTCGACCGGTGGTGTGCTGGGTGATGTCGACGCGTTGGGCGTAGGTGCCGTTGTAGCCGGCCCGGTCCTGCGTGTAGACGGCCTGGTCGGCGTAGCCGTCCTCGGTCCAGCCGTCGGTGCGCCACCAGGTCAGGTAGTCCCACTTGGTGACCGACGTGCCGAAGCCGTAGAGGAAGGCCGCGTAGTCGCCGTTCGGGACCGCGGTTGTGGTGACGCTGTGCGCGAGCCGACCGTTGGCCAGGAAGTTGATCGTGCGTCCACCGGCGGTCCACCGGCCGACCTCGACGCGCAGGACGGCGGGGAGACTGATCGCCGGGCCGGTCCAGGGTGTGATGCCGTCGCCGAAGACGCGCAGCGTTCCGGCTTCGACGCCGAACTCGACGTACTTGGAGAAGTCGCCGCGGCCCGTGCCGCCGTAGATGTTGAGCAGTCCGTTGGTGCCGGTGTACGAGTCGAGTTTGGCCTCGACGGTGTAGTCGTACACGTCGCCTTCGGAGATCGGCTGCGACATGATGCCGTAGCGGCTGTTCGCGGCGCCGTTGACGACCATCTGGCTGTTGGACATGCTCGAGGTGCCCCAGCCACCGGCCAGTGTGGAGTTGGTCCACGCGGCGCTGATGCCCGGCCCGCCCTCGAAGTGGTTGTCCCACCGGTCGAGCATGTGCACCTGCTTGACGTTGACGTAGTCCCAGTTGGTGGTCGACGTGCCGTAGCCGTAGAGGAACAGCCGGAAGTCGGGCGCGGGCACGTCGAACCGGGTGGCCAGCTCGTGCACCCGGACGCCGTTGACGAAGAACCGGAACAGCCGGCCGTTTGACCAGTACGGGCTGATCTGGACGCTCAGGGTTGCCGGCAGGGTCACCGCCCCGCCGGTGAAGTTGCCGCTGCCGTCGCTGGTGAAGACCTTGGCGACACCGCCTTCCACGCCGAACTCCATGAACTTGCCGAAGTCGCCGGCTCCGGCGCCGCCGTAGATGCTCAGCAGGCCGTTGACGCCGGTGACGCTGGTCAACCTGGCATCGACGGTGGTCCAGTCGACGGCGTTGTTGCGGATGTGATCCGACATGATTCCGTAGCGGGAGTTCGCACCGCCGGTGACAGTGGCGGTGCCGCCGCCGACCGCGACCGTGCCGTTGGTGGCGCCCTCCAGCCGAGTGGGTGTCCACTGTGGAGAAAGGCTGCTGCCCTCGAACGCGTCGTAGGTCGCGTCCGGCGTCACCGTGAGGTAGTCGGCCGTGACCGTGCCGCTCCAGCCGTAGAGAAGGGCGCGATAGGTCGAGGGCAGGCCGGTGAAGCCGGACAGCGTGTGCACCAGTGTGCCGTTGTAGTAGAAGCCGAGGTTGCGTGCTGTTCCGGCCAGACCCGAGACGTCAACGCGCAGGGTGGCCGGTGTGGAGGCGGCGCCGCCGACCCAGGTGGGCTGGCCGTCGGCGAAGACCTTCAGCACGCCACCTTCGATCGCGAACTCGGCGAAGTGGCTGAAGTCGCCGGCGCCGGTCCCACCGTAGACGCTGAGAATGGCGTTGGTCCCGGTGTAGGAGACGACCTTCGTCTCCACACTGACGGTCTTGTACCGGGTCTGCGGGACCGTATTGCTCATGATGCCCCACCGTCCGGGGGCACTCGCGGTGATCACCGCGTTTCCGCCGGCCGTAGAGACGGTCCCGGCGGGCACGCCGTCGAGACTTACCGGCGTCCACCGGGACGCGTCCACAGTGGAGCCGGTGAACCCGTCGTAGACGGTGCTGCGGGCCGAGGTCGTCTGCTCGGCCTCGAACGAGCGGTTCGCGACGCGTTCGGCCCACGCGCCGTTCATCTCGTCGGAGGCCCATTCCATCATCTGACCGGTGACGCCGGGCTGGACGACACCGACCGGTGCGCTCGCGTCGACGGAGATGATGTTGGCGGCGGCGGCGGAGGCTGGTTGCCCGATCGCGATGGTGGAGACGATCAGGCAGATGGCGAGAAAGGCTCGAAGCAAGGTGCGGTACATGGCGTCTCCTTCGCTAAGAGGTACCGCGCGGGGTCTATGGAGCTTTCGGGGTCACGGCGGCTTCGGCCTCCGCGGCCCCGAACATCTGAACCTGGACCGACCTGGGCTACCGCGATGCCCGTCGTGGTCCGGACCGTCGCTCCCGCGGCCTCACCCGCCGCGGTTCGTGAGCTCACCCCGCACCCACCCGGAGTGGCGCCACCGACGCGGCCACGACCCCGGGACCGGGGTCGTGCGTGCGCGGGCATTTGCTCTGCTTCCCTATGGGAGGCACCCGTGTCCAGGCATCGGAAAGCCGGGCCGCCTCCTATACGGAAGCAGAGCAAATGCGTCCGCGACACCACCCCCGGCCACCGACCCGCCGGCGCCTGCCGCTGCGACGACCGGGTGTGGGCTTGAACCGCGGGCCCGGCAGCGGAGGCCGGGGATCCCGGCGAGCGCCAGCGAGCCGCCGGCCGGAGCGGTCTCCGGCGGGAGCGGCGGTCCGCAGCTGACACGGACCCGGGTAAATCTCGCAAAGAAGCCCCTCCCTCCGTCGTAGTCCCGATATTGAAAAGATCTCTAGGTGGTGGGTGCCAGGCGCAGCATGGTCCAGGAGATCGGTGGGAGCACGGCGGTGAGCCCGCCGTCGGCCAGGGTGCTGTCGGTGCTGGTGCGGGGCTGTACCCGGTGGGGGTCTTCGGCGTTGTTGGTGTGTGACAGGTGGTCGGGGACACCTCCGAGGACGAGATGTTCGGCGATGCGCAGTCCCGGCAGGGCGCGCAGGTTGGCGGTGAGGGTGACGGGCTCGGTATCGCCGCGGTTGACGGCCAGGATCGTGACGTGACCGGTCTCCGGGTCGTGGGTGGCGACGACGTCGGCGACCGGGACGTCGCCGTGCTGCACGGTGTCGTAGGTGGCGGTGACGGGTTCGACGCGCAGCACGGTGCCGCGGGCGTGCCGGGCGGTGAGCGCGAACGGGTGGAAAATCGTCTGCCGCCAGGCGGGGCGGTCCGACTCGGCGCGGATCGGGGCGATGATGTTGACCAGCTGGGCCAGGCACGCGACACCGACCCGGTCGGCATGGCGCAGCAGGCTCATCAGCAGCGAGCCGACCACCACGGCGTCCTCGACGGTGTACTCGTCTTCGATGAGCCGGGGCGCCTCGGCCCACGCGAGGTTGGTGTGGCCGGCGAACCGGCTCTCGTACCAGATGTTCCACTCGTCGAAGGAGAGCCGCAGCCGTTTGCGGGAGCGCTTCTTGGCCGCGACGTGGTCGGCGGTGGCGACGACGCCTTCGATGAACCGGTCCATGGCCAGGCCGGAGGCAAGAAACCCGGCCCGGTCCTCGCCGTGCTTCTGGAAGTACGCGTGCAGCGAGATGTAGTCGACGTACTCGAAGGTGTGGTCGAGGACGGTCGCTTCCCAGGCGCCGAAGGTAGGCATCCGGTCGTTGGAGCTGCCGCAGGCCACGAGCTTGATGCTCGGATCGACCTGCCGCATCGCCTTGGCTGTCTCGGCCGCCTGCGCGCCGTAGGCGTCGGCGCTCTTGTGGCCGACCTGCCACGGGCCGTCCATCTCGTTGCCTAGGCACCACAGCTCGATGCCGTGCGGCTCGGCGATCCCGTGCTTGCGCCGCAGGTCCGACCAGTAGGTGCCGCCCGGGTGGTTGGCGTACTCGAGCAGGTCGCATGCCTCCTGGATGCCGCGGGTGCCGAGGTTGACCGCCATCATCGGCTCGACACCGGCACGCCGGGTCCAGGTCATGAACTCGTTGAGCCCGAAGGCGTTGGTCTCGACCGACCGCCACGCCAGATCCAACCGCCGCGGCCGCTCGGCCAGCGGTCCGACCCCGTCCTCCCACCGGTACCCGGAGACGAAGTTGCCGCCCGGGTAGCGCACCACGGTGATGCCGAGCTCGCGGACCAGCTTGAGCACGTCCAGGCGCAGCCCGTCGGTGTCGGCCTCGGCGTGGCCCGGTTCGAAGACGCCGCCGTAGACGCAGCGGCCCATGTGCTCGACGAACGAGCCGAACAGGCGCGGGTCCACGGCGGCGATGCCGAAGGCGGGGTCGAGCGTGACGGTGCAGGTGAGCACGGCGGTACTTCCCATCATTTGAGGCCGGTGGTGGCGATGCCCTGCACGAAGAAGCGCTGGGCGAGCAGGAACGCGACGGCGAGCGGCGCCAGCGAGATGGCCGCGCCGGCCATCAACGCGGCGTGGTCGACGCCGGACTGGCTGGAAAACAGGGTCAGCGCGGACGGCAGTGTCCGCATGTCGAGAGAGGTGGAGACGACCAGCGGCCACAGGAAGTCGTTCCACAAGGCCATGAACTGGATGACGAATAGCGACGCCAGGGCTGGCTTCGACAGCGGCAGAATGATCCGCCAGTAGATCTGGAAACTGTTGGCGCCGTCGATGTGCGCGGCGTCCTCGAGCTCCCGTGGCAGCGTGCGGAAGAACTGGCGCAGCATGAAGATGCCCAGTGCGCTTGTGGCCCGCGGGATGATCAGCCCCTGGAAGGTGTTGAGCCAACCCAGGTCGAACAGCGTCAGGAAGACCGGGATGATGGTGATCTGGAACGGCACCATGAGGGTGGCCAGGATGACGAGGAAGATCGCCTGGCGGCCGCGAAACCGCAGCCGGGCCAGGGCGTAGCCGGCCAGCGAGTCACACAGGACCAGCAGGACCGTCGTGCCGGCGGCGAAGACGAAGGTGTTGAACGCCAGCCGGGCGAACGGAAGCTGGGTCAGCACCGCGTGAAAACCCGACAGGCTCCACTCGGTCGGCCACAGCCGGGCCGGGTCGGCGTAGAGGTCGGCCGGCGTACGCAGGGACACGCCGACCATCCAGACGAACGGCAGGATCGTTGCGGCCGCGGCCAGGATCAGGACCCCCCACGACGCGTAGCGGACGACCCGCCGCAGGACGCGCAGCGCACCCGGCACCCAGGCCGGCGCCGCGCCCCGTGTCATCGTCTCACTCGTCATCGTCGCGCCTCGCGATCCGCAGCTGGACCAGGGAGACCGCAAGGATCAGCAGGAACAGCACCCAGGCGATGGCACTGGCGTAGCCGAGCCGGAACTCGACGAACCCACGCTGGTAGAGATAGGCCACAATGGACTCCGTGTGAAACAGCGGCCCGCCACCTGTCATCACGTAGACGAGATCGAAGAGTTGAAGCGACGTGACCGTCGAGATCACGGTGGTAAACAGCAATGCGGGGCGCAGTTCGGGGAGTATGACGGCACGCAGCCGCTGCCAGCGCCCGGCACCGTCCAAAGTGGCCGCCTCGACGAGGGCATGCGGCACGCCTTGCAGCGCGGCGAGCAGCACGATCATCGAGAAGCCGACGCCCTTCCAGATCCCGACCGCCATCACCGCCGGCAGCGCGAGGTTGGTGTCGGTCAGCCAGCCCGGACCCACCACCCCGACCGCGGCCAGCCAGCCGTCGACCAGGCCGACCTGCGGGTCGAGCAGAAACTTCCAGACCACCCCGACCACGGCGAACGAGGCGATGGTCGGGAAGAAGAACGCCGAGCGCAGCAGCGACGTCAGCCACGTGGTACGCCGCAGCCACAGCGCCAGCGCCAGACCCCCGAGAACCTGCCCGGCCGTCACGACCACCGTGTACAGGCCAGTGACCCGCAGGCTGTTGTGGAACCGCTCGTCGGTGAGCAGCTCGCGGTAGTTGCCCAGGCCGACCCACGTATGGGTGGTCTCGCCGACGGTCCAGTCGTGCAGGCTCATCCAGCCGGAACGCACGATCGGTTCGGCGATGAAGACGCCGATCAGCAGCAGGCTCGGCGCGACGTACAGGTAGGCGGGGTTGAGTCGCGGCCGGCGCCGGCGACGCGGGGCGGACGATCCGGTCCACCGGGTTGCCCCGGTGGACCGGACGCTCGTCGAGGTCACGACTGGCAGCCGGTGATCTTATCGATCGCCTCGGCGGCGGCTTCGGCCGAGGACTGGACCGGCTCACCGCGGGTGATCTTGCCGATCAGCGGTACGTACACGTCGGCGTCGATCTTCGCGGAGGTCGGTAGGCCCGGCAGATACAGCCGCGCGTGCGGCAGGCCGGCGACGAACGGCGCGACGATCGGGTTGCTCGCCGTGACGTCGGTGCGGACGGGCGGGAATCCGGACGCGTCGCTGAACGCGGTCTGCGCGGCCTTCCCCGTCCACCAGGCGAGGAACTCCAGCGCCTGCGCCTTGTGCTTGGTGGACTTGCCGATCGCCATCGGGACCGTCGAGGCCAGCGTGACGGGCCCGCCGGGGCCGACCGGGATGGCGGCGATGCCGAGGTCGATGCCGGCTTCCTTGAACCCGGCGGCGGCCCACGGCCCGTTGATCTCCATCGCGGCCTTCTTGGCGGAAAACAGCGTGTCGGCGTCGGCGCCGGTCTGTCCGACCGGGCTCACCTTGTCCTTGGCCACCAGGTCGGCCCAGGTTTGCAACGCTTGGACACTGGCCGGCTCGGCGATCGTGGCGCAGCCCTTGGCGTCGACGATGTCGCCGCCGTTCATCCACTGGAGGATGGGCCACATCTGGATGGTCTGGCGGTCGGCGAGGGAGATGCCGTACTGGGTGACCTTGCCGCCGTCGGTTTTGGTCAGCTTCTTCGCCGCGGTGGTGAGCTCGTCGGCGGTTTTCGGCACCGACACACCGTCCGCGGCCAGCATCGCCTTGTTGTAGTAGAGGACGAGGGTCGCCATGTTCGCCGGTGCGGCGTACAGCTTGCCGTCGATGGTGAACGCGCTGGTCACCGTCTTCGGAAACAGCACGGAGTTGATCTTCGTGTCACCGTCGCCGATCGCCTCGTCCAGCGGCAGCAGCGAGTTCGTGCGGACGTAGTTGAACAGCACGCCGGGATCGAAGTTCGGCGTGGCCAGGTCGGGTCCTTGGCCGGTGGCCCAGGCGCCGGGCAGCTTTTGCCCGATGGCGTCCCACGGCTGCACGTCCATGGTGACCTTGATCTTCGGGTGGCTGTCGTTGAACTGCTTCACCAGCGCCTCGTACGCGGGGCGGTCCGGGCCAGTGAACCCGGTCCACAGGCTCAGCTCGACTACGCCGTCGTCCGTGCCGGCCGTGCCCGAGCCGCAGCCCGTAGCCGTCAACAGCCCTGCGACCAGGACCGCTGTGATCTTCCATGGTGATCTCATATGGGTTGACCTTCCGTCCCAGCTCAGGGGAGATTGCCGCTCAGGGGAAATTTTCAATCATGTTCCATCGTTGGAACGACGTTGTAAAGGGATCTTGGCAAGCTTTTTACAACGTTGTATGTTGAAGCCTCAGGACCCCCACGAGTGAGGACGATCGATGGCCGCCACCCTCAAGGACGTCGCCGCCCGCGCCGGCGTATCGGTGAAGACGGTCTCCAACGTGGTCAACGGCTACACCTTCGTCACCGAGCAAAACCGCCTCCGCGTCCAGGAAGCCATCGAGCAGCTCGGGTACGTGCCGAACATCGGCGCCCGCAACCTCCGCAAGGGTCGCACCGGCTTCGTCACCCTCGCCGTGCCGGAGCTGACCAACCCTTACTTCGCCGAACTCTGCGGCCTGGTCATGACCGCCGCCGCGCGGCACGACTGGACCGTCCTCATCGAACAGACCGGCGGCGTCCGGGAGCAGGAGCTGACGGTCGTCGACGCGGCTCACCGGTCGCTGGTCGACGCCATCATTTTCAGCCCGATCGGCCTGCACCCCACCGACCTGGCCGAGTCCGGCATCGACACCCCCCTGGTCCTGCTCGGCGAACGCGCGCTGAACGGTCGTGCCCACCACGTCGCCATCGACAACGTCGCCGCCGCGACCACCGCCACCACGCACCTCGTCGATCTCGGCCGCCGCCGGATCGCGGCCATCGGTGACCAGCCCGGACCGCACGGCACCGCCGCTCTACGCCGCCGCGGTTACCTCCGCGCTCTCGAAGCCGCCGCCATCACGCCGGACCCCGCCCTGGTCGTCAGCGCCGCGAGCTACAGCAGAGCCGAGGGCGCCGCCGCCATGCGTCACCTGCTCGCCCTGCCGGCACCCCCCGACGCGGTCTTCTGCTTCAACGACCTGCTCGCCATCGGCGCCCTATGTGCACTTCGCGACCGCGGCCTGAGCGTGCCCGGAGACGTCGCCGTGGTCGGATTCGACGCCATCGACGAGGGCAACTACACCGCACCGAGGCTGACCACCATCGCTCCCGACAAATCCGCGATCGCCGAAGCCGCCGTCACCCTCGCTCACACCGCAAACCGCGACGGCAGCCAGGATCCGCGAGACGTCGTGACGCCTTTCACCCTCGTCGTTCGCGAAAGCACGACGATCTGAGCGGCGATCGGGACCGGTGCGTGAGCGGGCACGGCGGGTCATTTCAGCGATCGCTGCACGTGCGTGGTCGGGCAGGAAGCACAGCAGGCCCTGGGGTGAGAGCCGCCGGCGCTACCCGACGATCATGAGGGAGGGGTGGAGTCCACTAGGCTGGCCCACGTGTCACAGCCGACTCCCGACGCCGGCGCGGACCGCCCGCTGGTATGGGCTCCGGAAGAGGTGCGGGTCCGCATCGAACAACAGGTCGAGCCGGGAGTGAGTCTGCCGCGACGGGTCATCCTGACGGCGGTTTCTGCCTTTGTCCTGACCTGGCCGCTGGCCTTCCTCGTGTTCATGGTCACCACCCTCGCCCTGCCCTCGGTGACCAACGACGCCAGCGTCGGCACGGTCGCGCGCTGGGCGTTGTGGTTCGCCGCGCTGCTCACGGTCGCGGCGGTTGTCGCGGCCCTGCGGCAGCGCGCCGGCAGGGCCGACGAGGAGGCCGAGCCGTCGACGCGTGAGACCGTGGTGCGGATAGCGATCTACGCGCTATTCACCGGCGTGTGCGCGGGGGTGGTGTTGGCGCCGCACGGGCTGTCCCTCGGCCAGATCGCCGTGCTGACCGTCATGCTCATCGTCGTGCTGCACCTCATGCCGGTGCTGGCGGCCAGGCTGCTACACCGACGCCTACAGCGCCGTCAGGACGGCATGTGACTCAAGTGCCGCCCATGATTCGACAGCGGGGTTCGCAGGCTGCCCGCGGACACGAAAAATGGCGCATGGTGACCCGCGCGCCGAGTGATTGATAGGCCAAGTGAGCCATTTCATCGTGGGTAGCGGTCGTGATGAGCGCCGAGGTGTGGTCGAGGCCTGCTTAGGGTGATGGGATGGCAGGGACTTTGCGGGCTGGGGTTGCCGAGGCGCTGCGCGGTGTGCGTGCGGCCGTTGCCTGGACTGGGCCAGATCATCTGCCCGGTCTCATATCAGCGGTCGCTCCGGCCGTAGGGGCTGACCAGATCGTGATCTATCTGGCCGACTATCCGCAGACGCGGCTGGTGGAGCTGACCGCCGGGACCGGTGCTGAGCTGCCGATCGAGACAACCCTTGCCGGGCGGGCGTACATCAGCTTGGAAGTGCAGCACGCTACTGAGGATCCGGACCGGTTGTGGGTGCCGCTGGTCGACGGGTGCGAACGGCTCGGTGTGCTGGAGTTCGTCTCGCCGGCAGCGGTCAACGACGAGGTGGAGGCCGCATGCATGGAGATCGCCGCACACATTGCCCAGCTGGTCAAGAACCGGCGGCCCTACGGTGACACGCTCGAGCGGGCGCGGCGGCGGATGCCAATGCATCTGGCCGCGGAGATTGTCTGGGGTTTGCTGCCGCCGTTGACGTTCGCGACCGACGACGTAGTCGTCACCGCGATCCTGGAGCCCTGCTACGACGTCGGCGGCGACGTGTTCGACTACGCCCTCAACGGTGATGTGCTCAGCTTCGCGCTATTCGACACCTGTGGGCATGGCATCGCGGCCAGCACGCTGGCCGCGCTGACCATCAACGCGTACCGCAACGCCCGCCGCAGCGGACTGGACCTGCCCGATACCGCCGCGGCGATCGACGTGTGGCTGCGGCGGCGGCACCCGAACTCGTTCGCCACGGCGATCCTCGCCGAGCTCGACCACACCACCGGAATCCTGCGCACGATCAACGCCGGACACCCCGGCGCCCAGGTACTGCGGGAGGGCAGGGCGGTCAAGGAACTGCCCGCGCCAACCGCTTTGCCGCTCGGTCTGCATCACATGTCCGAGCGCCGCCCGGACATGCACGAAGAATCACTGCAATCCGGCGATCGGGTGCTCGCGTACACCGACGGTGTCACCGACGCGTTCAACGCCGAAGGCGAACGGTTCGGCCTCGGCCGCCTCCTCGATCTGGTCCAGCGGGCGCTCAACGACGAGTTGCCCGCCCCGGAAAGCATGCGCCGGCTGGTCCGGGCCGTCGTGGAGCACCAGTTCAACGAACTCCAAGACGATGCCACCGCGGTGCTGGTGCAATGGCGACCCGCACAGGCCAGCAAGTGAAGGCACCTTGGTACATCGAAGGTGCCGATGCGGTTCCTCCCATGGAACGACGCTCGTTAACCGCTCGGCTTCTACCGTCGTAGGCGTCCGGAGCGGCGCGAGGCGGGGAGAAACGGTGCGGAACCGAGAAAAGCTGTGCGTGCTCGCGGTGGTGGCGATGGCCGTACCGCTGATCGGTCAGCCGTCGAGCGCGAGCGCGACGGCGCGTGGTCCGCACCTGAGTGGCGCAACCGTCATGCTGCCCAACCTGGACGACGACCAACGCCGCTGCCGGGTTGACCCGGCCGACCTGGAAGCGCTCGGTGGTGCGGTGGACGCCGCGCTGGCCGCGTGTCACGACGCCGGGGACGAGCGGGTGAACGGATCTCGGGACGCCGAAGACCTGGCGCGGGTCTTCGTCCGCCCGACACCGGGGCTTAGCCGGTCGGCGACCGGACAGCTGGGCGTGGACCGTCACGCCTACGCTCGGGTGTTCGTCAAGCGGGACAACGACTTCCGAGCCCTGGTGCCGGGCACCGGCACGCTCACCGGCGAGGAGCTCCGCTCCGGCGTCGAGTTGGCCGTCGAGGGTCGAGACATCGTCCGCGACCCCGCGCGGTGGGACGGCACCGTGCTGCTCACGTTGACCGTCACCGACCGCGGACATCGGTGGCGGGACGACCACCGGATGCGGGTGGCGCCGCTGTTGCTCCAGCATGACTTGCAGCCCGCTACGACGGTGTTCGCTGGCCGGCCGGGCAAAGGAACTGGCGCGCCGTGGTGGGGTGGCGTGATCGGAGACTGGGTGCCAAGTGAGTGGGAAGCGTTCAGCTCCACGCTCCGAACCGCAGCGGGCAGGACCGGCGCGCGGACCCGGTTCATCGCCAGCACCGAAGGGCTTTGGCAGGACGTCTGGTGGCAGGACCTCTTCGAGCCGGCAACGGCAAGCATGCCGACCGTCGGCGGGGTACAGACCATGCGGGTGATGATCCGCTCGGCGAATGTATGGGACCTGCCGGATGCCAGCGGCAACCCAGTGCGCACACCGCGCCCGGCGGCGCGGCTGCTGTTTCGCGACCTACGGGGCCCGGACGTGGCCGTGGTACAGCAGTTCGGCGCCCAGGGGCACGGCGATCTGCTAACCGACTTGCGCAACGCCACCGGCAACATCGAGTCGCTACCGCCCTACCGCGGTTTCCCGCAGGGCCGGCTGGTCTACGGCACCTCGCCCGGAGGCGGCGAGCTGGCCCCAGACCCGGACTTCATCCGGATGCTGGTCGCGCAGGGGCAGCAGCCACCGGTGGTGCTCGACACCTCGTGGCTGCTGGTCGGACACGCCGACGAGACGATGCACGTGGTACGTGCGACCAACGAGCGGGGCTGGACGTTGATGGTGGCCGACCCGCGGTTGGCCGAGCGGCTGCTGCGGCAGGCCCACGCGCACGGCGCCGGCTCGGCCCGCCTGTTCGCCGGCACCAACGCCAAGCGCCAGCCAACTGTGGCCGAACTGCTCGACGACCCGTCGTTCCTGGCTCACAACGAGGCCGCCGCCGGCCACATCGACAAGCAGGTGGCCGTCATGCTGGCTGAGACCGGCCTGCGGCCTGACGAGATGGTCCGCGTACCGGTGCTGTTCGAGCAGATCAACGACCTGCCGCTGTTCGTCGCACTCACCCCGGGCATACCGAACGGGTTGTCGCTGACCGCCCGCGACTTCGCCGCACCGGACCCGCACGGTCCGGTGGTCGACGGCAGGGACCTGTTCCGTGCCACCACCGAGCGCGCCCTCGCCCGAGGCGGCGTCCGGGTGCACTGGGTAGAGGACCTGTTTTGGGCGCACTTCGGCGGTGGCGAGGTGCACTGCACCACCAACGCCTGGCGCGACACGCGTGGTGGTACACCTTGGTGGATCACCTCGGCTGCCGGGTAGCGGACTCGGTGAAGGCGGCCGTGACGTCCGCGGCCGTCTTCACCCGTCCGTTTCCAGCTCGTGTTCAGCGTTGGTTCGGGGCACGATCGGGTCGATGGGCTGGCCGGGGCTGTTCTCGGCCTCGATCCAGTCGGCGAGTTCGAACCTGCTGCCACATATGCCGCAGGTGGCCAGGCCAAACAGGTATGTGAGGCCGTCCGCCAGAGTGGCGTCGCCGCCCTCGGTGGCGACGCTGTGTACCCACCTGGCGATGCCCGTCAAATCCTCGGGCGTGGCAGGGGTGAGCGGAGTCCGGTGGACGTACCGGTGCAGAGTTCGCACGATCAGCGCCGCGAGGTCCAGCGCCCGCTCGCGATGCTCGTTGGTGCCGGACTGCGCGAGCCGGGCGAGTTCTGGCAGCGCGGCGAACCCTGCCGAGCAGCAACACTCTCCCTCTACAAGGAGCCGGTCTTCGAGTTCGTGCCACGCGCTGGCATCGGCATGGCGCGCGAGCCGGTCGAGCAGCACGCCGACGCTGACACCGGAGTCGCCCCGCATATCCCACGTCGAGCGCCAATCGATCACCGAAGGATTCAACACCATCTCCGTCCACCCCAGGACCGCCGCTCGTACGTCGTCGGAATGGCAACCGCGGGCGGCCCGGGCGGCGCTCAGGCACGCCCGGGTCGCTTGGTGCACCGACATCGGATGCGATGGCGTTGTGGAGTGGTGGTCGCGGGTGGTTTAGGTGGTGGGACCGTACAACCGTGCGATATCGGGTGAGTCGAGCCAGCCGCTGTAGGTGGGTTTCTGCGGCCAGCCTTCTGGCGAGTCCTGCCACTGCTCCTGCCGACCGTAGGGCAAGAGGTCGACCAGGGCGAACGTGTAGGTGAGCTGTTCGGTGCCGCGGCCGGCCGTGTGCCAGGTGCGGTAGACCGTTTCGCCGTCCCGCAGAAACACGTTCATCGCGAACCCGCCGCCGGGCGGTGCGTCGACGTCGGCCCCGAACGGGCTGTCGGCGGTGGAGTACCACGTCATCGTGTTGCCGACGCGCTTGGCGTAGGCCAGGGCCGCTTCGATCGGGCCCTGGGTGACGATCACGAACCGTGCGTCGTAGTTGTCGAGGAAGCCCAGCCGGGTGAACGAGGAGGTGAAGCTGGTGCAGCCGCCGCACTGCCACTCCGCGTCCGGCTCCCACATGTGGTTGTACACGATCAACTGCGACTTGCCGTCGAAGATGTCGACGAGCCGGACCGGTCCTTCAGCGCCGACCAGGGTGTAGTCGGGCATCCGCACCATGGGGAGCCGTCGCCGCTGCGCCGCGATCGCGTCGAGCTCCCGGGTGGCCGCTTTCTCGCGGGCGCGCAACTTGTCCAGCTCCTCGCGCCAGGTCGTGTAGTCGACAACGGGTGGAAAAGCCATGATCAACATCTCCTTCGTTTGCTCGTCAACCCTTATGACCGCTCCCAGCACCAAAACTCATCGAAAGGCCGCGGACACCACCCCGCCACGCCGCTCGTCCCGCGTCGATCCGGTGGTTAGCTGCCGCATCGCTACGCGGCGGCGATCCGTTCCGGCGATGAAAACCTCTCCTCGGAACCTCTCATGGTGGGTCGGGCTTCGTGCGACGCTTGGCTCACCGTCGTTGAGCAACAGAGGCGGAACGATCGCCGCCTTTCATGAAGCCTGCATCCGTAAGAGCACGGCCCGCGGGCACCACAGCCGCGACGGCTCTAATCCTGGCCTCAGGTTGGTCGGGGAGGATGAGCGGAAAAGCATCGACTGGAGGGGGGCGGGCCGGCGTGCGGATCATGATCGCGGATGACGAGGCGGCCATCCGTGAGTCGCTGGAGCGGGTGCTCCAGGTCGAGGGTTACGACACCAGCACCGTCGCCAACGGTCTCGCCGTGCTCGAGGGGGTCGGTGGCGACGCGCCGGATCTGCTGATCCTCGACGTGATGATGCCGCGCCTCGGCGGGTTGGAGACCTGCCGGCGGTTGCGGGCGGCGGGTCGGGATCTGCCGGTGCTCATGCTGACCGCCCGGGATCAGGTCTCCGACCGGGTCGCCGGGCTGGACGCGGGCGCCGACGACTATCTGCCCAAGCCGTTCGCCACCGAGGAGTTGCTGGCCCGGGTCCGGGCCCTGCTGCGCCGCCGCGGGCCGGGCGACGACGAGTCGCAGGTGCTGACGTTCGCCGACGTCCGGCTCGATCCTGACAGGTTCGAGGCGTGGCGGGGCGGGCGGCCGCTCCACCTGACCCGGACCGAGTTCTCCCTGCTGCTGGTCCTCATGCGCAACGCGACCCGGGTGTTGACCCGAGACGCGCTGTTCGAGGCGATCTGGGGCTTCGACATGAGCGCGACCGCCAACAACCTCCAGGTGTACGTGAGCTACCTGCGCCGCAAGATGGAGGCCGAGGGTGAGCCGCGACTGATCTACACGCTGCGCGGCCTGGGGTACACATTGCGGGAGACTTCTCCGTGAGCCGGGGCGCCGCCGGCCGGGGCTCGCGACGGCTGACCCGATGGTGGCGCCGGCGGTCGCTGCGGACCAGGCTGACGGTGATCGCGGCGACGGCCATCGCGGTCAGCGTGCTCGTGGCCATGCAGGTGGCCATCGAGCTGCTGGACCGGGAACTCCAGGACACCGCGGAGGATCAGCTGCGCGCCGACTCCCGGGTTCTTTCGACGAACGCGGAGCGCGCCGGTCTGGCGCAGGTCCAGCTACCGCCGTACACCGGATCCGGTCGGCTGGTGCGGGTCATCCTGCCCGACGGCTCGATCCGGACGCCGGCCGGCCAACCCGCGCTGCCTCCGGTCAGCGAGCAGGCCAGACGCGTGGTGCGGGGCGCGTCGGCCGACCTGATGGAGTCCGGCGACGACGGCTACCTCATCTACACGCTGCGGGCGGGCGACGGCGCGGTCCAGGTGGCCCGCAGCACCGACGACGACCCGCTCAACCGGTTCGGGTTGGGCATGCTGCTGATCGGGCTGCTCTGCGTGGCCGGGGGCGCCATCGTCGGCCGGGCCGTGGCGCGGACCGGGCTGGCGCCGATCGACCGGCTGACCGCCGCCGCGGTCCGTGTCGCGCACACCCGGGATCTCGACGCCGACATCCCGGAGGAGGGCGGTGGGGAGATCCGGCGGCTGATCCGGTCGATCAACGACATGCTCGCCGCGCTCCGGGATTCCCGTCGGGCACAGCGGCTGCTCGCCGAGGACGCCGCCCACGAGCTGAAGACCCCGCTCACCAGCCTGCGCCTCAACGTCGAGCTGCTGATCCGGCTCGATCGGCGCGGCACCCTGGACAGCGCACTGGCCGCGGAGAGCCGGACCCGGCTGCTCAACGATCTCGGCGCCCAGGTGGCCGAGTTGAGCACCCTTGCCGCCGAGTTGACCGACCTGGCGCGCGGTGACGTCAGCGACGAGAGCACCGAGGTGCTCGACCTCGCCGACGTGGTGGTGGCCGCCGTGACCCGCGCGGGTTCCCGTGTGCCCGACATCGAGGTCGCGCTCGACGTGACCTCCGTGTGGGTGAGCGGGCGTCCCGCTGCGCTCCAGCGGGCGGTGCTCAACCTCATCGACAACGCCGGCAAGTGGTCTCCCGCGGACCAGCCGGTCCAGGTCCGGCTCCGTGCCGAGGGCGCGTCGGCGGTGCTCGAGGTCGACGACGCCGGGCCCGGCATCGACGCCGCCGACGCGCCGCGGGTGTTCGACCGGTTCTACCGTGCCGACAGCGCCCGGGCGTTGCCGGGATCCGGTCTGGGGCTGTCGATCGTGCAGCGGGTCGTCGACGCCCACGGCGGCCGGGTCACCGTCGCCCGGTCCGCACGCGGTGGCGCGCTGCTGCGGGTCAGCCTTCCGGCCGCTGCCTCGCCCGCTCGGATCACGCGGCCCACCGCCGGGGAGGACACGGTGGTGCGTTGACCCGCCGCGGCACGGCGCCAGGACAGCCACGGCGCGCGGCGCCAGGACCCACCGCAGCGGGCGGCGCGGGACAAGGGCGGCGGACACGGCGACGGCCGCCGGGTCATGACAAAGATCCGGGACGGGCCTGAGCCCGTCCCGGATTTCGACTGTCCCGCCGCGCTCACCGTTGCAGCGCGGGCTCCTCATAGTCCACGAGCGGCCGTTGACCGTCCGGCGGCTCCACCGGTCGGGACAGCCGGCTCGGCCACCAGATCCGCCGGCCGATCAGCAGGGTAAGGGCGGGCACCAGGACCGACCGCACCAGCAGGGCGTCGAGCAGCACGCCGAAGGCGACCAGGAACCCGACCTCGATCAGCATCACCAGCGGAAGCGTGGCGAGGACCGCGAACGTGGCCGCCAGGACTACGCCGGCCGAGGTGATGACGCCACCGGTGGCCGAGAGGGCTTTGAGCATGCCCTCTCTGGTGCCGAGACGCACGGTCTCCTCCCGGGCCCGGCTGGCCAGGAAGATGTTGTAGTCGACGCCGAGCGCCACCAGGAACAGGAATGCCAGCAGCGGCACCGAATAGTCGATCCCCTTGAACCCGAGGATCGTGTCGAAGACGAACACACTGCCGCCGAAGGCCGCGGCGAACGAGACGACCACGGTGGCCATCAGGACCAGCGGGGCCACGATCGCGCGCAGCAGCAGCCCGAGCACGATCAGGACGACGGCGAGCACCAGCGGGATCACCAGCTTCTCGTCGCGCCTGGTGGTCACCTCGGTGTCGAGGTTCTCCGCACTCGGCCCGCCGACGATCGCCTCCGCCCCGTTCACCGCGTGCACGGCGGTGCGCACCCGCTTGATCGTGTCGTACTCCGCAGTGGTGTCCGGCGCGTCGGTCGGGAACACGGAGATATCGGCCCAGCCTCCGCTGGTCTGGCCCGGGATGGCCGCTGCCACACCGGGAGTGCTCTTGACGACGTCGAGCACCCGCTCCTGGTACGCCGGCCGCGTGAAGATCGTCATCGGCTGGCCGCCCAGCTCCGGGAAGTGCTGGCGGAGAACGGTGAAGCCGGTGACCGACTCCGGCGCGGACAGGAACTGGTCCTGCTCCCGCAGGGCGCCGGTGTTGCCCGCCAGCCCAATGGCGAGAAGACCCAGGATTCCGAGCGAGCTGAGCGTCGCCACCCACCGGCGGCGGCTGATGGCGGTGCCGAGCCGTCCCCACAGCCCCGGCTTCTCCTCCACGGCCGTGCTGAACCGCGGGATGGCCGGCCAGAAGATCCGCCTGCCGAGCACCACGAGCACCGCCGGGAACAGCGTCAGCATGGCCACCAGCGCGCACAGGATGCCGGCCGCGCCGATCGGGCCCAACCCGCTGGTGCTGTTCAGGTCGGCGACGAGCAGGCAGAGCAGGCCGGCGATCACGGTGGCCGCGGACGCGACGATGGCCGGCGCCGCTCCGCGTAGCGCGTGGACCATCGCGACCCGGACGTTCTCGTGGTGGTGCAGTGTCTCCCGGTACCGGGCGATGAGCAACAGCGCGTAGTCCGTGCCGACGCCGAACACCAGAATCGTCAACAGCGCCGAGTTCTGGTCGTTGACCACGATGCCGAAGCCCTTGACGAGCAGGTAGACGGTCGCCATCGCGGTCAGTGCGGCCGCGCCCACGGCCACGAGCGGGACTAACCACAACACCGGGCTGCGGTAGGTGAGGATCAGCAGGAGCGTGACGACGACGACGGTGGTGAGGAAGACCTGCATGTCGATGCCGTCGAAGACGGCGTCCATGTCGCCGTCGACCGCGGCCGGGCCGGTCACGTCGAGTTCCAGGCCGGCGGGGCGGTCCTTCGCGGCCTCACGCAACGGGCCGACGATGGTCTCCGGTCCGCCGTAGGTCGTGCTCACATCGAGGGTGAACACCATCGCCTTGCCGTCGGTGGAGGGACTCGTCGGTGGGCCCTCGTCGTCCTCGCCGGCCGCCGCCGTCGCCTTCGGCGGGTACCGTTTGGCAAGGGTGTTGTAGTGGCGCTCGACCGTCGCGCGGTCGGCGTCGGTCATGCCGCTGGCGCGGTGGTACACGAAGACGAACGTGTTGTCCTCACCGCCGGGGAGACTGTCCTCCAGCACCGCCACCTTGGTGGACTCGGCACTGGCCGGCAGGGTGTCCACGGCTCTGTCGGTGGTGACCGAGCTCAGCTTCCCGCTCAGCGGCACCATGACCGCCGCCAGGGCCACCCACAATCCGATCACCAACCACGGCACCCACCGCCCTGCCAACCGACCGGCCGGCGCTTTCCCGGGCGGCGCTGCGTTGACTGCCATCACTAGCCTCCTACATGGATTCCACGCTTGTCTGATGCCTGCTTCGTAGCGGCCCGCCACGTACTCGCAGCGGCCTGCTGGGTACTTCGTAGTGAGCGAACCTGAGACGACGGTTAATGCGCCGCTCAGGCCGGGTGGCCGAGCCAGGTGCCGAGCGCACGCACCAGCGGCGCTCCAGGTATCGGCCGGATGGCCATTTCTTCGGGGATCGCGGGGGAGCGGGCGGTTGTGTTGAGATGGTCTATGTGGTGGCCAAAGTCCGTTTCGTCTGCTGGTTGGTCACTGCTTCCGCGGTCATTGCCTTGGCTGCCTGTGCGGCTGGCTCGGAGCCGGGTGCGGCCAGGCCTACCGCGTCGGGCACGCCGGCTACCCCGGCCGGCTCGCTCTCACCGTCGCCGACGGTGACGCCGTCACCCACGCGTACGCCCGCGCCCACCGTTCTGCCGAAGGCCGCTGACGGCACGCGGCTGTCCGCTTGCCGGGACGGCCGGTGTGAGGTGACCGTGAGCGCGGGGAAGGTGATCGAGTTCAACCAGAGCCTCGGCCTCTACTCCGTCAATGTGTACTCGATCAAGGGGGACGAGATCTGGCTGCTGGCGGCGATGACCGGTGGTGGCCGCTTCTCCTGCGAGGGCGATGACCGCTGCCAGGTCTCGATACAGGGAGCGACGGCGGAGGTGCCGGCGACCGGTACGTTCATCGTGCATCCGGGGGCGCGGGTCGAGATGGGCAAGGTCCGGTTCACGGTGCCGGCGGTGGTGCGGGGCAAGGCGGTACTCAGGCTGACCCGAGCCTGACCGTCATGGACGCCGGATTGCTGGTGGCGCTGGCCGTCGCGGCGGTGTTCTTGCTGCTGTGGCTCGTGTTCGGGCTGATGGCGGCCAAGCGCGGCAAGCCGGCGCCCACCCTGCACAGCCCGGCCCGGCGCGGCAACGTAGCGCTGCTGTCCGAGTGGATCGAACAGGGTGCCGACTTGAACGCGGCCGACCAGGACGGGAACACGCCGCTGCACCTGGCCCACTACGAGTGCCAGGTGCACGCCATCAGGTATCTGGTCGAGAACGGGGCGGACGAGGGGGTGCTGAATAGCTACGGCCTCGTTCCCGAGCAGATGCGCCAGTTGGCCGACGTGGAGTGGCTGCTGCGCCAGGGCGCCGACGTGTTGACCGGCGCCGGCAGTGCGACGCAGCCGACCGGGCGGGCGGTGCGTGACAAGCTCGTGGCCGCACCGATCGAGCTTTACCTCATCGCGTTGCGGCGGCTTGCCGCCACCGACCCGGCTAAGAACCGGATCATCTTCCTCGCCATCATGCTGGGGCTGCCGGGCACCGAAGAGACGCTGTGTGAGTTGCTTGGGCAGCTCAACCAGGTGTCGATCGCGGTGGTGTACCTCAATTCCGGGTCACCGGCTCTACGCGAGGCGGCCACCCGATGGGCGGCGGCGCACTTCTATGCGATCACCGAAAGCACCGGGTACCACTACGTCACCTGGGGCGCGTACCGCTGACACCATGGCGATAACCATCCACGATGGACGTTGGCCAGCGGAGGCGTTGGCGGATGGCGGCTGTCGCACGGCGAGCGGGAGCTTGGTGAGCCGGCCTACCGCGACGCCAGGCCGTGACGCGCGGGCGTCATCACGACGTGGTGGACGCCATGCGGGAGGTCGATCTTCCGGTCCGCGACCAGTTCGCCGGTCGCGACACGGAAGATCTGTACGCCCGGCGTGTCCTGGTAGACCGTCGCGAGGAACCAACGGCCGGACGGGTCGAAGGTGCCGCCTTCGGGTAGCACACCGTCGAAGAGGACCGTTCGCGCGTTCGACAACCGCCCGCTCGCCGGGTCGAGCCGCAGCAGGCTGACCGAGGCCTGCTCGTCGTACTCGGGCGAGTCGGGCGGCAACGCGGTGCCGCGCATGTTGACGGTGGCGACCAACCGCCCGTCAGGACTGACGGCGAGTCCTTCCGACGACCGGTCGGTGGGCGCGGTGGCGACGACGCGGTGGCGGGCATGCTCACCGGCCCCGGATGCGCCTAGCCGGATGACACCGACGGTCGACGGTTGGTCCGGCAACCGGCCCTCGACGTCGGGTGCGGTGAGGTCGCGGCCCCAGTTCGACGTGAGGTAGTGCCTGCCGTCGGGCGTGAAGCGGCCGACGAAGGGGTCCTTTCCGGTCGTCACCAGGTTTCCGAAGAGCCGAGGCCGCGACCCCACCTCGACGAACGCCACCCGGTCACGGTTCGTGACGTTGACCGCGACGAACCGTCCGGACGGATGCCATTGCACGTTCGTCACGAGATCGCCCCGGGGTGCGGTGACGCCGAGCGCCGCCAGGTCGATCGTCCGCGGCGTGCCCAGGCGGCGGTGGTGGTTGTCCCAGCGGATGATTTGCAGGACAGACCGTCCGTCCGGATTGGCCACGATCGCCACGGCGGAGCCGTCCGGACTCACGGCGAGAGCCTCCGGCATCGACGCGACGGTGGCGACATCGTGGACACGAGGCGCGGCGGAGCCAGACACGTCCAGCACGGTCAGCTTGTCGCCGGGCGGGAGGTCTCTGACGGTCGTGCCGCCAGGTGGCCGCTGACCCAGCCGTTCGACCACGAACGCGGTGCGGCCGTCCGCCGACAGGGCCAGGATCTCGGGAGCGGCCGTGACCGAGTTGGAGGCCTCCACCGAGGCCGTGTCCACGCGGTCGCCGTTCAGGTCGAGGACGGTGACCAGGTCACGAAACCCGGCACTCTCCGGCGACAGCACGCCGTCGCCGTAGGTGCTGGCCAGGTGGTCGCCGTCCGAAACGGCGACGATCCGTCCTTGCAAGGCCGGGACGTGTCGTTCCTTGGCTTGTGCCAGCGGAGCCGTACCGGCGGTCACGCCGGGAAGGCAGAGCAACGCGACGGTCGCGATGGTGAAGCGGCGGGTCATCGCTGTCCTCCTGAACGCATGCGGCTGTCGGCCTCCAACCTGCCGAGGAGGAGTGATCGGCGCCAAGCCGAAATTGGTCGCCTGTGATAACGAGATACGATCAGCGAGTGGATCTTCGATCCGTGGAGTGCTTCGTCGCGGTGGCCGAAATACTGCACTTCGGCCGGGCAGCGTCGTCGTTGCATCTCAGCCAGCCGGCCCTCAGCGGCCGCATCCGTTCCCTGGAAGCCGAGGTGGGTGTCACGCTGCTCGACCGCGACCGGCGGTCGGTGGCGCTGACCGAGGCGGGACGGGCGTTCCTGCCCGCGGCGCGGGAGGCCTTGGCCGCCGGGCGAGCCGCACGCACCGCGGCACGGCGCGCGGCACGCGGCGAATCGGGTCGGTTGCGACTGGGATTCACGGTTGTCGCCTTCTACACGTCCCTGCCTCGCGCCGTGCACCAGTTTCGGGCGCGGTATCCCGACGTGGTCGTCGACCTTGTCGAACGCAGCTCGCCCGAGTTGGAAGAAGCCCTCGTCGGTGGCGAGGTCGACCTCGGCCTCCTGCATCCACCGCTTCGCCCTCCGGTCCTCGCCATCCAGGAGCTACCCGCCGAACAGCTGGTGCTCGCGCTCCCGGAGGCACACCCGCTCGCGAATCGCGACGACCTCACCTTCGCAGACCTGGATCGCCAGCCACTGCTGGCCTCGGCACGGGCAATCGGCCCGCACCTGTACGACCGGCTGATGGCGGCCTTCGCGCAGGCCGGCGCGGTCGCCCGGGTGGTACAGGAGGTCACCCCGGTGACCGCCCTCGCCAGCCTCGTGGTCGCGGGATCCGGCATCGGCTTCGTCACCCGCGGCATCGCGGCGGCCGGGCGCCCGGGACTTGCCTTCAGAGCCGTTCGCGGCGCACCCGAGGTCCCGCTCGCCGCCGCCTGGCTGTCGCCGGGCCCGTCCCGCACCGCCGCCAACTTCCTCGCGATCGCCCGCCGCGCACTCGCCGACCGTTCCGCTCCGCAAGGCGCGTAGGGAGGCGGCAAGGGCGAACCCGTGCGCGGCGCGTCAGGTCAGCAGGGGGAGTTGGTCTGGCGGAGCAGTCCGAGGCGCCATGGGAGTTGGGAGTAGTCGCCGCCGGCGGACGGGTCCATGCCTTGGTAGAGAAGCCGTAGGTTGCACGGCCGGATGGTCATCGTCTGGTCGATGCCGGCGCGGATGAGCTCGCCGTGGCTGATGTCGTGGGTCCACGTGGGTATGCGTGGGCCGAAGGCGACGTTGTTGGATCTGGCGAAGGGCTCGGCCTCCGAGTCGGCCAGGGGTGTCCATTCGCCGTCGATGCCCTCTGCCGTCCAGGATCGGTAGTACCGGCGGCCGTCGGTGCCGATCGCCTCAACCAGCAGCAGGTAGGTGTTCGTGTCCTTGATCCGGTAGACGGAGGCTCCCTCGAAGAGGCGGAACCGGTCTGGGTCCCGCATCACGATCACGGTGTCGCGGAAGCCGTTCGGGAACTCCGCGACGGTGGTCCGCGCTCGGTACAGGTGCCCGTTGTCGTCGGAGGAGAACAGGTAGCAGTTGACCTTGTCGCAGATGACCCAGTAGTCGAGCCAGAAGCCGTTTCCGATGTTGTCGCGCACGATGGCGGGCATCGTCTCCTGGAAGTTTCGGGGCGCGGTCCAGGTCTCCGGGCGGCCCGGGTCGTCGGCGGTGGAGAAAGACGGCAACCCGGTCTGGTACACCAGGTACCACTTGCGCTTGGGCGCGAAGTAGAACAGCTGCGGTGCGGCCCGATAGCCGCTGCCGATGGCAGGGTTGCGGTCGATGTGGTACTGAGGGGCGGAGGCGGCTTCGGACCACTCGGCGAAGTTGAAGTGGACGAGACTCCAGTTGCCCGCCGTGTTCGCCGTCGTGGCGTAGACGTACCACCGGTTGTTGAACCGCACCACCGTCGGGTCCTTGACGGAAACGACGGGGTGTGCGGCATCGGCTTGGGGGCTGACGAGAATCCCGCTGGACTTCCACTCGAAGGTGGTGGGCAGCGGTGGGGAAGGCTCGGCTGCTGCGGGCTGGGCCGGAATGGACAGCGACCCGGCCGTGCCGAGAAGTACGGCCACGATCGACGCCAACGCGGCGTGAGTACGGCTGACGATCATCGAAGGCTCCCTGATGTCGTGGCCAACGGATCGCCGAAAACTTTACGGAAGTTTTCCGATAAATTCAAGGCTGGCTATCTGCTTAACCCTGGGTCGGTGCCGCCGTCGGGTTCAGCGCGGGCCAGACCGGTCTGGTAGGCGATGACGACGAGTTGCGCGCGGTCGCGTGCCTCCAGTTTGGTCATGGCGCGCTGCACGTGGGCGCGGACGGTGAAAGGGCTGAGATACATCCGGTCGGCGATCTCCATGTTGGACAGACCGGTCGCGACAAGAGCGACCATCTCGCGTTCGCGCGGAGTGAGCGCGGTGAGTTGTTCGGGACGAGCATCCTTGGATCGGCAGGCCCTGGAAAGCATTGCCGAGTACGGCGACCGCGAACTCCTCATCCGCGTCCGTTCGTCAGCTCCTGGCGGAGGAAGCACGACAGGAGCCGCCTGAAGTCGTGCGGGTGCTCGATCGCCGGCACGTGCCCGCATCGGTCGAACACGTACAGACGGACCTGGGCCAGGTGTTCGAGCAGGGGCAGGGCTGCCGTCCCGATCGGGGTGACTCGGTCCTCGGCGCCGTGGATGAGCAGCACGGGCGCGCGGACCCCAGCCAGCGTTTGCGCCGAGAGGGCGAGATCGTCGGCCCACCGTGCCCTAGGTGGAGGGAACAACGACGCGAACGCGGCCGCCCCCGCTCGCATCGCAGCTGCACGGGCGTCGACGGCAGACTCGGTCACGAGCGATTGGTCGAAGACGAGGCGACTCAACATGTCTCGTGCCCCGAGCGGGCCGGCGGGGGCGGCCCAGATCGCGTCGAGATCGGCGGACAGCGGCGCTCCGGGGGCGCCCATCGTCGAGACCGCCACGACACGGGTGACCTGCTCGGGACGCGCGGCCGCCAACGCCAGCGCCACGGCACCGCCCATGGAGTGACCCACCACGGCGTAGTGCTCGACACCGAGAGCATCCATCAGGCCCGCGGCCTGCTCCGTCCACAGCCGGAGCCCACCCCTGGAGCCCGCCGGGATTGGTGTACGGCCGAACCCCGCCTGGTCAGGAGCCACCAGGTGCCACGACGTGCCCAGCGCCTGCGCCGTCGTTGCCCAGGCGCCGGACCCGGTGGTGCCGGGTCCGGAGCCGTGCAGCATCAGGACCGCGGGCCCGGTGCCGCTCTCCAGGACGTGGACGGGGGAGCCGTCGACTGTGACGGTCCGAAGCGCCGTCACCGGGGCAGGTCAGGTGTGCTCATGCCGATGCGGAGTTGACGGACTTCGAAAAGAGCTCCATCATCGCCCTGCCGAACTGCGGCATGTCCGGCCACCCCCGGCAGGAGACGAGGTTGCCGTCCACGACGTCGGGAGCGTCGATGACCGTCGCGCCCGCGTTCTCCATGTCGCCGGTGATGGGCGGGAAGCACGCCGTCTTTCGACCCTTCAGCAGCCCGTACACCGCTGGCACCTGCGCGCCGTGGCACACCAGCGCGATCGGGAGGTCGCGCGCGAAGAAGTGCTCGGTGATGCGCCGGACGTCGGCGTCGACCCGGATCCACTCGGGGGCACGACCCCCGGGGATGATGAGGGCGTCGTAGCGCTCGACGTCGACCTCGGCCCAGGGCACGTCGACCGGCAACTTTCGGCCGTTCTTCTCCACGTAGGCATCGGAGTTGGGGTCGAACTCGTGGATGACCAGCTGCACGTCGCGCATCGTCCGTGACGAGACGTCAACGTCCCAGCCGCCCTCCTGCACGCGATAGTAGGGATACATGGTGTCGAGCTCCTCGGCGGCGTCGCCGGTCAGGAGCAGCGCTCTGGGCACCTGCTTCTCCTCGCGTCTGGGGCCGGGTGAGGTGGATCCAATCCGATCCGATTGCGTTAGCATTCCTCGGCCCAGGCCGCCCGTCAAGCCTCTACCGCCACTCCGTCCGCGGTCTTGACCTCGTCGAACAATCGTCGGAACCGGTCGCCGGACCGCAGGATGTGCCGGCGCATGGCGTAGGCGGCGGCGTCGGGGTCACGCGCGGCGATCGCGGCCAGAATTTCTTCGTGCTCGGCCATGGCCAAGTGGGTGACCTGGGTGTCGTGGAGAAGCCGGAACAGGTGCACGTGCGCGTGCAGGCGAGCGAGCGCCTCGCGGATGACCTGGTTCTCCGCGCTCAGGGCGATGAGATCGTGGAAAGCGGCGTCGCGTAGCCCGAAGGCGCCATAGGCCATGAGCCCGGTGCCCCCCTCCAGCTCCGCCATCTCCTCCAGCAGTCGTTGCAGACCGGCCACCTGCTCCAAGGTTGCGCGTTCGGCGGATCTGCGGGCCGCCGCCGGCTCGAGGAGCAGGCGGACCTCGAGCATGTCCTCGAATCGGCGGTGGGTGATCTGGGGGGGAATGCGGTAGCCAGCATGGGGCACACGCACGACGAGGCCCTCGGCCTCCATGCGGTTCAGAGCGTCTCGGATCGGCGTCTGCGAGACCCCCAGCTCTCGCGCCAGGACGTCGATCGTGACGCGGGAGCCGGGCTCGATCCGTAGCGACATCAGCTGTCCGAGCAGCGTGTCGTACACCTCGTCGGCAAGCCGGCCGCGAGATCTTCCCGGCGGCATTCCGCCCGTCACGGCCCCACGGCCCCGCGCGATCATCGCTTCGTCGTCCATCGTGTCGTGAGGTCCCTTCTAGCGTCTTCGCGAACCTGTTGACATCGGTCGCAACGCTGCTGCATGCTGACGCCCACTCGGATCGTATAGGAAAGGTGACGGATGCTAGCCATCCTGCACCTCGCGGAACAGCCTGTCAGCGCTCTACTTCGATCACCTGAAGCTCCCATGAGCATGCTCGACGTCCTGCTCGGTTCGCCACCGGGCCGCGCACGGACCGAAGGACTTCTCGACTGCATGAAGACCCAGTACGTCGCGGCGTACTCGTGACGCCGGTCTGCGGGTCGGCCCTCCGACAGCACGGCAATACGCCTGACCAACCCAGCAACTCCAGAAGTCCCCCACCCAGAAAGCAGGCCAGAAGATGCGGCATCAAAAGCGAATAGGACGACTCGGTCGAAGGGTGCGGCTAGCGACGGCGGCCATGCTGGTGGCCACGACCGTGGCGGCTTGCGGCGGCGGCGAGGACGACGGCGCGGAGGCGAGCGCCCCCAAGGCACCGGCGACCATCCCGACGCTCACCCAGGATCCGCTGACCCTCAGCTTCGTCTGGTTCGAGTGGCCCCCTGCCCAGGCGCTGGAAGCCTTCGCGAACGCGGAGTACAAGAAGATTCGGCCAAACGTGACCGTCAAGGTCAACACCGTGCCGAACGCGAACTGGCACGACGCGATGTTCACCCAGTTCGCCGCGCGCAAGACCGACTTCGACATCGCGATCCTGGACTCGCAACACATCGGCGAGGCCGTGACGAACGGCAACATCCTCGACATCACCGACTTCGTCAAGCAGAACATCGACGTCAAGGCCTACAACCCGTACCTGCTGGCGGCCTACGGCCAGTTCCCCCAGGCGGAGACCGGGCAGCGCGACGAGAACGCGAGCCTGTACGGCCTGCCGCTGCTCGGCGACACCTGGACGATGATCTACCGCAAGGACCTGATCGGCGACAAGCCACCGCAGACCTGGGACGAGATGATTTCGGCCGCCGAGAAGTGCCAGGCGGACAACCCGGGCGTCAGCGGGCTGGCTTTCCACCAGGCCAACGGCTCCGACGCCGCGGCCGTCACCTACAACACGGTCAACGGCGTCTACGGCGGCAACCTTTGGAACTCCAAGGACCGCAAGATCGAGGGCGTCCTCAACGACGCGGCGGGGCAGGAGGCGATGGACGTCCTGGTCAACAAGATGAAGCCGCTGACCGCCAAGGGCTCCGGCAACTGGTTCATCGACGAGGTCAACGCGGCGGTCGCCCAGGGCAAGGCATGCATCGCGTTCCAATGGATCGCCGCGAGCGGCGGCCTGCTTGACCCGAAGCAGTCGACGCTCGGCACCTCGCGGGAGAAGATTCTCGACAAGCTGGGTTTTGCCACCTTGCCGACCCAGAAGACGAACCTGGTGCCGCTCGGCGGCATGGGGATGCACATATCGGCCTACGCCGCCGAGAAGAACCAGGCGGAGGCACTGAACTTCATGAAGTGGTTCGAGCAGGCTGACATCCAGAAGATGTGGGCCGCGGCCGGTGGCGTGCCATCGCGCACGGACGCCCTGGAGTCGCCCGAGTTCCTCAATGCCGCGCCGTTCAACAAGGTGTACACCGACTCGGTTCCGCGTTTGCGGGACATGTGGAACGTGCCCGAGTACGCGCGCCTCGTCGACATTGAGAACACCAACGTGAACGCGGCTCTCAACGGCGCGAAGAGTCCGAAGGACGCGCTCGACGAGATCGCCAAGGAGCAGCAGAAGGTGCTCGACAGCGGCCGCAAGGGCGGCGGCGGGCTGTGAGTGACCTCGTCCCTCTGACGACCGATCACCCCGGGCAGGTGGCGTCTGCGGCGCCGCCTGCACCGGGGCGGTCCCGCCGATTGAGCGACCGCTGGCTCGCCGTGGCCTTCATCTCCCCCGCGCTGCTGCTGTTGCTCGCGATGTCGGTGTTCCCGTTGCTGTGGGCGTTGTACCTGTCTTTCACCGACTACTCGGCCACCCGTGGAGGGCCCGCCAATCTCGTCTGGTTCCAGAACTACACCGCCGTCCTGACTTCGGCGCAGGTCCACCAGAGGGCTTTGACGACGTTGATCTATGTGGTCGGTGCGGTCACCCTCCAGACCGTGCTCGGTTTCGGCATCGCCTACCTGATCTCACGGCGCACGCACGGGCGAGGATTGCTGACCACACTGTTCCTGGTTCCGATGATGCTGTCGCCGGTCGTGGTCGGGCTGTTCTGGCGATTCATGCTCGACGCGCAGTTCGGCGTGATCAACAGCATGCTCGACTCGCTCGGCCTGGGGCAGGTGGAGTGGCTCACCCAGCAGCGAACGGCATTGCTTTCCCTGATCGTGGTCGACACCTGGCAATGGACGCCGTTCATCATGCTCATCGCACTCGCGGGCCTTACCGCGGTCCCCAAGTACTTGTACGAGGCCGCCTCGATCGACCGGGCGTCCGAGTGGTTCCGGTTCCGCACCATCACTCTTCCGCTGGTGTGGCCGCTGCTCCTCATTGCCGTGCTGTTCAGGGCCATCGAGGCCTTCCGGCTGTTCGACCTCGTCTACATCCTCACCAGCGGAGGGCCGGGGGTGTCCACCGAGACGTTGTCGTTCCACGTCTACAAGGTCGCCTTCCTGGGCTTCAACACCGGCACCGCCTCGGCGTACGGGATCCTCATGGTCCTCGTCGTCATCATCCTCACGCAGCTCTACCTGCGCTACTTGAACAGGCTCAAGGAGAACTAATGGCCGTCTCCGTCGACGACGCCGTGTCCACAGGTCCTGTCCCGGATCACCCGCCCCCTACGCGCCGCCTTGGCAGCCGGGGCCGCTCCGTGATGGAGGTCGCGCTGCTGACCGTGCTGGCCGTCGTCATGCTCTTTCCGGTCCTGTGGATGATCGAAACATCCATCAAGGAGAACCGGGACGTCTACGCCATCCCGGCCAAGTTCTTCGACTTCAAGGTCACTTTGGACCATTTCAAGGACGTGTTCGTCTCCTCCGGCGGTGGTCGCTCGGGCTTGTCCGTCTCGTTCCTCAACTCCGTCGTGGTCGCCGGGGTCTCCACGGTGCTGGCCACCGTGCTGGGGGTCCCGGCGGCCTGGGCCTACTCACGCCTCGCCGTGAAGGCCAAGAAGGACCAGCTGTTCTTCATCCTGTCCACCCGCTTCATGCCGCCCGTGGTGGTCGTGATCCCGATCTTCCTCATGTACCGCCAAGTCGGGCTCATCAACACCCAACTCGGCCTGATCCTCATCTACACCGCGTTCAACCTCCCGTTCACGATCTGGATGATGAAGGGGTTCGTCGACGAGGTGCCCGCGGAGTACGAAGATGCCGCCATGCTCGACGGCTACACCCGCTTGCAGGCGTTCTGGAAATTTACCCTCCCCCTGCTCGTGCCCGGCATCGCCGCGACGGCGGTCTTCGCACTCATCTTCTCGTGGAACGAGTTCGTGTTCGCCATCTTCCTCACCTCCAGCGACGACGTGCGGACGGCCCCACCCGCCATCGCCGGCCTCATCGGTGGCACCACTGTGGACTGGGGTCTGGTGGCCGCTTCCTCCGTAGTGTTCGCCCTACCGGTGCTCGTCTTTGCCTACCTGGTGCGCAAGCACCTCGTCGCCGGTGTGACCCTCGGGGCGGTGCGACGCTGATGGCGGGCATCGAGGTGACCGCCCTGCACAAGCGCTACCCGGACGGGACGGTCGCAGTTGACCATGTGGACCTGTCCATCGTCGACGGCGAGCTGTTCGTGATGCTCGGCCCTTCGGGTTGCGGCAAGACGACCACGCTGCGCGCCATAGCCGGCCTGGAGAGGCAGACGACGGGCGACATCCGCATCGGCAACACGCTGGTCAACGACCTGCCGCCCGCCGAGCGCGACATCGCCATGGTGTTCCAGTTCTACGCTCTCTACCCGCATCTGAGGACCCGCGACAACCTGGCGTTTCCACTGCGGGCCGAGGGACTGCCCAAGGCGGAGGTGCGCAAGCGGGTCGACGAGGCCGCCCGGCTGATGCGGCTTGGTCCGCTCATGGACCGGCGACCGCGCCGGCTGTCCGGCGGGGAGCAGCAGCGCGTCGCGCTTGCTCGCGCCCTGGTGCGGCGTCCACGCGCATTCCTTATGGACGAACCTCTGACCAATCTGGACGCGGAGCTGCGGGCGGACATGCGCACGGAGATCAAACACCTCCAGGGGCAGCTGGGGACCACGATGGTCTACGTCACCCACGACCAGGTCGAAGCGATGTCGCTCGGTCACAGAATCGCCATCCTCAACAAAGGCCGCGTCGAGCAGATCGGCACGCCGCTGGAGGTCTACAACCGTCCGGCGAGTCTTTTCTGCGCCGAGTTCATCGGCTCCCCGCCGATGAACCTGATCGAGGTGGAGGTGGCCGACGGGGAGCTGCGCAGCAAGGGCGGACTGGTCCTCACGCCACCGCCAGGCCTGCCACGCGACCGTTCCCTCGTCGCAGGCGTCCGGCCGGAGGCGCTGGAAGTCACAGAACCAGGAGCGGAGCGTTCAGTCCCGGCCCGCGTGGTCTCGGCGGAGTGGCTGGGCGACGAGATCATCTACGTGGTCGACCACGGCGGCCAGCGCGACGTACGGGTTCGGATGCCAACGACTGTCCGCTTCGCCGCTGACGCCTCGGTCGGACTGCGGCACGCCGGCGGGACCCCGGCGGTCTACGACCTGAACACGGAAGAGTTGGTGGCCTGATGGGAACCGTGACAGTGCACGGGCTGCGCAAGTCCTTCGGTGCGGTCCAGGCCCTGGACGGGGTGACGCTGGACGTGCCGGACGGCTCGTTCTTCGTCGTGCTCGGGCCCTCCGGGGCAGGCAAGACGACGACCCTGCGGGCGATCGCCGGCCTTGAGACGCTTGACGCCGGGTCGGTGCATCTGGACGGGAGGGACGCGACCGCTGACACCCCGGCCGCACGCGACCTGGCCATGGTCTTCCAGAGCTACGCCCTCTACCCGCGACACACGGCGTACGAGAACATCGCTTCGCCGCTGCGGGCACGCCGCCGTTCTTCGAGCGAGATCGCCGCTGCCGTCGAGCAGGTCTCGAGCCTGCTGCACATCGAACGCCTGCTTCAGCGTCGTCCCGCGCAGTTGTCGGGCGGTGAGATGCAGCGTGTCGCCCTGGCCCGGGCGCTGGTCCGTCGCCCACGCGCGTTTCTCATGGACGAGCCGCTGACGAACCTCGACCTCAAGCTCCGCGTCGAGATGCGCACCGAGCTCACCCGCATCCACCGGAGCCTCGGAGGAACCTTCGTCTACGTGACCAACGACCAGGTCGAGGCCCTGTCCATGGCCGACCAGGTCGCGGTCCTCAAGGAGGGGAAGGTGCAACAGGTCGGAACGCCGACCGAGGTGTACGAGCGTCCAGCCAACCAGTGGGTCGCAGGCTTCGTCGGGAGCCCGCCGATCAGCCTGCTCGCCTGCCACGCCGAGGGCGATCGTCTGGTCGGGGCGGAAGGCTGGACGCTGCCGCGACCCCGTTGGACCACGGCCGAGGACGGTCTTCCGCTGCTGCTGGGCGTGCGCGCCGAGGACCTGTCCGTCGAGCAGCGTGGGAACGCGTCGTTGTCGGGTGAGCTCTACGGGCTCGAGCCACTCGGTGACCGAACGGTGGTCGACGTCCGAGTGGGGACGGTGATCCTCAAGGTCAAGGCACGACCCACCGTCACCGGTACGCCGGGCGAGCGGCTGCTCGTCACGGTCGACCTGGACCGTGCGCACCTGTTCGATGCGGGCACCGGGCTGGCGCTGTCCGAGGCCGGGAGGTAACCCGCGCGGGACGGCGCCGTCAACATGCGGCCGCGCGTGGCGCGATCGCTGAGGTCTCGCTGGGCATCACCAGAAGCATCACAGGAGGCGACGCGATGAGTGACCCGATGAACGTCCTGGCCCCCGAGCACCGGCGGCTCCGGATTGGCGACGCCTGGCGCGACGCCGCCAGCGGAGCCACCTTTGCCGTCGAGGACCCGGCCACCGGCAAGACCATCGCCGAGGTGGCGGACGCCGACGTCGTCGACGGGCTCGCCGCTCTGGACGTGGCGAGCAAGGCACTGGCGGAGTGGGCGGCGACCCCGCCGCGAAAACGGTCCGAGTTGTTGACCGCGACGTACCGGGCACTGACCGAGCGATCCGAGCAGGTCGCCCGGCTGATAACGCTCGAGATGGGCAAGCCGCTCGCCGAGGCTCGGGCAGAGGTGGCCTACGGCGCCGAGTTCTTCCGTTGGTTTGCCGAGGAGGCGGTGCGCGTCGAGGGGCGCTACAACACCGCTCCCGCTGGCGGATATCGCATCCTCACCGTGCCGAAGCCGGTCGGACCGTGCGTCTTCGTGACGCCCTGGAACTTTCCGTTGGCCATGGGTGCCCGCAAGATCGCTCCTGCGCTGGCGGCGGGCTGCACGACGATCACCAAGCCAGCGGGTCAGACGCCACTCACCATGCTGTTCCTGGCCCGCATCATGGAGGAGGTCGGCGTTCCCCCGGGCGTCGTCAACGTGGTGACGACCAAGCGTGCCGGCGCGGTGGTCTCAGCCCTGCTGGCCGACCGTCGGACCCGCAAGCTCTCGTTCACCGGGTCGACCGAGGTCGGGCGCGTGCTGCTCCGACAGGCGGCGGACAACGTGCTGCGCACCTCCATGGAACTGGGCGGCAACGCGGCCTTGATCGTGTGTGCCGACGCGGACCTGGACGTCGCGCTCGACGGTGCCATGGTGGCCAAGATGCGCAACATCGGGCAGTCCTGCATCGCGGCCAACCGAATCTACGTCGAAGAGCCGGTGCGCGAGGAGTTCACGGCGCGCTTCGCCGAGCGGATGGGCGCGCTTTCGGTGGGCCATGGTCTCGACGACGGCGTGGACGTCGGGGCGTTGATCGACGAGGCCTCGGCCACCAAGATCGACGAGCTCGTCGCCGACGCGGTCGATCGCGGCGCCCGTGTGTTGGTGGGCGGCGAGCGTCCGGATGGGCCGGGCCACTTCTACCCGCCTACGGTCCTCGTCGACGTGCCCGAAGACGCGCGGATGTTGGAGGCGGAGATCTTCGGCCCGGTGGCGCCGATCATCTCGTTCACGTCCGACGACGAGGTGATGGCGAAGGCCAACGACACCGAGCACGGCCTGGTCGGATACGTCTTCACCCGGGACCTCCAGCGGGCGCTCCGGTTCACCGAGGGGCTGGAGACGGGGATGGTCGGCATCAACCGTGGTCTGATCTCGGACCCGTCAGCTCCGTTCGGAGGCGTGAAGCAGTCCGGGATCGGCAAGGAGGGGTCGCACGAGGGCATCCTCGAGTACCTCGACGTCACCTACGCGGCGATCGACCTACCGTGACCGGCCTCGACGCCGTCCCGGTCGTGCAGGTGACCTGGACGTCCGACCAGCAAATCGCCGCCGGCGTTCCAGAGAGGTACTGACATGCTTGAGACCGTCCGCGGACCACGCCAGCTGATGGTGGGCGAAGGGGTCGCGCAGAACATCCCACGAGTGGTGGCCGAGTGTGGCTCGCGAGTCCTCGTCGTGACCGACCGGGTTCTTCTGGGGCAGCCGGGCGTGGCCGAGATCGTGGCCGCCGTGCGGGAGAAGGCCGAGGTCGTCGAGGTGTTTGCCGACGCGACTCCGGACGTGCCACTGGCCGATGTCACCCTGGCCGTCTCGGCCGCCGCGGAGGTGGACGCCGACGTGATCCTCGCCATCGGGGGTGGCACGGTGATCGACCTCGCCAAAATCGTCGGCGTCATCCGGCGCCACGGTGGGACGCCGCGCGACTTCTACGGCGAGTCGAAGGTGCCGGGGCCGACGATGCCTCTCGTCGCGGTCCCGACGACCTCAGGCACCGGCTCCGAGCTCACGCCGGTCTCGGTGTTGACCGACCCGGACCGCGAGCTGAAGGTGGGGGTCTCCAGCGTCCACATCGTGCCCGACTTCGCCATCGTCGACCCCGAGCTCACCTACACCTGCCCGGCGACCGTCACCGCCCACTCCGGCATCGACGCGTTTTGTCACGCGGTGGAGAGCTACACCGCGCGACCCCGGGCTCACGGACCGCGCGACCCGGTGGAGCAGGTCTTCCTCGGCCGCAACCCGATCACCGATCACTACGCGCTCCTAGCCGCGGAGCGGATCGCCCGCAGCTTGCGCCGTGCCGTCAGGGACGGAGGCGACACGGACGCACGCGCGGACATGTCCTATGGGTCCATGCTCGCCGGGCTCGCGTTTTCCCACGCGGGCAACGCGGCCCCGCACGCCCTCCAGTACGTCATCGGCGCAGCCACCCACACGCCGCACGGCCTGGGCGTCGGGCTGCTGCTGCCCTATGCGCTGGACGCGGCCAGGGATGCCATCGGCGACCGGTTGACCATCCTCGCCGGGGTGTGCGGGCTCGACGTGACCGACGCCTCGGATGCCGAGGCCGCGGACACGTTCCTCACCTGGCTCGACGGGCTCCTTGTCGACATCGGCATCCCTACCACCTTGGCGGACATCGGCGTGGCACGCGCCGACCTCCCGCGCTTCGCGGAGATGGCCAGTGGCATCACCCGCTTGATCCAGAACCATCCAGGCCCGACCGACACCGCCAGCCTGACCGCGATCCTCGAAGCGGCCTGGATCGGGGACCGGACCCGACACGTCCTGACTCCGAGCAGAGATAGTGACGGGCCGCGACGGCGGTGAGGCGGCCGCGCCGTTCTATATAGGAGTCCACATGCGACTGTTGAAGCAGCTGCTCGCCGTCGCCGCGATCGCTTTGGCCGGCGGTCAGGCGGTCGCCGCGGTGAACGGCAATCCCTGGCTCACGCTGCTTTTCGGGGCGGCCACGGCGGTGATCGCCGTGCTCACGTACGCGTGGGTGGTGCGGCGGACCGAGCGCCGCGCGCCCACGGAGGTGGCCCGGAGAGGAGCAGGCGCCGCGCTCGGCCGCGGCGTGCGCGACCGGGTCCAGGCCGTGGTTTACGCCTACCGCTAGGGCCTGGTCACCTAGGCGACCTCTCCGTGCCGCGCTCCGCGCATCGACCGTCGTTACCGGTTGTCGTATGCCGCACGGGCGGCGTCGATGTGGGGGAGGTGCGTGATGCTCCACTCGAGCAGCGGCGCGGTGGCCTCGCGCAGGGTCCGGCCCATCGTGGTCAGCTCGTAGCTGACGTGCGGCGGCATTACCTCGCGGACCGTGCGCGTCAGGATCCCGTCGCGCTCGAGGTCGCGCAGCGTCACGGTGAGCATGCGCTGGCTGATGCCGTCGATGGCCCGCTTGAGCTCGGTGAAGCGCTGCGGCCCGTCCTTGAGCATGCGCACGATCAGCAGCGCCCACTTGTCCCCGACGATGCCGAGGACTTCGCGGGCCTGACACGGGTCCTGCACTGGTTACCTCCTGAGAACCGGGTCACCGAAATGTGCCGTATTGCCGGGGGCGCGTCGCGGAGATCATGATGCTTCCGGTTACCCAACGGTACCGAGGCACGAGGAGGAACCAAACGGCCATGGCCACATTTCTACTGGTACACGGCGCCTGGCACAGCGGGCGGAGCTGGGACCGGATGGTCCCGCTCCTGGAGTCGGCTGGGCACCGGGTGCTCGCGCCGTCGCTGACCGGCTACGGCGACAAGGCACACCTACTGGGCCCTGCGGTCGGGCTCGGCACCCACATCGACGACGTCGCCGGCCTGATCGAAGACGAGCGTCTCGACGACGTCGTGCTCGTCGGGCACAGCTACTCCGGGATGGTCATATCGGGAGTTGCCAACCGGGCCCCGCAGCGGATCGCGCACCTGGTGTTCCTCGACGCGATGGTCCCCGAAGACGGCGAGACCGCGGTCGACGTCCTTCCGATCACCAAGCAGCTCATCGACCTCGCCGTCGACGGCTGGCGGGTTCCGCCGATGCCGGAGCAGCCGCCGCCGATCGGCTTGTTCGGCGTCATCGATCCCGACGACGTCGCCTGGTTGCGCTCGATGCTGTCGGACCACCCGGCGCGGTCCCTCCAAGAGCCGGTCCGGCTGGACAACCCGGCCGCGCACGCGATCCCACGCACACACGTCCACTGCGTCAAGGGCCAGCCGGCGGGCATCACCCGGCGTCCCGTCCCAGCAGGCGACCGGCTACGGGAGCTACCGACCGGCCACGACTGCATGATCACCATGCCCGTCGAGCTCGCCCGGCTGCTGCTCGAGGCGGTCTAGTGTGCATCCGCTAGCCGGCGGGCCGTCTGTCAGATGGCTGCCGGTCGCGCACCCGCGTGGTCTCCACCCACGTATCTTGTTCGTGTGGTCGACTCCGTCGCGGGGGACGCGTTCGGCGAGCTGTTGTTGCGCCATCGGGCGGCGGTGGGCCTGAGCCAGGCCGTCGTGGCCCGGCGCAGTGGGCTCAGCGAGCGCGCCTTGCGCGATCTCGAACGGGGAGCGACCAAGAGTCCGCGCCGCCACACCGTCGCGGCGCTGGCCGAAATCCTCGGGTTGAACGGGGTTGAACTCGTCGCTTTCGCCGCCGCGGCGCAGGGGCGGGCGGCGGCGCCGTCCCCGCCGCTCGCCGGTGCGGGTAAGGCGGCTCGCGGTGACCTGATCGGTCGCGAGCGGCATCTTGCCACCCTCGTCGACTTGGTGCTCGGCGAGCGGCATCGGATCGTTACGGTGGTCGGCGCCGCTGGTGTAGGCAAAACCCGGCTCGTCGCGGAGATGATCAGCACCGCCCGGGTGGGAGCGCCGCTGTCTATATACACCCTCGAGGCCGCGGCGGTTACCGACCCGGCCCAGCTCGGCGAGCTGATCGCGCAGGTGGTCGGTGCCGGCGGGCGGTCGAGGCTGGCCGTGCAGGACCGTATCGCGGCCGAGCTCCGCGACCGGCGGGCGCTGCTCGTCCTCGACTGTGTCGAGCGCACCGTCGCGGCCGCACCCCTGGTTTCCTCGCTGGTACGCCGTTGTGCCCGGCTGACCGTCTTGGCCACCAGCCAGCGCCCCTGGCGGGTCAGCGGCGAGCGCGAGCTGCGCCTTCCGCCCCTGGCCGCCCCCGCGGCCGCCGAGCTGTTCGCACGCCGTGCCGCCGCGGTCAATCCGGCGTGGACGGTCGGCGGCGTGGACCACGAGGCGGTGGTCGACATCTGCCGCCGCCTCGAGGGCTTGCCGCTCGCCATCGAGCTGGCCGCGGCCCGGATGCGGGTGTTGAGCGTGCGCGAGCTCGCCAGCCGGCTCGATCGGCGACTACAGATCCTCGCTGGCGGGCCGGTCGACCTGCCGGAGCGGCACCGGTCGCTGCGCGGCGCCATCGAGTCGAGCCTCGAGCTCGTCACACCCACCACGCGGACGGTCTTCGGGTGGTTCGCCGCGTTTCCCGGCGGGGTACGGCTGACCGATCTCGAGTCCGTGGCCACGGCCGTGGACCTCGACGCGGACTGCTGCCTCCCGGCGGTGGAGGAGTTGGTGCAGACAAACCTCGTCAACGTCGCCGAGGACGCGGGATCGTTCCGGTACACGCTGCCCGACGCGGTCCGTGAGCTCGCGGTGGAGGAGCTGGCCGCCGCCTGGGGCGGGGAGGTGCGGCGTGCGGCCGCGGCCCGCTGCATCGCCAATGTCGTGGCGTGGTGCGATGACCCGGCGCCCGGGCGCGTGCTGTCGGGTGCCGATGCCGACAATCTCCGTGCCGCGGTCGAGTTCGCCGTCCGCGATCACCCGGCGCTGCTGACCCCCGAGGTCATGGACGCGCTCTACCGCCATTACGACCTGACGGGGCGGTACAGCGAGGGTCAGACCGCGTTCAGCCGGGCCGGTATGGGTGGGCCCGGACTGGTCCGCGCGGGCCGGCTGGCCCTGTTGCGGTGCGACACCGAGGCCGCCGAGCGGTTCGGCGAGCAGGCATTGGCGCACCTGGCACCCGACGACCACATCGGACTCGCGGAGGCGCGGCTCTTCCTCGGCTGGGTCGGCCTGGAACGGCGCGACTGGCGGCAGGCCCGCGCCCACCTACGAGCCGCGCTGGTCCAGGCGCGCCGGGCCCGCGACCTGGCCATGCTCGCCCGGGTGCTCAACAATCTCGGCGTGTGCTCGGCGTTTGACGGCCGGCTGCGCGACGCCGAGCGACAGACGGCGGCCGCCCTCATCGCGAAGCGCCGCAGCGGCGCTGGTCCGATCGAGCTGGCCCGCACCTTGAACAACCTTGCGGAGAACGCCCGCGACGCCGGCTCGTTCGGCAACGCGGCGCAACGGGCCGAAGAAGCGACCACGCTGTTCGCGTCCGCCGGACACCAACGAGGCGCGGCGACCGCCGCCAGCACCGGCGCACTGATCTGGTTGGCGCACGGTGACACGGCCGCGGCGTCGGCCGCGATCGACCGTGCGGTCGATGTGCTCGGCGATACCGGCGAAGACCTGCGCACGATGGCCGTCGTCGACCTACGACGCACGCTGGTGTGGCACGCCATCGGACGGGTCCGCGAGGCGGCCGAGCTGCTGCGGCGGACGCTGCCGCACGCGATGCGCCATGACCGCCGGACGCAGGAGGAAGCGGCCCTGATGCTGGCGCAGCACGCCGCGCTCGTGGCCACCCGCGTCCCGACACTCGCCGCCACCATGATCGGCGCGGCCCGGGAGTTGCTGCTGTCGGTCAACCGTGACACCCCGCCAGCCGAGCAGAGGGCGATCGACGAAGCCACCCGGATCGGTGTGGCGGCGCTGGGCGAAGACGGGTTCGCCCAGGCGGCCGCGGCGGGCGCCGGGGCCGGGCCCGAGACCTTGGCGGCACTGTGCGGGCGGCTCGCCGAGGCGAGTTGAGGCCGGTCACGGCGCGGGTGGCAGGAGTATCTGGTCGGGCCGGACCCAGCGGAGCAGGGACAGGTTCGCCCGCACCGGAAACGGCACCTTCAGAGCCAGGCCGGGCGCCTGCTCGAAGGCCGCCCGGGTGGCCTCGTTGGCCGGAAACACCGCCACCGCGTGCACGTTGAACGGGTTTGCCGGATCGAGGTTGACCGCGGGTGCGGCGCCGCCGGCGACCGGCACCTCCCCGACCGGGATGGTGTGGTGGGCGATCCGGCGCGGCACGGCCAGCACGAAGAAGCTCAGCGAGTCGGCCGCCCCGACCGCGACGCTGGTGCTGCCTTCGTCGTCGAACCCGTCCAGGTCCCACTTCACGTCCTGAAGGACCATGGTGCGGCCGCGAGCCGTGGCGAGCATCCGCCGGGGAAACGGGGTGCGCAGGTCGGCGGGACCGGAGGCGGCCTTCGGCTCCTGCCAGACCTCCTCGTACCGCAGTTGCTCGCGTTCGCCCGGTGTGCGCATCGCGGCGGGTGCGGCGAGGATGTCGGCCATCGCCTCCTCCGGGGTACGCCCGTAGCCCACCTCGATCCGGTCGAAGACCATCGGCCCGGTGATCGTGGTGTCCGGCAGGGACGCCTCCCGGTAGGCCATCCGGAACAGCGCGCCGTCGTGCGGACGCTGTGCCATGTGCGCGGCGGCGGCCTGCGCGTACGGTGCCAGGGCGGCCTCGACCTGCGGGCTCTGCTTGTCCCGGAAGCGGGAGTTGAACCAGGCGGCCAGGGCACTCAACGCGCCGACGGCGGCGCTGGCGCCGGCCTGCGCCTTCTCCTGCCGCCCCGTCGGGAGCTGGATGGCCGGACCGCGGTTGCGGGCCAGGACCTCCTCGAGCTCCTTCGCCGTGGCGGGCGGCTTCTCGCGCAGTATCCGCCGAGTGTTCTCGTCCATCGACGGGTCGAATGCGGCGAGCACCCTCATGAGTTCGGAGCGGTCGAGGTGGTAGGCGCGTCCCATCGGGCCTTCCTTCCCGGCCGTCTTGTACACCCGCTCGTGGAACCTCATGGCATCCGCGCTATCGCTGATATTGATGCTCATGCCCGCTCGGCTGGCGCGCAGCGTCTCCCGGATCCGATTGGCCAGCATGATCTGGCCGGCACCCCGGCTTTCCTCTGCGGCGTGGACCCATCCTCGGCTGGCGTCCGCGGCCGGGTGTGGCGGCGGTACCCAGGTGTCGGCAGCGACGAGTATCAGGCGTCCGCCTTGCCGGCCCAGCATCGCACGCGCCACCCGGCCCTTCTGCTGGGCTTCCGCGCGGAGCGTGGCCATCGTCAGCGGTTTGTTCCGATCGAGACCCTTGACGTGCATCTGGAGTTGGTTGATCTCGGGGGTGTCCGGTAGGTCACGCACGTCGAAGATCTGCGTGCGGACCAGGAACTTGTTGCCCGTGGCGTCTTTCAACAGCGCCCGGCCGGGCGGGGCGACCTCCGTGTCGCGCGGCACCGGTATCGGTTCCTCGGTGAGCAGGTCGAGCGGGTCGCCGATCGGGGCGAGCTGCGGCCCCAGCGGCACGCCCGCGGCACGCTGTTGCAACACGTGGGCGAGCTCGTGGCGGAGCAGCCGGTCACCCGGGCCGGTGCCCGGCGCGTACCGGCCGGCGCCGAACGCGATGTGCTCGCCGACGGTGAACGCCCGCGCGTGCAGCCCGGCCGCCGCGGCCGCGGCCCGGCCGTCCCGGTGCACCCGGACCGTACTCAGGTCGGCGGCGGTCTCCCGTTCCCAGCGCAGCCGGTCTGGCTCGGGCAGTGGAACGCCGGCGCCGAGTTCGGCGAGTACCCCGACCGGCGGGGCCGGTGCCGGTCCGGTGGAAGGACCGGCGGGCGGCAGGATGCCGCGCGCCGCGTCCCGCTCGTACTCCGCCCGGTGCCGGACCAGGGCGCGCACCGCTTGGTTGCCGAGGGTGTGTTGCAGGTGGGCGAGCCCTCCGGGTGCGCGGGCGGCGGAACCGCCGGCGTCAGGCGTGCGCTGCCGGTCAGCCGCGATCCGCTTCTGCATGTCCGTCCTCCCGTTCCGGCCCCGGCTCGCCGCCGAGCACCTCCCGCAACACCTGGATCGCTCCGCTGATCAGCAACAGGGACTCCTGGAGACGCACGCTCTCCTCCGCCAGGGCGCACAGGCGCTGCTCACCCACCTCTTGTTCGCGTTCAAGGAGCACCAACCGGTCGGTGAGGCACTGTCGCATCCGGTCCATCGCTATCCCTCCTTTGTGGACCGGTTGGGAGTGGCGCGCCGGGTCAGCCGCCAGGCGGTGCCCCGTTCGGCCGGCTGGTCGTACAGGTCGGGATGCAGGTAGGTGCCCTGCTCGTCGGCTGGCTTCTCCTCGTCCACGACCAGGGGGTTGGCCTTCGCGTACGGGTCTCGCCGGACGCCGGTGAGCTGCCAGCACACCCGCATACCCGCCCGGCCGCCGGCGATCCGGAACCTGTTGCCGGCGACCTCCTCGGCCACGTGCAGGTCGGGGGCCGCCGCGCCGATCGGGGTGAGCTGGTAGCGGAATTCCCGGTTGAGCGTGTCGCACCAGCCGGCGAGCTCGACCTCGGCCGCGCCGCCGGCGTCGAGCTCGACCACGCCGTCGTACACGGTCTTCAGCTCGTCGCTTTCCACCAGCGCGTGGGACAGCGTACGGGTCTCCGGCGCCTCCGGGTGGTCGATGCGGATCCGCCCGGCCGCCTTGTTGACAGTGCCGGTGACGTTGACGTCGCCGACCAGGATGGCCGCGAACACCTCGCCGCCGGCGATGACTCCGGTGCCCGCACCGCCGACCGCGAACACGGCCGTCCCGTCGGGGACGCTGGCGAACACGCCGACGCCCCGCGTCGCGTTCGTCGCCTCGATGACCGTCCCGCTGGGCTCGGCGGAGCGCACGTCCAGCCGCGCGTCGGCGTTCGGGGCGTGGACGCCGATGCCGACCTGGCCGGTGCGGGTATGCATGGTCAGGCCGAAGCCGGCCGCGTCACCCCACAGGCCGACCCGGTCGTTGTCGGCCATCCCGACGAACGCGCCGAGCGCACCGGCGCTGTCCTGGCGCAGCCAGAGCCCCGCCGACGCGTGCCCGGCCTGGCGGAGCTGGATCCGGCCGGCCACGTCGAGCGGGAACGCCGGTGCGGTCGTCCCGATGCCCACCTTGCCGTCGTTCTTGACGATCATCCGGGTCACGTTGCCGCCGGCCCGTAGCCGCAGGTCGTGGTTTGTCATCGTGGAAACGATGCCGCCGTTGACGTCGGCGCCGAGGAGGATCTCGGCCGGGCCGCCGGCGATGGCGGTTTTCGCGCGTACGTTGAGGTAGGCGCCGGCCGTGCCCTCCACGGTCAGCCGCTGGTCGGGAGCGGCGGTGCCGACACCGACCCGTCCGGTGCCGGCCGAGCCGACCACCACGTTGCCGGCGGCGGCGTCGACGGTCAGCGCCGGCGTCCCGTCGTCGCGGCGGGCCACCACCTGCTGGGCGGTGATCGCCAGCCGGGCGAAGCCGCGCACGGCGCCGCCCTCGTCGCGGCCGAAGTCGACCTCGTCGGTGGCCGACTCCACGCGCAGTTCGAGCCCGCCGGCCGCGCGGGCGCGGAGTACGGCCGCCGGCTGGGGGCGTTGCTCCACCGCGAGCCCGTCGGCGCTGGCCGTGCGGACCGGCCGGCGCAGCACCACCCGTTCGGCCGGCAGCCCGGCGCCCCGGCGCTGCTCCCGGCCGAGGTCGGCGACGTTGCCGGCGGGGTCCAGGACCACCCGCGCAAGGACCACCCGGGATCCGTCGGCGGGCAGGTCGGCCGGCCGGTACCGCTGGAGCAGCGGGGTGTGGTCGACCCGCGGGGCGCCGGGGATCGCGCTGTCGAACGTTTCGGCGAACCCGATCGTGAGGTACCACTCGCCGGACTGCCCCGGTGGCGTCGGCAACGTCACGCCCGCCGGTCCGACGTCGGCCAGCGTCGTCCCGTCGAGCCTGGCCTGCCCACCCGCGGCGAGTGAGAGGTGCCGGCCCTGCGCGTCCAGCGCGACGCCGGGAGCGACCGTGACCCCGGCTTGGTTGACGGTGGCGGTGACCCGCAGGCCGGAGGCCACCCCCCACTCGTGCAACTCGCTGCCGTGCAGGCGTTCCATCGGCTGGAGGTACTGCTCGACGTCCCAGTTGCTCTCCTTCCGGGACGTGTCGCCGCCGCGTTCGTCGCCGTTGGCGTCGCGGTAGGAGGTGCGGGTCAGGTTCTGTGCGGTCATCGTTCGGCTCCTGTGTGTTCGGCGGCGCCGCTCGGTGCGGCGGTGCTGCGGGCCGGGGCGCTGACCTGTTCCGGGCGGGGCAGCACCGAGGCAAGGGTGGTCGCCGGCTTCTGCTCGGCGACGATCCGGTCGATCTCCCGCATGATCATTTTCTGTACGGGAATCCGGCCGACGTCCGGCTCGCGTGACTTGGCGAAGTGGACCAGCACCCCGAACTCGTGCGTGCCCGCGCGCCACGTCCGGCGTTCGGTCAGGTGCGGTTCGCCGGGGTCGCAGAGGTACACGGTGCCCTCGTGCAGGACCATCCCTTGTGGATAGACCAGCCGGCCGGGCTCGGTGACCCGGGTGACCGTGGGCGGCGAGACCCCGATGTCCACCCGGTACACCGCGGCGTGTTCGGCGAAGTCGTGCCGGAACGGTTCGTTGATGGTCGGTTCCGGCCACAGTCCGAGGTCGAGCACGAGCAGCCGGGTGGCGTCCTCCTCGACGATGGCCACCGGGGCGATCAGTGGGTTGGCGGCGGCCGGCAGCCCGGCCAGCAGGCGGTGTTCGCCCCAGGGGTCGGAGCGGCGGTCCACCCGGACCAGTTCGGCGGGCGAGGGCGGGTCGAAGGTGCGGGCCACCCCGATGACGAGGTCGCCGTCGGCCCGGGCCAGCAGCGACCGGGCCGGTCCCGGGGTGGCCAGCGGCCGGCGGGGCTGTACGGCCGGGGCGGTGCCGGTGTCCGCCCCGGTCACCACGGTCACGCCGGAGGGGTCCAGCAACAGCAGCTGCCCGGTGGGGGAAACCGCCATCGACACCGCGGCGGCGTGCAGCGGCGGCTGCGGCTGCAACGTGGTGGCCAGCAGGTCCGGTGCGGTGAGCCGGTGCAGGCCGCCGTTGGCGTCGAACAGGTACACCTTCCACGCCGCGGTCCGCGCGTCGACCGCGACCGCTACCGGCCGGCCCGGCTGGAACGGCTGCTGACCGGCCGGTACGGCCTGGCCCAACGGCAGCGGTGCCGGGGGTGCCCCGGCCATGTCGGCGTACCCACCGCTGCGGGTGATCCGCCACAGGCCGGGCTTGACCGGCTGGGCCGTGCCGGTCATTCCGCCGTCGCCGACCAGCAGGTCGCCGGACGGGCTCAGCGCGATGCACTGCGGGGTGACCAACCCGCGGTACGCGGCGGTGCGGTCGGGCCGGATGAACGGCCCTTGCCGGATCAGCGCCGACACGCCGGCCGCCTGGTCCGGCAGCAGCCGGGCGAACAGCACCTTCGCCGAGTCGTCCACGGCGATCCGGGGCCGGATCGGGCCGACCGTGTACAGGTCCAGGTACCGGGCCAGCCCGATGGCGGTCCCGCGGTCGGCGTAGACCCGGGTGATCTGGGCGATCGCCTTGCGTCTCTGGTACTCGTCCCAGCTGGGCGGCAGGTCCAGCCCGACCCAGGAGGCGAGCCAGGGCAGAAACCGCTCCGGCGTGCGCCAAGGGTCGAACAGGTGGGGCAGCCGGTCGACCGCCTCGGCGATGCTGCCCGGCCGGACGACCCGGCCGCCGGTCTTGCCGGCGCGGTGATCGTCGGGCAGGCCGGTGAGCATCTTCTCGAACACCCGCAGCACCGCGCCGAGCGAGCCGCCCGCCTGCCCCTCCCACAGCACCGGCGGCAGGTACCGCAGGTAGCCGCTGCCCCTGGTGTCGATGTCGGTCACGATTCCTCACTCCGGTTGCGCGGTCACGGTGGCCTGGCCGAAACAGACAAGCTCGTAGTCGGCCAGCAGCACGACCGCCGCGTCGGTCTCCAGCAGCAGCGGCAGCGGCCGTTCGTTGGCGGTCCAGGCGCCGCCGGGTCCGTACGGCGGGAGGTGGTACGGCGGAACCGCCGGCCGCAGGCTCAGCTTGGCCACGTATCCGATGTCGTCGGCCGGCCGGATCGCCTGGTACACCTCGGCGAGGTACACGCTCTGGCCGACCTGCCAGCCACGCTCTCCGGGCCCGCCGTGCACCGGGTGCAGGAACGCCTGGATCCGCTGCCGGATCGTGTTGGCGACCTCCTCCGGGCCGGTGACCCGCCCGTCGTCGATGGCCCGCCGGAACACCCGGACGTCGACGCTCACCTGGATCGGCAGGTATCGGGGACCGGTGACGTGCAGGTACGTGGCCAGGTCCCGGCGCTTGTCGAGGCTGGCGAGCAGGTCCTGGACGAGCGCGGTGGACGGCTCCGGCTGGTCCACCTTCGGCCCCAGATCGGGGACCACGATGAGGTTGACGTTGCCGGGCGCGCGCAGCAGGGAGGCGAACCGCCAGGGGTCGCCCTTCAGCCAGGCGGTGCCGTTGTCCTGCTCCTGTACCCGTGGCGGCAGGCAGCGCACCACCGCCAGGTCCGGCCGCGCCTCGCGGGCGAGCTGCTCGTAGTCCTCGACGTTGACCGCGCCGTTGCCGTGCCGCAGCACCTGCGGGGCGCGGCGCTTGGTCTCCTCGACGGGTTCCTCGTCCGCCCCGCCCTGTGCCGGCGCCAGGTTGCGGACCGCGACGATGCCCGGGACGGGCGCGGTGAGCGCGGCGATCGCCCCGGCGGGTACGTTGCCGGCGGCGCCGGCGGCCACGTACCGGTAGCTGGCGGTTATCCGGCTTCCGGACGGCGGTACGGTGCCGCGGCCCTTGCCGGTGGTCGGTTCGTGGTTGCCGAAGCTGATCTCGCCGGTGACCGGGTCGAGCCGGTAGTGGTTGCCAGGTCCGGCCGGCAGGTCGTCGACAAGGGTCCACGGCTGGTCGTCGACGCGGACCGTGACGTGGTCGTACGGGCTGTCGGTGGCTGGCCGGCGAAACAGCGGCCGGTTGCGCAGGGGCAGCACCTGGAACGGTGTCCCGTCGCCGCGGCCGACCTCCTCCGGCGCGGACGGGCGGGCGCTGAGGGCCGCGGTGGCGGGTGCGGTGTTGGCCAGCAGGTACCGCAGGCCGACCTGGATCGGGTTGGCCGAGCTGTTGGTCACGCTGACTCCGAGCCAGCGGTACGAGCCGGTGACCGGGGTGGTGCCGGCCGCCGGCCGCACCGGTGCGGCGCCGGCGGCCCAGCTGGTCGGTGCCTGGGCCGCCCAGCCGGCGGGTGCGGTCAGCCGGATCCGCCCGTCGCGGCGCAACCCACCGGTGCGGTCCGCGCGCACGGTGACCGCCGGCCACTGTGCCGGCGCGATGGTGGCGACCGAGCACCGCCAGCCGACCGCGGGTTGCGGGCCGGGCGGCAGCGGGCCGGCCAGTTCGACGTACAGGTCGACGTCGCCGCTGACCGGCCGGTCGAAGCCGAGGCACAGCAGCACTGTGCTGTTGGGCGCCACGCTGAGCGTCGCGCCGGCCGGTGGCGGGCTTCCGGCCGGGCCGCCCGGCGGCGGCGGGACGAACGCGTCGGAGACGTTGGTGTAGCTGCCCTGGCCGGCGGCCGGCAGGCTCAGGTTCAGTGCCACCGCCGGTGCGGGCAACACCCGGACCGCGTCGTCGGTCTCGAAGCCGACCGGTGTCTCGCCCTCGCCGGCCGGGGTCTGCGCCTGGGTGCCGGCCGGCACCGGCACCGGCAGGTCGCCCTGCGCGGTGAAGGTGAGCAGGGTCCGGGCGGGGGTCCGCGGGGACCGGGTGATGCCGAGCAGGTTGAGGAACGCGGCGTAGTTCTTGTCGGGGACCTTGTTGAGCCGGAAGATGAGGCCCTCGACCAGCCAGGCGAACAGCTCGACGAGCGTGATGCCGAGGTCGCTCGGATTGTGGTCGGTCCACTGTGGAGCATATTTGGGGATCAGGGCGCGGGCCTCGTCCACCAGGTCCTGCCAGCGGCGGTCGTCGAGGTCGGGTACGGGCACGGTCATGACAGCTCCAGCGGGACGGGTACGGTCAGCTCGCCGGTCTCCGGGCCGCCCTTGACCCGGTACCGGACGGTGATGGACAGGGCGGCCCGCCCGTTGTCGTGGGCCACCTCGACGCCGGTCACGTCGATGCGCGGCTCCCACTCGTCGAGCGCCGCCTTGACGAGGTGCCGGGCCAGGTTGGCGGTGGCCGGGCTGTTCGGGGCGAACGCGAGACCGCGTAGGTTGGCGCCGAAGGTCGGGCGCATCAACCGTTCGCCGTGCTGGGTGCCGAGGATGATCCGGATCGACTGCTCGATCTTGGCCAGGTCGGCGGCCTCGCGGATCCCGCCGGTCGCGCCGGTGCCGAAGGGGTGCGCGATGCCGCGCCCGTAGAAGTCCGAAGCCATCGGGGTCCTCCTAGACCGCGCTGAGCTTGATCTGGGCGGGCGTGGTGCTCAGCTTCGCCGGGACACCGGCGAGGAGGCCGTCGGTCGTGCCGGTCAGCCCGAGCAGGACGGCTTGGCCGCCGACGCTCAGCTTGGCCGCGCCCAACGAACTGACCGTCTGGACGGTCCCGCACTTGGTGGTGTTGGCTCCGGACGCCACGCAGCCGCTCACGGGCATGCCGGCTACGCCATCGCGGGTCAGTACCTCCGCGCCGGCGACGACGAGCCTGGCCGCGCCGGCGGTGTCGACGTGTCCCGGCGTGGGGTGGTCGCAGACGACCGCGCTCGCGGTGGTCAGCACGAAGTCCACGGCTAGCTCACGTCCATCCGGTTGGCGACCTTGACCTTGACGTCGATCGCGTTGAGCCGGATCTCGCCGGCGGCGTTCAACTCGATGTCTCGCATGGCGGTGATGGACACCGTGCCGTCGGCTGCGAGGGTGACGGTGCTGCCGGCCCGATCCTCGATGACGATCTGCTCCGCCGCGGTGCTGTCGTCCAGGGTGATGGTGTGCCCGGCCTTGGTGCGGATGCGGCGGATCGAGTTGGTGCCGTCCAGCGTGGTGACCGGCTTGCCGCGTAGCTGGTCCCAGAGGCTGCCGATGACCACCGGGCGGCCGAAGTCGCCCTGCTCGAACGCGACGACGACCTGGTCGCCGGGGTCGGGCAGGAAGAAGGCGCCGCTGCCGGCACCGGCCATCGGTGTGGCGCAGGCGGCCGTCGTGGTCTCGCCGCTGTCGGAAAACCACGGAAAGGCGACCTCGGCCTGGTACGTGAGCGGGTTGACCGACTCCACCGTGCCGATCGCCACGCCGGGGGAGGGCTCCGGCCGGTTGGGCGAGGGCTGGTCGACCACCGAGCGGCGGACCAGCTGGAGCAGGCTGGACGCGGCCCGCTGGGTGACCTCGAAGTCGGTGCGGTAGCCACCGCCGTCGAGGGTGTGGGTGACCCGCCGCAGCCGGTACCCGCCGCTGAACCGCCTACCTACGCCGCGTACCGCGACGGTCTGGTCGGCGCGCAGGTCGGGCAGTCCGGGGCAGGACCCGGACGCCTCGTACATTCCCTCCAGGATCTCCTGGAGGATCGACTTGGCCAGGGCGAACGCGTCCACAGGGGACTTGACCGGCTTGTCCCGCACCACGCGGCGGCCGAGGCCGAGCAGCATGTCCAGCGCCGTACCGCCCAGCCGCTCGACCACCGCGTCGAGGTCGACCGTGGCACCGGTCATCACGCCGACGATGGTCTGGGCCAGTTCCTCGTTGTACCCGCGCACCACCTGGATACCGGCCAACGCGGCCGAGGACAGCCGGGGGTTGAAGCTGGTCAGGTTTCGGCCCCATTCCAGGACCAGTTCACCGGCCTGCGGGCGGGGCAGGCGGAAGTACAGCCGGTCCCACCACACGTACACCTCGAAGAAGTTCGCCCGGGCGCGCTCCTTGAGCAGGGCCATGTCGGTGCCGGTCTGGCGCAGCTTGGTGTGGAAGAACAGCGAGGGGTCGACCACCGGGATCAGCCCGGCCTCCACCGCGATCTGAGCCGCGATCATGCTGTCGTTCATGAACTTGAACGCCGGCCGGTCCGGCACGTCGTGCCGCAGCCGGTGCGACCGGTCGTAGCCGGACACTGTCAGCGTCGGGGCTCCGGACTGGGGAAACGAAGGCTGCAAGGCGGTGATCTCGCCGAGCATCATCGGGTGCAGGTCGTCGCCGTACCCGAGGTGGATCTCCACGCTCTTGCCGAGGTCGAACAGCGGCGAGTCGGTGAACCGGTTGCCGGCGTTGTCCAGCACGATGGTGAACATGTCGGCCAGGTCCAGGTTGTTGTCGTACTGGACGCTGAGCACGTGCCGGCTCACCTCGGCGGCGAGGGTGACGCCGCTGACCACGATCCGGGCCCGGGGGGCGAGGCCGGCCGTCATCGGGGGTCTCCGGTGGGGATGACCACCGGCTGGCCCGGCGGCAGCCGCAGCGGGTCGGCGATGTCGTTGTGGTCGGCGATCTCCCGCCAGCGGCCCGGGTCGCCGAGGTAGATCCCGGCCAGGCCGGACAGGGTGTCGCCGTCGCTGAGCCGGTGCAGCGTGGGCGGTGCGAGAAACAGCCCGCCGCGCACCTCGGTCTCCACCCGGGCGTACTCCTGGAACCGCACCACGAGCCGGGCCCGCACCGGGGTGCCGTCCGGCAGGAACATCGACATGTGCTGGTCGGCCTGCGCCAGCACGCATTCGAACGAGAACCGGCCCATCACGAACAGCAGCACCGGCGGCGCGAACGTGCGCGGCTCGGGGTCGAGCAGGCCGACGATGCGCCGGGTGTGCTCGCGGACGTCGGTGCGCCGTTCGTAGGTGTCGAAAAACAGCTCCAGGTTCAGCGTGCGGGCGCGGCCGCGCACGTACTGGATCGGCGGGGTCGCGAGGCCTGGCACGCCGATCTCGGCGATCTCGTTGCCCTGCTCGATCCGGTACTCCTCCGGGTTGTACATCACCGGGATGTGTTCGCCGGAGCGGGTGTTGACGATGAAGGCTCTGGTCAGCTGTACGGCCATCGGCTATCCGCCCCGCTCCCACTCGATCCGTAGTTGGTAGCGCAGGTCCTGCGGCACGGCTGGGGCCGGGCCGCCGGTGCGCGCGGGGCTCGGCTCGGCCGGCCGGTGCGGCTCGCGGCGCAGCGGCGCGGCCATCGGCCGCGGCGTCGGCGCGGCCGACGGTGCGGGCGCGACCGGTGCGGGCACCGGTGCCGTCGAGGTGGGACCGCTGGGCCGGACCGCCCGGTCCGCCGCCTCGGGTGGGCGGGGGCCAGCGGCCGGCAGGACCAGCGCGGCGCGTTCGTGGATCGCCGCCGCGTGCTCCTCCGCGGCGGCGCCGGCCGCGGTGGCCCTGCGCCAGGCGGCGTTGGGCCGCATCGCCTCGCTCACGTGCGTCGCCTCGTGCACCAGCAGGGCGAACCCGGCCGGCTCGTGCGGGCGGAACTGGCCGCGGCCGAAGAAGACATCTGCGCCGACGGTCACGGCCGCGGCCTGGTGCCGGTGCGCCACCTGTTCGGCCGGCGCGCCGCGGTGCACCCGCAACCGGTCGGCGGCGGCGCCGGCGTACGGTCGCAACCGCTCCCGGACACCGGCGTCCAACGGTGCGCCTGGCGCGGCGGGTGCGTCCGGCGGCCCCGGCGGGCCGGTTTCCGCCGGCCACGTCGGCCCGCCCGGCGGCGGCTCGTGGTGTGCCGGGCGCGCCCAGGCGACCGGTGGGTCCGCTTCCACCCGGCGCAGCCGGCTCGCGGTCGCCGCGGGTCGGTTCGCGGCGCGGCGCAGCACCGGCCGGGCCCGCTCCACCCAGCCGATCGTCACGGTGGGGCGGCCCATCAGCCGCCGCGCCTGTATGGCAAGGCGCGCGCCGAGGGTTCTCACGTCGTCTCCTCCAGTTCGAGCACGGTGGCCAGCCACCGCCGGCGCTCGGTGTGGTCGAGGTTCATCAGTTCGTGGTGGGTCCAGTGGACGCGCTGTCCGAGCAGGGCCACCTCCTGGTAGACCCGCGTCAGGGGGTAGCCGAGGATCCCCCCGGCGGCGCCGGGTCGAGGTCCAGGGCACAGCGGGGGCACCGGCTCGGGCCGGGTTCCGGGGCCAGGCCGTTGATCCGGTTGTACATCTCCTGGAGGTAGGCCAGGTCCGGTGAGAACAGCCCTTCGATCACGGCCGGGTTGACCTGGGTGACCGACCCGATCCGCCGGACCACCCGGGAAAGCAGGATCACGATGAGGTACGCCGGCAGGTTGTGCACCCGCGGGTCCTTCATCGGCAGGATCTCGTCGGCCGCGGTGGCCAGCCGCATCACCCCGGTCCGGTGCAGCGTGCCGGTCTCGTCCAGGTACCCGACCGGCAGCTCGAACTCGTGCTCGGTCAGCAGCGGCTGCTGATCAACGGCGGACACGCTTTACCCCCTCGTGCGCGAGGATCAGCGTCTCGATGGCCACCTCGTTGCCACCGGCGTTGAGCTGCGGGCCCTCCCACTTGTGCGGCCAGGCGTTGACGAAGTTCCACCGCACCACCTCGCGGCGGTTGGCCAGGTCGTACACGATCACCGACCCGTTCTTGCGCTGGACGTTGCCGTCGATCACCTGCTGCCGCCAGGCCCACAGCTCGTCGGAGTCGGTCAGCCCCCACTTGAGCGTGATGTCGGTGAACGTCGTCTTGCCGGGAAGCTTGCGTACGCCGGCGTTGTCGCCGCCCTCGCGGGTCTCGATGACCTCGGTCGTGGCGTCGAGCCCGGCGCACTCGCGAAAGCTCGCCTGGGTGATCCCGTCGATCTCGACGAGGAAGTTGAAGTTGACGTACGGGTCGACTCGGGCACCGGTCTGCGCCATGGTTGTCTGCTCTCCCTGCCTGCTAGCGGTCTTGTCATCCCTCGGTGACCTGCGCGCCGCCCGGCCACATGCCGATGCGGACGACGACGAACTCGGCCGGGCGCACCACGTTGACGCCGATCTCGATGACGATCTGGCCCAGTTCGCGCAGCGACGGCGGGTTGTTCTCACTGTCGATCTTGACGTAGAACGCCTCCTCCGGGCTGGCGCCGAACAGCGCGCCGGAGCTCCACACCCGGGTGAGGAAGTCGGTGATGGTCCGGTCCAGGCGCTTCCACAGCGACTCGTTGTTCGGCTCGAACACCGCCCAGCGGATGCCCTCCTGGATGGACTCCTCCATGAACAGGAACAGCCGGCGCACGTTGACATAGCGCCAGGCGGTCTCGTCCCTCGGCGCAGTGGTGCGCGCACCCCACACCTGGGGCTGGCCGCCGCCGAACACGCGCAGCACGTTGACGCCCTCGATGTTCAGCTCGCCCTGGTCGGCGTCGCTGAGTACCCGCTCCAACCCGAGCGCGCCGGCGATCGTCTCGTTGGCCGGGGCCCGATGCACGCCGCGGCTGCCGTCGCTGCGGGCGTACACGCCGGCCAGGTGCCCCGACGGCGGGACGAGCAGGGTCTGCGCACCGGAGCCGCTCGGGTCGCTGATCGACAGCCAGGGGTAGTACAGCGCCGCATAGCCGCGGCTGGAACCGATCCCGGCGCGCTGCTCCAGGACGCTGCCGGAGCCGGACAGCCCGGCCTTGGGCGCGGAGTCCAGGATCGCGAACCGGTCCGCCATCCGCTCGCAGTGGTTGATCACCGCCTGCTGTACCGCGGGGTCCGTCCGCCCGGGGACGCACACGACGTTGATGTCGTCGACCCGCTCCAGCGCGGCGAGGGCGGCCGCGTAGTCCTCCACGGTGACCGCGGCCGGAGTGTCGGCCGTACCGCCGGCGAGGCTCACGTCGGTGACCACCGCGGGCCGGTTCGTCGGCGGCGGCTGCACGCTGGGCACGTCCGGCAGGCTCACGTCGACGAAGGCGGACTCGACGGTGCGGATGACGTACCGGTTGTGCCGCGGGTCCATCGCCAGGTTCGGGAACGTCTCGGTGACGCCTTGGAAGGTGACCGCGAGGGTGAACTCCGACGTGGTCACCGCGACGTTGTCGGTACCGGCGAGGTTGTAGCCCTTGGTTAGTCCGGCGGCGAAGGTGACGAACTCGCCGTCCACCGCGGTGGCGACGGCGTCCTCCTGGGTCGTGCCCTGTGCCAGGCGCACCGCACTGCCCGGCTGGATGCCCGTCCGGTTCTCGACGCGGAACGTCTTCTGCCCGGGCACCAGGTTGGCGATGCGTACGGTGCCGGCGCCGGAGGGCGTGCCGAGGACGGATTCGAGGACCAGAGTGGCTCCGGTGATCCGGGAGATCGGGAACCGGTCGGTGCCGGTGCCCACGGTGACCACGTCGCCGGGCCGGAACTGGCCCGCGTCGGCGGCGTTCTGGAGCGTGACCGTGTCGTTGGCGGCACCGGTGATCGGCGCGCTCGCCTTACGTACCCGGGCGTTCTTGCTCTGGTCCACGATCTGCGCGTCGCTGACCCTCAGCTTGATGTCGTTGCCGGCCGCCCCGCCGGTGTTGCCGTCGCGGGCCCGCACCACCAGCGCCTTTCCGGGCGTGCCGCCTCGGTCGTTGAGCTCCAGCACGGCTCGCCGAGCGGTGCCGACCCGCACCACGTAACACACCGTGCCGCCGTTCAGAAAGAACCCGCGCACGGCGTGGGCGAGATAGCCGCGGGGCGCGGTCATGTAGTCGCCGAAGGTGTCCCGGAACTGGGTCCAGTTGGTGATTTTCACCGGTACGTTCACGTCGCCGACGAGGGCCGGGCCGATGAACGCGGCGGTGCTGGTGCCGACCCCCGCGATGGGGCCGGTGGCCGGGATCTCCTCGATGAAGACGCCCGGGGTGGTCAGGTTTGGCATGCCGTTTTCTCCTACGGTGCTGGCCTAGAGCGGCTGGAGTTGGATGTCGGTGCCGGCGACCGGCGACGGGACCACGATCGGCGCGCTCGCCGGGTGGAAGCCCACCGCCCGCACCTCGATCTGGTGGTCGCCGGCGGTCAGTCCAGATAGGACGAACCGGCCGCCGGCGTCGGTCACGGCGATCCGCGCCGTACCGGCGACCCGCAGCCAGGCGCCGGCCACCGGCGCGGCGTCCGGATCGGCCGGCCGCACGGTGCCGCCGACGGTGTACCGCCGGCCCGGGTCTTCGGCGGTACCGACCTCGACGGTGCTGACCGGCGGGCCCCCGTCGGTCGGGCGGTCGGGCAGGGCGATGGTCACCCGGCAGGTGATCGAGGGCCGCAGGTAGGTGCCGAGCCCGGACCAGAACTCGCCGGTGGCGCCCGGGCCGTCCGGCTCGGCGGCCATCAGCGGCAGGTCCCCGTGCTGCGCCACCAGGCCGGTCAGGTGCCGGCGCGGGAGGGTCGGGTTGCGCAGGATCACGTCGAGCGCCTGGCTGAGCAGCCGGTGTTCCTGGTCCTCCAGGTCCGCGCCGCTGATTGGCTGGCCCTTGTTCCAGGCCGTGATCAGGTACGAGCAGTCCACCCGAGCCGGCGGCCCATCGACGAGCATGACGCCTCCGTCCAACCGGGTGAACCGTTCGTTGGACCGAAGGGCCCGGTTCTCGCCGACCCGGAACAGGTAGGCGTTGAGCGCGAGGCCGGTGCCGGTGCCGCGCCAGCGCTGGTCGGGCACGGCGAAGGAGACCGGCGCGTTGGCCAGCTCCGAACCGGGCACTGCCTCCCCGGCGAACATCCGTCGCAGCGCGGCGTCGAGGTCCCGGATCACGCCAACCCGCCTTCCGCCGCCATCTCCTGGTACGGTCCGAAGTCCTCGGCCACGCACAGCCGGCCGAGCTTCTGGTACTCCCGCTGGGTGGCCGCGAGCAGGTGCGGCATGGCGACCACGCCGCCGTTGGCCGCGGCGAGGAAGGCCGCGTTCAGGGCCACGTTGCGGATGTGCCCGCCGGGCAGCTCGAACTGCTGGGCCATGAACGCCAGGTCCAGCCCGGCCTCGCGGGGCGCCTCGGCCGGCCACACTTTCCGCCAGATCTCCAAGCGCTGCGCCGCGCCCGGATGCGGGAAATCCACCGCGAACGACAGCCGGCGCAGGAACGCCTCGTCGAGGTTGCGGCGCAGGTTGGTGGCGAGGATCGTGGTCCCCTCGTACGCCTCCATGCGCTGCAACAGGTACGACGTCTCGATGTTGGCGTAGCGGTCGTGCGCGTCGCGGACCTCCGACCGCTTGCCGAAGATCGCGTCGGCTTCGTCGAAGAACAGGATCGCGTTGCTCTCCTGCGCGGCCACGAAGATCCGCTCCAGCCGCTGCTCCGTCTCGCCGATGTACTTGCTGATGACCTGCGAGAGATCGATCTTGTACAGGTCGAGGCCAAGCTCGTTGGCGATCACCTCGGCCGCCATCGTCTTCCCGGTGCCGGACGGGCCGGCGAACAGGACGGTGAGCCCCTTGCCCAGGGACAGCCGCCGGTCGAACCCCCACCGGTCGAATACCGTGTGCCGCCACTCGACGTGCTGGCACACCTCGCGTAGTTGCGCGAGCCGGTCGGCGGGCAGGACGAGGTCATCCCATCGGTACGTGGGCCGCACGCGAACGGCAAGGTTCGCGAGGCCCGGCCCGGATCCGGCCCGGGCGGCCGCGAACAGGTCGGCGCGGTGCGGGGGAGCCCCGTCGCGCAGCGTGGCGGCGTAGGCGGCAGCGGCGACCGTGCGCTCGATCTGGTCGGCGGTGAACCGGAACCGCCCGGCCAGCGCCCGGATGTCCGCCGCGGCGAGTTCGGCGCCGACCGCGCGCAACCGCGTTGTCCAGCAGGACTGCCGGGTCTCGAAGTCCGGCAGCGGCACCGTCACCTCGACCACCGGCGTCGCGATTTCGTCGACCACGGTCCACCGGCGGGTACCGGCGAACACGACCGGGCGGCGGCAGCCCGCCACCGCGCTCAGCACCGCCTGGCGCAGCCCCGGCAGGCCGTCACCGGTCGCCGCGAGCAAGGCGTCGAAGCCGGACAGGCACACCATCGCCGCGCGCAAACCCGCCTCGCGCAGCGCCGCGTCCAGCCGGTCGGTCAGCGCGGCGGGTACGTCGAGCGCGGCCTCGACGTCCAGGTCCACCACCGGCAGTCCGAGCACGCCAGCCAGCCGGTGCACCGCATCGCGAGCCGCGACCCGGGACGGTCCACGCAGGTACAGCCGGGGCGCTGGCTCGCCCTTCCGGCTCGCGCCGAGTGCGGCCACGGCCGGCGCCAGCGGGTCACCCGCGCCGATCGCCGCGGTGGTCGCAGGGGGCACCGCGGCCGGCGTCAGCAACCGGTGGCCGCTGGCCGGGCCAGCTCCGCCGCACAGCAGCCAGACCAGCTCAGGCGCCGGTCGCAGGCTGTGCGCCAGCAGCGGCGGTTCCGGCAGGCCCGGGTCGTAGGTGAGGCCGACCAGCCCGTGCCGGCGCAGCGGCGCGTCCGGGGCCAGGTGCGCCCGGCGGCCCAGCTTCTCGCCGGCGGTGCCGCACAACAGGTTCAACGCCAGGTCCACGGTCGGGCGCCGGCGGGTCACGTCGTCCTGGAGGTATCCGAACAGCCGTTCGTACTTGAGGTCGAACTCCGGGGCCAGCGCGATGACGACAAGGTCCAGGTCGAATGGGGTCAGGTCGAAGCCGTCCAGCATCCGCCGCAGCACCGGCCCGGGTGCCACCGCCAGCCCACCGTGTTCGCCGACCGGACCGAGCGGAGGTTCGCCCGGCTCCCGCACCAGCAACCGGCGAACCTCCGGACCGTCGACATAGAGGCCGCGGTACGGGTCCGGGCCGCGGCCGGCGAAGGCCGCCTCCGCTTGGACCACCGCCGCGGCAAGCACCTCGTCCAGCCGGCCCAGGACCGATCGCAACTCGTCGACCGGCTCGGCGTTCGCGGTGCCGTTCACTGGTCCGACCTCCGATGCTTGGCTCGATGCGTTGCCAAGCCTGCGTTGGACCGACCTGCGTCAGCCCCGCCGCGCGTGAAACTGCCGGCCAACTGCCGGGGCGCGACCCTGCCGCCGCGCTGCCACCTGGCAGGCCGGTGCGCGTCGGTCATCACGCCAGGCGTGGCGGCTTGCGCCGGCGTGGTCGAGGGACGCGCTGTGGCGCAGGACTGTCAGGAGGTGCTCGACCAAATCGCGCGACCGGACCTGGTCCACCTGCCCATGGCAGTCAGCACCCTCGATGCGTATGTGGACGGTCACCGCGCTCCCGCCCACGCGCGGTCCGTCGCAGTCGTGGGAAACCGTCGCCGGCCCTAATCACGCCACTGACCGTGCCTCCTGTCGCCCGACGAATGTCAGTCGGCGCGCTCGGTGGCATCACGCGCAGTTCGGCGGCGGCCTTCACGGTCAACGCCTCGATTGCGAGGCGAGCCCAACATAAGCCGACCTACCCCATGCCGCTTCGGGCCTGAGTTTTGGCCAGGTGGTCGGCTCGCGGATGAGACTTCACGGCGGCGAGCCGCTTGGCCAGCCGGTCTCCTTCGACGTCGACGTTCGGCAGGATCCTGTCCAGCCACTTCGGCAGCCACCACGCCGATCTGCCGAGCAGCGACAGCACGGCCGGCACGATGGTCATGCGGACCAGCAGGGCGTCGACGGCGACGCCGAACGCGAGGGCGAATCCTAGCGACTTGACGATGGGGTCTTCGGCGAGGATAAAGCCGGCGAAGACGCTGGTCATGATCAGTGCTGCGGCGGTGACGACCCGCGCGTTGTGCCGCATGCTGGAGATGATCGCGTCGTTCGGGGTGGCGCCGTGTACGAAGTCCTCGCGGGCGCGGGTGACCAGGAAGACCTCGTAGTCCATGGCGAGTCCGAAGAGGACACCGACCAGGAAGATCGGGACGAAGCTGATGATCGGGCCGGTCGACTCGATGCCGAGCGGGCCGGCGAGGTGGCCTTGCTGGAAGATGAAGACCAGGGCGCCGAACGAGGCGGCCACCGACAGCAGGAAGCCCAGCGTCGCCTTGATCGGCACCAGGATGCTGCGGAACACCAGCATCAGCAGGATGAGCGCGAGGCCGACCACCACGGCCAGGTACGGCAGCAGCGCGTTGTTGATTTCTCCGACACGTCGATGTCGATCGCGGTGCGGCCGGTGACGGCCAGCGTCGCGCCGCCGGTGGCTGCGGTGAAGCGCGCTTGCTGAGCGCGGATGTCGTGTACGAGCTCCTTGGTTTCCTCGCTGGTGGGACCGGTGCCGGGGATGATCCGGAGGATGGCGGTGTCCCCGGCCCGGTTTGGCGTGGGGGCGGTTACGAGCACGATGTTCCCGGTCCCCGAAATGATCTTCTGTGCCTGTTCGCCCGCTGCCGTGGCCGCGCCGGGGGCGGCCTGAACCACGATTATCAGGGGGCCGTTGACGCCGGGTCCGAAGGCTCCGGCGAGTTGGTCGTATGCCTTGCGCTGGGTGGACCCGGGGGACGCGGTGCTTTCGTCGGGCAGCGCCAGACGTAGGTCGAGCGTCGGGATCGCCACGGCGCCGACCGCGACGACGGACAGGATCAGGGCCGGGACGCGGTACGTGACGACGGTGCGGGCCCAGCGCTGGCCGAACGGGGTCCTAGTTGGCCCCTCGTGCTTGGCGATGCCACGGCGCTGTGCCCTGGGCAGGACGACTTTGCGGCCGGCGAAGCCGAGCAGGGCAGGTAGCAGGGACAGGCTGATCACGACGGCCACGGCGACGGTGCCGGCGGCCGCGATGCCCATGGCGGCCAGGAACGGGATGCCGACCACGGTGAGCGCGGCCAGGGCGATGATGACGGTCAGGCCGGCGAAGACGACGGCGGATCCGGCGGTGCCGACAGCGCGGCCGGCGGCCTCTTCTCCGTCGTGGCCGGCGGCGAGCTCGTGCCGGTAGCGCGACAGGACGAACAGCGCGTAGTCGATGCCGACGGCCAGCCCGAGCATGGTGGCCAGGGCGGCGGCGTTTGAAGACAGGTCGAGGAAGCCGGTGGCGATGCTGATGCCGAGCGTGCCGATGGCGACGCCCGCGAGCGCGGTCAGCAGCGGCAGGCCGGCGGCCGCGAGCGCGCCGAAGGTGATCAGCAAGACAGCGGCGGCCACGACGATGCCGAGCGCTTCGGCGGCACTGGAGGCTTCGGACTCCGCGGTGACCTCCCCGGAGTAGTCGACGCCGATGCCGGCCTGTCGTGCGGTGTCACCGGCCGCGAGAAGTGCCTCACGGGACGCGGGGCTCACATCGGGTGCGGCGACCGGGTAGGAAACGGTGGCGTAGGCGGTCTTCCCGTCAGGTGTGACCATCCCGGCCTCGTACGGGTCGGCAACCGCCGTGACCTGCGATGCCTCCCTTAGCGCGGCGACCGTTGCCTGGACAGCGGCCTTCTGGTCCGCGCCGGTCAGCGTGGCGTCGCCGGAGGCGGTGAACACGACCCGGGCCGAGGCCCCGTTGACCTCCGGGCCGAACTTCTCCGCCAGTACATCCCTCGCCCGCCACGACTCGGTGCCGGGAATGGACACGGCGTCACTGGTCGGTCCGGACAGGCTCGCCGCCCCGAAGCCGAACGAGGCCAGCACGATCACCCACGTGAACAGGGTCAGCCAGCGGCGCCGGAACGAGAACCTTCCAAGCCGGTACAACAGGATTGCCACGACCATCCTCCGTCCATTCTTGATCTCAACGATGGCGGAGGCGCCGCTGGTGCGTCGTCCTGTCAGCGCAGGCGACGACGTACTGCGAACGCAGTAAGTTCACGGCCCCCGATACCACGGGAACAGGTCGATAGGAACCGGCTCGGCGTTCTACCGTGTGATCATGTCCATGGTGCGCCACCAGCAGATGCGCCTGTACGTCGACAGGTATCGCGGCCCGCTGGGCGACGTGGTGCTGGCCGCCTCCGGAGTACTGGTCGTGCTGTTCGTGGGCAACCCGGCGGTACACAGTGGACCGACGCTGCTGGCGGTGCTGTACGCCCTGCTGCTCCTGGCGCGCCGGCGGTATCCCGTGCCGGTCTTCCTGGCCGGCACCGCCGTCGCCATCCTCGTCATCGCGCTGGGCCGGCCGCCGGACGGGCTGTTCGTCGTCGCCGGCATGATGGCGTACTCGGCCGCGCTGTACAGCCCGCGTCGCCGGCCCTGGCTCTACGCCTTCTTCGTGTGGGGCTCGCTCATGGTCGCCGGCACGGTAGTGCACCAGCCCAGCGAATGGTGGAACGCGGAGCAGTTCGGCCCGTTCGCGTTCATCCTCGGCGGTGCCGGCGTCGGAGACTCGATCCGGATGCGCCAGGCGTACATCGCGGAGGTGACCGAGCGTGCCCGGCAGGCGGAGGTGACCCGCGAGGAGGAGGCCCGCCGCCGGGTGATGGACGAGCGGCTGCGCATCGCCCGGGAGCTGCATGACGTCGTCGCCCACCACATCGCGGTCATCAGCGTGCACGCCGGCGCGGCCGACCACGTGCTGCGCGCCGAGCCGGACAAGGTGTGGCCGGTGCTCGCGAACATCCGCACGGCCGCGGACGCCGTCCTGGAGGAGCTCAAGTCGGTGATCAGCGTGCTGCGCGACCCGGACGAGGTGCGCAGCGTCGAGCCGGCGCCCGGGGTGGAACGCCTGCGGGACCTGCTGGACGGGCTAGGCTCCGTGGGCTTCTCGGTGCGGTGCGAGCAGCGTGGTGAGCCCCGGCCGTTGCCGGCGGTGGTGAGCCTGGCCGCGTACCGGATCGCGCAGGAGGCGCTGACGAACGCGCACCGCTACGGCGACGGCAGCGCCACCCTCGACATCGAGTACACCGCGGACACCGTGTGCATCGAGGTCACCAACCGGGTCGCCGAGTCCGGCAGCCGCCGCTCCGGTTCGGAGTTTGGGCTTCTCGGCATGCGCGAGCGCGCCACGGCCGCGCACGGCACGATCACCGCCGGCCTCGTCGAAGGCGGCCTGTTCCGGGTCCGCGCCGAGCTGCCCACCGGCAGCCGGGCGGTCAATCGGCTCAATCCGCCGAACCTTGTCTCCTCTCCAGCCGCCGCAAAGGAAAGCCTGACGTGACCATCCGTGTGCTGCTCGCCGACGACCAGGCGCTCATCCGCGCCGGGTTCAAAATGATCATTGACGCCGCGCCGGAGATGGAGGTCGTGGGGGAGGCCGCCGACGGCCGCGAAGCCGTCGATCTGTGCTACACCGGCCGGGTCGACGTGGTCCTGATGGACATCCGCATGCCGCACCTCGACGGCATCGAGGCGACCCGCCGCATCGGCGCCGACGAGCGCCTCGCCGGCGTGCGCGTGCTGGTGCTGACCACGTTCGACAACGACGACAACGTCATCTACGCCTTACAGGCCGGCGCGAGCGGCTTCCTGGGCAAAAACGTGGCCCCCGGCGACCTGGTCAACGCCATCCGGGTCGTCGCCGACGGCGAGGCGCTGCTGTCGCCCCGCGCCACCAGCGGCCTGATCGGCCGCCTGATCCACCACATCCGCCCGCCCGCGCGGCACCCGCCGGAGCTCGCGCTCGTCACCGACCGGGAGATGGAGATCCTGCTGCTGGTCGCACATGGACTGTCCAATGGCGACATCGCCGAACGCCTGCACCTGTCGCCGCTCACGGTCAAGACGCACATCAACCGCACAATGATCAAGCTGAACGCCCGCGACCGCGCCCAGCTGGTCGTGTTCGCCTACCAGCACGAGCTGGCCAAACCCGGAGACACCCTGGGCGAACACCGATAGTCCGTGGCCCTCTTGGCGCAGCCAGCGTCGCAGCACCCGGTGGTGGGCGGCGAACACCGCCTCGAGCAGATCAGGTGCGCCGGCCGGAGCTTCGGTAGAGGTAGCGCCGGCCGGCCGACGGGTGATCCACTAGCGGATGATCCGCGGGGTCAGCGCGGGTAGTAACCGATCGTGCTGTGGATCCAGGGCACGATCACGTCGATCCGGGCGGTGGTCTCGTCCAGCACATGGGGGCAGCTCGGCCCGCTGTTGACGATCGCTACCAGGAGCGGACGGCCGGGGAGGCGCTCGGAGAAGAACGGGCCGCCTGAGTCGTACGGGCAGGGAGTGGTGTCCCGCTGCGGCGCGTAGCCGGTCATGCCAAGCGTCGCGGCGTTCACCGTCGTGACCTGGAGCTGTCCGGTGCGCAGCCGGGTCGACGGGGTGGGGTTCTGGCTGGTGATCGAGCCGTAGCCGGTGAGCCGCAGCACGTCGCCGACCTCGGGTGCGGTGCGGCTCAGCCACAGCGGCCTAATGTCGGTGATCCGCTTGTCGATCTTCGCCAGTGCCACGTCGTTGGTGGGGGACTGCCGCACCGCGATCACGGTGGCGACGTGGCCGCCGGTGCCCTCCAGGTCGGTGCGGCCGACCGTCGCGGTGGTGAGGTCGGCCACCGGCCGCTCCACCCGCACCCCGTTGACGTCGCGGAAGCAGTGCCCGGCGGTCAGGACCCAGTCGGGCGCGATCAGCGAGCCGGAGCAGGCGCTGTTGCGGCGCCCGCCGTCGGCCGTGGGGATACCGGTCATGGTCAGCTTGACCGAGAACCGGTACTTGCCGATCGGCACTTCCTCACCGTTGGCGATGGCATTGGCCGGCGCGGCGTGCGCGACAAGGGCCAGCGCGGCCGCGCCGAGTACTGCTGTGAGCCTTCTAGTCCACATAGGCACCATTTAACCCCGGCCGGCCGCCCGCCGCTGTCCCAGCGCATGGCAGGCCTCCGGCGTGATCGACCCGTTGACCGCCGCGGCGGCGGAAACACCACGGCGCGGTGACCCTTCACTGAAATGCCACCACGGTCCACAGTAGAGGGCCACCGAACGATGAAGAGACCCCGTGCCTTCCCGCACCGCCCGACCGGACGCGGCCGTCGACCTGCTCGACCGGGCGCTGGACCGGATCGACCGCGTCTTCGCCCTCGCCGCCGAGGTCGCGACCGACAGGGCATTCGCCCGACAATGGTCCGTGTTGCCGATGACGGGCGGCTTGGCACCGGTCTGTGCGGCGACTTCGGTGAACTCTTTCGAAACGAGGCCACCCACATCCCGAGGCAGTTTCTCGGCACCGACTGGGAAAGTGACGGGGCTCTTGGCTGATGTCATGTCAGCGGGGAACCGTCGGAATCGCCGATTGCGGGTCAACACCGGCGAATGCCAGCCCGATGACGAAGCCGGCGACCTCCTCCAACTGGCGTACCCGGTCGAGCTTCCCGAGGATCGCGGAAATTCCACCCACGTCTCGCACGAGGGCCCCGACCACATCGAGGGCGCGTTCGTCGTCACCGCACATGGCGACGGTGACCGGTCCGGCGTCGGGCGTCACCCACCGCTCCGCCGGAAACAGATGGAAGGCTTTGACCACGTGCGCGCCAGGCGCGAGGGCGGCGACGTGCTCGGCCGCTGACCGGGCAGGTTCGGTATGGAGGGCGCCGACACCGTGCTCGACAGCGTTCGTCGGGTCGATCAGGGGAAGGTCGGCGAGTGCGCCGGCTGGCCCACCGGCCGCCGTGAGCATTTCGGTGACGCCATTCCAGCGGACTGCGAGCAGAACCGCGTCGGCGCCGGCGGCGACTGTCCGCACGGGCCGGGCGGTGCCGCCGATCCGGTTCGCGATCGCTTCGGCGGCGGCCGTCGAGCGACCGCCGATGGTGATGTCATGCCCGGCCCGGGCCCAGCCGGTGGCCAGTGCTGTGGCGAGGTTGCCGGTGCCGAGGATTCCGATACGCATGCCGTCACGCTAGGCCGGCCGACGCGCACCGGATGGTGCGTGTCGGGTGTGCCAGGATGGGGTGCATGGGTGATGGCGCCTACTGCGAGGAATTCGTGGCTGACTGCCGGCTGCGCATGGCGGCCGACCTGTTCGCGCATACGTGGGATGCGGTCGTGCTCGCGGCGCTGACCGAGGGCCCGCGCCGCCGCCGCACGCTACGGGCGCGCATCGGAGGAATCAGCGACAAGGCGCTCACCGAGGCGTTACACCGGTTGGCCGGCAATGGCCTGATCGAGCGGCGGTTCTTCGCCGAGGCGCCGCCCCGGGTCGACTACGCGCTTACCGATCTCGGCCGTAGCTTCGCCGACGGCCCGATGCGGGCGCTGGGCGCCTGGGTCACCGAGCGCGGCGACGAACTGTTCGAGGCACAGGAGCGACTCACCGCGTCGTAGCGCCGAACGAGATCTGGCGAATGTGTAGCCGCCTTCCGCACCTTCGACGCCAGCCGTGAGGCGTTCGTGTACAGGCTTGGATCCAGGGCCGGGTAGAGGTCTTGTCGGCGACGGTGGGCACCCTCGCGGGGGAGGTGCGGGCTGCGCCTGGTTGAATCATGGTGTGCTGATATCAGCTGAGCATGATGTGATCCGCCTGTTGGCCGACCCGCTGCGGGCCCGGATCGTGGAGATCCTCGCCGCTGGGGCGGCGTGCACCTGCCACCTGGTGGCGGATACCGGTGCGACACAGCCGAACGTCTCCAACCACCTGCGCGCGCTGCGGCAGGCGGGCATCGTGGAGGCCAGGCCAGAGGGCCGTTATACGTTCTACCGCCTGCGGGCGGAGGCTCTCGACGGCGCGGCCGGCTACCTGAGCGCGCTGGCCGAGCAAGCCCGCGACAGCGGCGATGTGCGGCGGGAGTGCTGATGGGCCTGCCGTTGTGGCGTCGCGCGACCGCCGAGTTCGTCGGCACGGGGCTGCTGGTCACGGTGGTGGTCGGCTCGGGGATCATGGCGGCCCGGCTGTCGCCGGATGATGTGGGCCTTCAGCTGTTGGAGAACTCGACCGCCACCGCGCTCGGCTTGGCGGCCCTCATTCTGGTTGTCGGTCCGGTCTCCGGCGCTCATCTCAATCCGGTCATCTCGCTCGCGGATTGGTGGCTGGGTCGGCGTTCTGCCACCGGTCTGACCACCGGGGACCTGGCCGCGTACGTGTCCGCGCAGGTGGTCGGGGCGATCGGTGGCTGCGTGCTGGCGAACCTGATGTTCGAGCTGTCGCCGGTGGACTGGTCGGGCACCGGTCGCGGACGGAGCCACCTGTGGATCGGGGAGCTGGTGGCGACGGCCGGTCTGGTGCTGTTGGTGTTCGCCCTCGCTCGCGCGGGCCGAGCTTCGGTCGCGCCGGCCGCGGTGGGTGCGTACATCGGTGCGGCGTACTGGTTCACCTCCTCGACGAGCTTCGCCAACCCGGCGGTCACGGTGGGGCGGGCGTTCACGGATACGTTCGCCGGTATCGCCCCGGGATCGGTGCCGGGTTTCGTCGTTGCCCAGCTGGTGGGTCTGGTTGTGGGATTGGGTGTGTTGGTGGTGTTGTACCCGCGCGCGGCGGTCGGCGCGGAAGAGGTCGTGGTCCCACAGTTGTCGGAAGGGCGATCAGGATGAGCGGTTCGAAGCCGGTGGTGTTGTTCGTGTGCGTGCACAACGCGGGCCGATCGCAGATGGCGGCAGGGTGGCTGCGCCATCTGGCCGGAGACGCGGTCGAGGTCCGCTCGGCCGGCTCCGCGCCGGCGAGCGAAATCAACCCGGTCGCGGTGGCGGCGATGGCCGAGGCCGGCGTCGACATCACCGGCAACATTCCAAACCTGCTGGAGTACGACGACGCGTACGCCGCCGACGTCATCGTGACGATGGGATGCGGCGACGCCTGCCCCGTCTTTCCGGGTAAGCGGTATGAGGACTGGAAGCTGGACGACCCGGCCGGTCAGGGGATCGAGGCGGTGCGGCCGATCCGTGACGAGATCCGCCGCCGCGTAGGGGACTTGGTGGCGGATCTGGTGCCAGGGCGGGCGGCGGGGTGACCCGGCTGGTCATCGTGGGCGGCAGCGACGCCGGGATCGGCGCCGGGCTGCGCGCGCGGCAGGTCGACCCAGACGTGGAGCCGTTGCTGGTAGTGGCCGACCGCTTTCCGAACTACTCGATCTGCGGCATCCCGTACCACGTCTCCGGGGATGTGCCGGACTGGCGCGACCTGGCCCACCGCACCCAGGCTGACCTCGAGGCGGCCGGTCTGGAGCTGCGGCTGGACACGACGGCCCGGCGGATCGACCCAGCGGCCCGCACCGTCACCGTGACCGGCCCCGATGGGCGGGAGGAGACGATCGGCTATGACCGTCTCGTGGTCGGCACCGGCGCGAGTCCGGTCCGCCCGCCGATCACGGGTCTGGACCGGCTCGGCACGGCCGACGGGGTGTACGTGTTGCACACGATGGCGGACACGTTCGCCCTCACCGAGGGGTTGGCCCGTGAGCCGCGGTCGGCGTTGATCGTGGGTGCCGGGTACATCGGCCTGGAGATGGCCGAGGCGCTGCACGCCCGCGGTCTCGCGGTCACGGTTGTGGAGCAGCTGCCGCAGGTGCTGCCGACGGTCGACGCGGACCTGGCGGCACTGGTCGAGGAGGAGCTCGCCCGTCACGGCGTCCGGGTGTGCACCGGCGTCACGGTCACGGCGATCGAGCGTGGACCGGCCGGGTTGACGGTGGCCGGGCACACCACGGCCGACCGCGCTGACGCGTTCTCCTCCACTGTGGACTTTGTGCTCGTGGTCGTCGGCGTGCGCCCGGACACGACCCTGGCCGAGACGGCCAGTGTGGGGCTCGGCGTGCGTGGGGCGATCGCCGTGGACCGGCGGATGCGCACCAACGTGCCCGACGTCTACGCGGCCGGTGACTGCGTGCACACCTACCACCGGCTGCTGGAGACCGACACCTACCTGCCGCTGGGCACGACCGCACACAAACAGGGCCGGATCGCCGGCGAGAACGCCGTCGGCGGGGATCGGGAGTTCGCCGGCTCCCTCGGCACACAGGTGGTCAAGGTGTTCGACCTCGCCGTCGCCCGCACCGGGCTGCGCGACCACGAAGCCGCCGCGCACGGCCTCATGCCGGCCAGCCGCCGCACGGTCGCGGACGACCACAAGGCGTACTACCCGGGTGCGAAGCCGATCACCATCAAGGTCACCGGTGACACCTCCACCGGCCGGTTGCTCGGGGCGCAGCTGGTGGGGCACCGGGATACCGGCGTGGCCAAGCGGGTGGACATCTACGCCACCGCCCTGCACCACCGGATGACTGTGGATGACATCGCCGACCTGGACCTGTCCTACACGCCACCGCTGGGCAGCCCGTGGGACGCGGTCCAGATGGCCGCACAGACCTGGATGCTGACCACCCGCTGACCAGACCGCGGTTGGCCGACCGATCCTCTTCGGCGCCAGGGACGGCGCGGGTTACCTGGCGCGGCTCCCGCTCGCGGCTGGTGGAGTCGGCGCGGGTGCGGACAGCAGACCGCCGCCGATCCCGGTGGCCAGGCCGCGACCCGGCGGTGCCGCCGCGGCCGTGGTGACGCCGCAGCAGCCACCGCCGTCTTGGATCCGGTCGCTGTCGACCGGCTGGCCGCTGTTGCACACCCCGGTCTCGGGCAGGTCCAGCTGGACGTCCCGTGCGGCGGCCCAGTCGCCAGCCAGGGCGGCGACGACCGAGCGGGCCTGCTCGTAGCCGGTGGCCATCAGGAACGTCGGCGCCCGGCCGTAGCTCTTGACCCCGATGCCGTAGAAGCCGGGCTCGGGGTGAGCGAGCTCCTCGACGCCGTGCGGCGGCACGGTGCCACAGGAATGCTCGTTCGGATCAATCAACGGGGCCAGCGCGCGGGTGGCGCCGAGGATCGGGTCCAGGTCCAGGCGCAGTTCGGTGGTCAGCGCGTGGTCTGGCCGGAACCCGGTCGCCGCTACCACCCGGTCCACCGTGAGCGTGCGGGCGCCGTCGGAAACGGCCACCCCGCCCTCGTCCGAGGCGGCGATGGCATGGACACCGAAGCCGGTGACCAACTCGATCGCCCCGGACTCCACGTGTTCGCGTAGCCGGCTGCCGATCGCGCCCCGGGCCGGGAGGGCATCGGCCGCCTCGCCGCCGTACGTGCGGGCGGGGCTGGCCGACCGGATCGCCCACACCACTCGCATCCCTGGCGTCTGGGAGGCGAGGTCGGCCAGGGCGAGAAGGGTGTTGGCAGCGGAGTGGCCCGCGCCGACCACAAGGGTGTGGCGGCCGGCGAACCGGTCCCGGTCGGCGCCGAGCACGTCCGGCAGCGCCGTCTCGATGAACCGGGCGGCCTCGGTTTCGCCGCGGGCGGGGATGCCCGAGGCGCCGAGCACGTTCGGCGTGTCCCAGGTGCCGGAGGCGTCGATCACCGCCCGGGCCAGCAGGACTTCGCCGCCGGCGAGCCGCACCACGAGCGGCGCGTCCGCGCGGCCGGCCGTGCGGAGCCGGTCTACACCCTGCCGGGTCACCGCGATCACCCGGGCGTCATAGCGCAGGTGCGGCTTGAGCGCGGACAGGTCCGCCAGAGGCTGGAGGTATTCGGCGGCCAACTGCCTGCCCGTCGGCAGCACCTCCGGATCCGGTTCCACCCATCGGGCATCCGCCAGGAGGCGGCGGGCGGCGGCGTCGATGTTGTACCGCCACGGGGAGAACAGCCGCACATGCCCCCACGCCCGCACGGCGGCGGCGGGGCCGTCGCCGGCCTCCAGGACGGTGAACGCCAGGCCGCGCTCGTGCAGGTGGGCGGCGGCGGCCAGCCCGACCGGGCCCGCGCCGATGACCACGACCGGTAGATCGCTATCCACTGTGGACTCCTTGCTCAATGACGTACTGAAGGGTTTGGGTGATGTGTGGGCTTCGGCGTTCGATGAACACGACGTCGTGCCACCAGCAGCCGTGCATGGCGTGCTGACCGATCCGTTTCCGGCGTTGCCCGCCTTTCCTCCGAAGCTCTGTTTAGACGTTCCTCTAAGCAGGGTTGCACTCTGCTTCGAGAACTGTCAACCTAGACGCATGTCTAAACAGGCGGCGCTCACCCTCACCGACCTCAACGCTGGTGTGGCGTGCTGCCCGCCGATCGCCGAACAGCCCGTGTCCGCCGACATGGCCGCCGTGCTCGCACCGGCCTTCAAGGCCCTCGGCGACCCAGTCCGGCTCCGGCTGATGTCGATGATCGCCTCAGCCCCCGACGGGGAGATCTGCGTTTGCGACCTCACCCCCGCCTTCGACCTCACCGGGCCGACGATCTCCCACCACCTCAAGACCCTCCGCGAAGCCGGCCTCGTCGACGCCGAGCGCCGCGGCACCTGGGTCTACTACCGGCCGCGGCACGGCCTGATGAGTCAGCTCGCCGCACTGCTCACCTCCGCCGAAACCGCCACCACCTAATCGGTGATGACACGATCCGCAACGCGGCTCGCTGGAAAGTGCGGCGGTACCAACGCCCCTGCGCAGGTTGTCGCGATCTTCAAGGGCTGAGGGGCCAAGGCCGCCCACTAGCTCCGCTGTCTGGACTGGCCGGGCACACTTGGGTCGTGGCACGTCAGGAGTTCGGCGCTGCGGTGCGCCAGTTGCGGGAGAGTACGGCCCCGGCGGCTGTCGGGCTGCCGGTCGGCCGTCGGCGGGTGCAAGGGTTGCGGCGGGAGGAGCTGGGCGAGCTCGCGGGGATGTCTGCGGACTACGTACGCCGGTTGGAGCAGGGGCGTAGCCATCCGTCGGCCGGGGTGGTGAACGCCATCGCTCGTGCGTTACGGGTCGGGCGGGCGGAGTATGAGCGGCTCTGCGCGCTGGCCGGGTACGCCGCCGCGGACGGGCGGGTGCCGAACGAAGTCGGTCCGGGTGCGATGCGGTTGCTGGAGCGATTCACGGACACGCCGATGTTCGTCTCCGACGCGGCGATGAATTTGATCGCCGTAAACAGTGCGTTCATGGCCCTGGGGCATTGGAATCTCACCGGGGACCCGTGGGAGTGGAACATCGCCTGGCGTTCCTTCTGCGATCCGTTCAGTCGTTTCCAGCAGTCTGCGGCTGACGCGACCGATCATCAGGCGATCCTCGTTGCCCGCCTGAAGAGCGCGCTGTTGCGCTACCCCGCCGATGCGTCGCTTGCCGCGCTGGTGGACGAGATGCGGAGCCGAAGCCGCCTGTTCGACACCTTGTGGCGCACGCCGCGGCCGGTGGCGGCCTACGAGAGCAGTGCCGCGTTCGTTCATCCGGACGGCGGCTCCGTCACGCTCGTCGGCAGCCTGCTCGCCATCCCGGGGGACGATTTGGCGGCTCTCGTGCTCACCGCGGCGCCGGGCTCGGCCGATGCGGCGCGTCTGGCTGAGATCGTCGGCGGCGCCGGGGAGCCGACCATCATCAAGGTGGGCCAGCCCGGCCCAGGCTAACCGCGCTGGATCCTGCGAAGTTGAGTGACGTCATTGACGGCGCTCACGGAAGCAGGTTCAGCAATGAAGGCAGTGCGTTTTCACGAGTTCGGTGGTCCCGAGGTTCTGCGCTACGAGGACGCGGCGCAGCCCACCCCCGGCGCCGGTCAGGTCCGGATCCGCGTCGCCGCGACGTCGTTCAACGGCGTCGACGGCAATATCCGCGCGGGCTACATGCAGGGTCCGATCCCGGTCGAGCTGCCACACACTCCTGGCATCGACGTCGCCGGCACGGTCGACGCGCTCGGTGACGGCGTGGACGACGTCGCGGTTGGCGACCGCGTCATCGGCTTCCTGCCGATGACGGGGGCTGGGGCGGCTGCGGAGTATGTGATCGCGCCGGCGGAGATCTTGACAGGGGCACCCAAGAACATCCCGTTGGCTGAGTCGGCGGCGTTGCCGCTGGTGGGCCTGACCGCGTGGCAGGCGCTGTTCGACCACGGCAAGCTGACCGCCGGTCAGCGGGTGCTGATCAACGGCGCCGGCGGAGCGGTCGGCGGATACGCCGTGCAGCTGGCCAAGGAGGTCGGTGCCCAGGTGATCGCCACGGCCAGCCCGCGCAGCGCCGAGCGTGTCAAAGCCGCCGGCGCCGATGAGGTGATCGACCACACCACCACGGATGTGACCGCGGCGGTGGCCGAGCCGGTGGACCTGGTACTCAATCTCGCGCCGGTCGCTCCGGAACAGCTGGCCGCGCTGGTCACGCTGATCCGTGACGGCGGCACCCTCGTCAATACCACGGTCTGGATGCCGGCCCCTTCCGACGAGGAGCGCGGTGTGCGCGGTATCGACCTGTTCGTCCGCAGCGACGCCGACCAACTCGCCGACCTGGCCGCTCGCGTCAGCACCGGTGAGTTGCGCGTCGAGGTCGCCCAGCGGGTACCCCTCGCGGAGCTGCCGGCCGTGCACGCCCAGGCCGCTGCGGGTGGGCTGCTCGGTAAGACCGTCATCGTCGCCCCCACCGCCTGATCCGGACCAACAGGGAGGAAACGTCGATGTCTTACGACAAAGTGATCACCGTGCTCGGCGCGACCGGCACGCAGGGCGGCGCGGTCGTCCGGGCGCTGCTGACCGGCAGCGAATTCACCGTACGGGCGGTGACGCGCAACGCCGCGTCGCCCAAGGCGCAGGCGCTGGCCCGGCGCGGCGCCCACGTGGTGGAGGCGACCCTCACCGACGAGGGCAGCCTGCGCCGGGCATTCGACGGGGCGTACGGCGCGTTCCTGGTCACGCCGTACTGGGAGCACCGTTCACCGGCCCGGGAACTGGCCGAGGTGGAGAACCTCATCAGCGCGGCCCAGGCGGCCAGCCTGCGGCACGTCGTGTGGTCGACGCTCGAGGACACCCGGGAGGTGATCGCGGCCGATGACGATCGGATGCCTGTCCTTGGCGACGGCTATCGGGTGCCGCACTTCGACGTGAAGGGCGGGGCCGCCGACGCCTTGTTCGCCAAGTCCGGCCTGCCCACCACGTATCTGTTGATGTCGTTCTACTGGGACAACCTGCTGACCCTGGCCAAACCGCAACGCGACCCGGACGGGACGCTCGCCGTGCACCTGCCGCTCGGCGACACCGCGATCGCGGGCGTCGCCTCCGATGACATCGGCCGGGTGGCGCTGCGCGTGTTCCAGCAGCCGGCGGAGACGGTGGGCGCCACGATTCCCGTGGTCGGCGAATACCTGACTGGCGAGCAGATGACGGCGGCGCTCGGCGCGGTGCTCGGTGAGCCGGTGGCCTATCGCCCGCCTACCCACGAGCAGTTCCGCGGCTTCGGTTTCCCCGGCGCGGACGAGCTGGGAAACATGTTCCAGTACTACGCCGAGTTCCCCGAGTCCTACCTTGGCCGCCGCAACATCGAGGCCGGGCGCGCGTTCAACCCGCATCCGCTCAGCCTGACCGATTTCCTGACCGCGCATCAGGCCGAGCTCGGCAATGCGGAGGAGCTCCGGTGACCACCATCGACCTCACCCCGTTCAGCCCGCCCGGAACCTCCGAGTATGCGCAGGCCGGCGCCTCCTTCCAGCTCGCCGCGCCGGTCGACCCGGCCGGGGCGTTCACCGCCCGATCGATCGACGACGTCGTCCACGCGGTAGCCACGGCGCGCCGGTTGGGCCGGCAGCTCCGGCTGACCACCACCGGCCACGCGATGGGCCGCACCGGCCCGCTGACCGACGCACTGCTGTTGCGTCCCCTGCTGGACGCGCCCGTGCGCGTCGACCCGGACGCCCGGAGGGCCCGTGTGCCTGCCGGCAAGACCTGGGGCGACGTCGTGCCCGAGGTGACCCGGCACGGGCTCACCGCCCTGCACGGCTCATCTGCCACCGTTGGCGTCATCGGCTACCTGCTCGGCGGCGGCCTCAGCTTCTACGGCCGCCGGTTCGGGCTGGCCGCTAACTCGGTGCGCTCGCTTACCGTCGTGCTGGCCGACGGGGAAGTCGTCGAGGCGAATGCCACGCACCGTCCGGATCTGTTCTGGGCGCTGCGCGGCGGGGGCGGCGGGTTCGGCGTCGTCGTGGAAGCGGAGATCGACCTGATGCCGATGCACCGCATCGTCACCGGCATGGCGGTCTGGAATGCCTCCGACGCCGCACGGCTGGCGCCGGTCTGGCAGGCGTGGGCCCGAACTGCCCCACCGGAGATCACCACCAGCCTTCGCATGCTGTCGCTGCCGCCACTGCCGTTCCTCCCCCCGTACCTGGCCGGCAAGCGCGTGCTCGCCCTGGACGGTGCGATGATCGCACCCACCGAACCGGACCTGCCGGCGGCCCAGCGCATAGCCGACGAGATGCTGTCCGCACTGTCCGAACTCGCCTCACCCGTGGCGAACACGTGGGCGGAAGCTGCTCCGGAGGCGCTGCCGCTGGTCCACATGGATCCGCAGCAGCCGGTGCCGTTCCATTCGGACTCGGCCCTGCTGCACGAGATCGGCGCAGCCGACTGGGCGCGGATCCTGGACGCCGGGCCCAACCTGATCGCGCTCGAACTGCGTCAGCTCGGCGGCGCGTTCGCCGCCGCCCCGGCCAACGTTGGAGCGCTCGGCCGTTTCACAGCACCGCTGCACTACTACGGGGTCGGCCTGGCCGGTGAGGAGACCATGAGCGACCTCAAGGCCGTCCGGTCGACTCTCCGGCAGTACCTGACCGGCTTCACGGCGCCCAACTTCGTCGACGACTTCGAACGGCCGCAGCGAACGTACGACGACCAGACTCGCGCCCGGGTGGAGCGGGTACGCCGCGCGGTCGATCCGACCGGCCAGTTCGCCGGTGACGTCGCACCTACCCGCGATCAAGCCTGAGACCGCGTGCCGATCGCCGCGACGTCGGCGGGCCCAGCATCGGTACAGATCGCGTGCGAGGTGCTTGGAACAGAGGGAAAGAACTGAGTGGGCTAGCTGCGGTCACCGGTGCGTCGTCCGCGCCGCGTCCAGCAGGGCGTGCGCGAGTTGCTGGCGCCCTACGCGTACGTGGCGCCGTTCTTCCTGCTCTTCTTCATCTTCGGGCTTCCCGCCGCTTTTCACGTTCTATTTCGCCCTGTTCGACTGGGATCACGTCGGTGAGCGGCATTTTCGTGGGGCTGGCGAGCTCTTCTGAGCTCGTTCACGACGCACGGTATTGGGGACGCCCATGTGGCCCGGCTCGCGTGCGTCCCACGCCGCACCGCGAAAGCGTTGCGACAGCAGTATGTAAGCGCGGTTGGATACGCTCCGCCCGCGACCAGTGGCACCCTTCGATGTCCCCACAAGATCAAGGTCCTCTATCCGTATGCGGGCGCACGTGGGGTTTGTTGAACATGGCTGATTCGGTCACCACGTTCCCGTGAAGGGTGGCTGGTTGCGTCGGTGGTGTTGGCGATGGGAGTGATATGACGGGGCTATTCCGCGGTGCTTTTGGGTGGCTGGGGAGATCGGCCGGTGGCATCTTGCCGAGACGCGGGCGGGCGTTCTACGCGTTGATGGTTATGGCTGTGCTGCTGTCGGCGGTGGGGGTGGTGGTCCAGCCTTCGCCGGTGAGGGCTGATGACTGGTACCGGGATGGGTGTTTCAATGCCCGGCAGGAACATCACGTTATGCGGTGGAATGAGTATGAGCTGGTGGTGGAGCCCGGCCCGGTGATTCGGTACGGCCATGCGTCCCTTTCCACGACCGTGTCGTACAGCACGAGTTTGACGGAGACGAGGACGGCGACGATCACGGTGGAGGGTACGCTCGACGTGGGCAAAGTCATCGAACTGAGCCTGAAGGCCGGCTACCAGACGCAGGTGAGCGTTCAGCGGGGGGTGACGTCGGCCGTCAATATGGTGCTTCCGCCCGGCGAGTTCGTAATGGTGACTCCGTACATGCGGTACGAGTTCCGGAAAGTGATCACCACCTGGGTCAAGGCCGATGGCAGTGGCTCCTGCGGCATATCAGCGACGGTGGCCCGGGTTCCCACGGCGTTCGGCGCGTGTCCGATACGCGAGGGCAGGACATTGGCCGAGGAATGCGGGTCCAGCCTCGCGCGTCGGGGTGGAGGGGCCGGGCCGAACCCTGGTGGCGCGGCGCCGCCGACGCCGCCGGGTCCGCAGCCGGTGACGGACGTGCGTAGCGTGGCCGACGGCACGGTGCTGGCCACGACCGACACGAAACGGATCTACAAGGTGGTGGGTGGGGCGCCGGTCTGGCAGGCCACCTGTGACAACGGGATCTGTGAGCCGCAGTCACGCCCGACGACCCAGGCGGTGATCGACGCCGGCCCGGCGAGGCCGCGTAACGGCTCGTCAGCTATCGACCAGCGTGGCCGGGTGTATCTGTTCGTCGGGGGTGCCCCGCTGTGGCAGGACTCGTGCGCCGCCCCGGTCAACTGCGGCACCCCGGTCAAGGTGTCCAACTGGTCGATCGACGCCCGCGATCACATGAACCAGGTGCCCGCGGACGGTAACCTCGTCCAGGCCGTGTCGAACGGGACCGACCTGCCGGTGGCCGCGACGCTCGGCGGGGCATTGATTCCGTTCGCCAACCCGCAGGAGGTCATCGAGACCGGTCACGGCACGGACTGGGCCCGGAAGGTGACCGCGATCAGCGGCGTCAGCTACCACACGCTTGGGTTCGAGCCGGCCAACGGCACCCTGGTCCAGGGAGTGGCCGGCGGTGTCTCCACCCCGGTCGCCACGTTCGCCGGTGGGGCGATCGTCCCGTTCGCCAGCCCGCAGGAAGTCATCGACACCGGCCATGGCGGTGATTGGGCCGGCAAGGTACGAGCCGTTCCCGCCCGGATCTTCAACGCCCGGTCCCGGGTGCCCACGGATAACACCCTCGTGCAGGGCACGGGTGGGGGCGCCTCCACCCCGGTAGCGATGATGGTCGGCGGGGCGCGGATCAACGTCGCCAGCCCGCAGGAGCTCATCGACGCTGGATACGGCACCGACTGGCCGAGCAAGGTCCAAGCCATCCCGACCCGCGTATTCAACGAACTCCGCGCGGACGTGCCGGCTGACGGCACTTTGATCCAGGGCATCAACGGCAGCACCCCGGTCGCCAAAATCGTCGGCGGCGCCACCGTCCCGTTCGCCAACCCGCAAGAGGTCACCGACGTCGGCTACGGCGCCGAATGGCACCTGCACGTACGGGCGGTACCACACCGTGCGTATACCGCTCTACGGAGCACGCCGGCGAACGGCACTCTGGTCAAGAAGCCGAACCACGAAGGCATCGGCGTCGTTCTCGGCGGCGCATGGGTTTCCTTCAGCAACTGGAACGAACTGGAAGAGACCGGGCACAAGGGCCAGCCGATCCATGTGATTCCCAGCCGTGTTCTGGACGCTCTTCCTCGCACTATCGGGGACGGCGTTCTGGTTAAGAAGGCAGACCATAGCGGCATCGGCGTCATTGTCGGCGGCGCGTGGGTCTCCTTCGATACCTGGAACGAACTCGCGGGTGCCGGGTACGGTAGTCACCCGGTCCATGTGATTCCCGGCCGTGTTCTGGACGCTCTTCCTCGCACTATCGGGGACGGCGTTCTGGTTAAGAAGCCAGACCACAGCGGCATCGGCGTTATCGTTGGCGGCGCGTGGGTCTCCTTCGATACCTGGAACGAACTCGCGGGTGCCGGGTACGGTAGTCACCCGGTCCATGTGATTCCCGGCCGTGTTCTGGACGCTCTTCCTCGCACTATCGGGGACGGCGTTCTGGTTAAGAAGCCAGACCACAGCGGCATCGGCGTTATCGTTGGCGGCGCGTGGGTCTCCTTCGATACCTGGAACGAACTCGCGGGTGCCGGGTACGGTAGTCACCCGGTCCATGTGATTCCCGGCCGTGTTCTGGACGCTCTTCCTCGCACTATCGGGGACGGCGTCCTGGTTAAGAAGCCAGACCACAGCGGCATCGGCGTTATCGTCGGCGGCGCGTGGGTCTCCTTCGATACCTGGAACGAACTCGCGGGTGCCGGGTACGGTAATCATCCGGTCCATGTGATTCCCGGCCGTGTTCTGGACGCTCTTCCCCGCACCATCGGAGACGGCGTCCTGGTCAAATCGCCGGACTCCGCGACCGTCTGGAAGATCGTCGGCGGGAAGCGCACGGTCACTACCGAGACCGGATCGGTCCGGACCGTTCCGAAGCGGGTGATCGACGGCATCCCGCTGGCGTAACCAGGACGACCGGCGGGGTGCGAGGCGTCGACCTCGCACCCCGCCGGACCGACCATTGTCCGTGATGAATGCGGGGATCCAGCGGTGGCGAGATCGGCCCCCCTGGCCGATCTGGTGCCTGATGCCCGGGTGCTTCGCACCTCAACCCTGTGCCCACGGCCGGCGCGCGCGTCCTCGGCATGCACTGCCGGCGTCAGCGAAACGACAGCGGCACACAGCTCTTAGGCACCTGCTTTTGTCGTCACGGATCGGGGCATCTGACGAAAGACTGCGGAACCTGAAAGCCGTTCGATACCTGGTGATCCTGGTCCATCAACATCCCGTCTCGTACGCACCTCCACCAGCCTGGCGGATCGATGCGTCACCGTCTCCCTGGGCCCCGCGTACGGGTATAAACGTGCATACGCGTGGTCGTGGGTGGTGGGTCCGCGGGCGGGAAGGTCATCCGAGTGCTGTTATGGCCTGCACCGACGCGGGCGCGGCGCCCGGCGTCCGGTAGAACGCCGCGTTCGTCACGTAGATGGTCCGGCGGCGGCCGTCGATCGCGACCGCGGTCGGTTGGGACAGGCCGTCGGCCGTCGTTGCCAGGATCGTCGTGGTGCCGTCGGGCCGGATCCGTTCGACGGTCTGCGCCGAGATGCGGGCGACGATGATGGTGTTGTCGTGGTGGATGTCGAAGTCGTCGACGTCGGCGAATATTGGTCCGCGTTGGCGCACCGTGGGCGTTCCCGGCCGGCCGTCGCGGCCGATCGGCACCGACGCGAGCAGCTCCTGCGACGGGTTTCCGATCCACAGCGCGTTGCCGTGCAGTTCGGTGCCGTTCGCGCCGTAGGGCGTGCCGCCGGCCGCGCGCGTCAGCAGCGGATGGCGCAGCCACGTCTCGGCGACCCGTCGGCCGGCCGGCACCCGCCAGACCACGCCGAGTGCGTCGTCGGCGATGTAGAGGTTGCCCTGGTGGTCGCGTGACATCCCGTTCGGGCTCGCATCGACTGGAAGGGCCGCTAGGCGCCGGAATGGCCGTCCCGGCCAGCCCTGCCACACGCCGGCGATCGCCGCGTCGGTCGACAGTACGGCCACCGAGACGACGCCGCTGGGCGCGACCGCGATCCCGTTCGCGCGCGTTACCGCACCTGATTGTCGCGATTTCGGCAACACGGTCACTGAGGTCCGCCCGTCGGGCCGGCGGTGCCATACCGTCGCCGCTGCGTGCAGCGCGACGTGGATCGTGCCGTTGTCGCCGATCACCACGCTTTCGGGATGTTCGTCCGGGTGGGTGAACGTTACGAGCGTGCGCACCGCGCTGGCCGGGGCCGCCACCGCCGGGGACATCGCGAGGACGAGCGCCGCGGCCGTGACGGCGAGGGCACTACGCTGCCAACCAGAGAAGGTCGTCATGAGAGCAACCATAAGGAACCCTGATAGTGGGTGCAAGGGACCCTGATACTTTGGCCGGCCCCGACCGTGCCCTCGGCTGGACGGTGGTGCGGCTCGCGCACGTGCTGAACAGGCGGTTCGAGGACGAGATGCGACCGTTCGGCCTGACGCCGACACAGTTCGGAGTGCTCGCCACGATCGCCACCGAGCCCGGCATCGGGTCCGGGCAACTGGCCCGCCGGGTGCTCGTCACGCCGCAGAGCGTCGGCGAACTCGTCGCATCGCTCGAAGCGGCCGGGCACGTCGTCCGCGACCGCAGCGGCGGACGCGGGCGCCGGGCAGGCATCGACCTGACGTCGCAGGGCCGGTCGGTCCTCGACCGAGCCGCCCGAGCCGCCGACGCGCTGAACGACCCGGCCATCTTCGGCCTCGACGCCGACGAGGCCGCGACGCTGAACGCCCTCCTGCACCGCGCCCTGGCCGCGACTCAGAAGCCAGCATGACCCCGGCGACCGCCGCGGAGTAGGTATCGCGCTGACCAACCTCGCCTACGTGCTGTTCGAGCTGCGCCGGTTCGACGAAGCGGTCACCGCCACCACCGCGGATGTTGTGATCTGCCACGAGCTGGGCGACCGCAACGGCGAGGCCACCGCGCTGAACAACCTCGGCTCAGGGCTGCGCGAGCTGGGCCGACTCGACGAGGCGATCGCCGCCCATCAACAGGCCGTCGATATCCATCGCGTCACCGGCGACCGGTACGGCGAAGGCTTTGCGCTCAACGACCTTGGCGTTGCCCTGACCCTCGCACGTCGCCTCGATGAGGCAATCGCCACCCATCAACAGAATCTCGCGCTCTGCCGACAGACCGGCGACCGGCACCGCGAAGGCCAGGCTTACAACATGCTGGGCAACGCCCTGCTGGAAAGCGGCCGCATCGACGAGGCGATCACCGCGCACCAGCTGGCCATCGACTGCTACCGGGACACCGGCGACCGCCACGGCGAAGGCAAGGCCCTGGTCAACCTCAGCATCGCCCTGCACCGGGCGCAGCGATTCACCGAAGCGATCACCGCGAGCGAGCACGCGATCGACCTCCACGCCGCGATCGGCGACCGCCATGGCGAAGGCTTGGCCCACAACTGCCTCGGCAGCGCATGTCACGTGCTAGGCCGGCTAGATGAGGCAGTCCGCGCCTTCGAGCAGGCCGTCCGCCTCCACCAGGACTCCGGCGACCGCCGCACCGAACAGACCGCGTTGACCAACCTCGGCATCGTTCACCGCGACGCCGGCCGCTTCGATCACGCCGCTGCCGCATTCGAGCAGGCCACCAACATCCTGCGCGACATCGGCGACCACCACGGCGAGGCGCTCACCGCAACCGATCTCGGAACCCTCCAACACCTAGCCGGCCGCACCGCCGACGGGATCGCCACACTGCGGCGCGCGGCAACCCTTCTACACCAGAGCGGCGACACCCACCATGAAGGACTGGCATGGATCAGTCTCGGCGAGATCCTGCACCAGAGCGGCCGCCTCGACAAGGCAGTCACCACCCTCCAGCACGCCGCCGAACTCCTCCGCACAGCCGGCGACCTCCCCGGCGAGAGCCTGGCATGCAACAACCTCGCCGGTACCCTGGCCGCGGCAGGGCGCCTCGACGAAGCGATCGTCATCTACCGCAGAGACCTGGCGATCTGCGAGCAGACCAACGACCGGCGAAACGAAGGCGCGACCCGGTCCGCCCTCGGCGCCGTCCTGTACCAGGTGGGCCAGACGCTGGAAGCACGCGAGCAATGGATCTTGGCGCTCAAGGCCTTCATTGCGGTCGGCGCCAAGGAGGAGGCGGCCCGAGTGCGTACCTACATCACGCGGATCAGCGGGCCGGACAGCTCGGCACCGTCGATGGAATTGTTCGGTCATTGGCGGCTGTGATCTGCGATCGCCGCGACAGCGTCAGGACAGCGTCAAGACAGTGGCATCTGTGAATATTGTTTCGCTGACAACACTGTCAGTCGGCGTGGAGCTCAGAGAAACAGGGCATGCCGCCGTCTCAGCTGGGGAAAGGAAAGGCATGCGCAAAAGCATCGCAAGACCCCTGCTCGCACTTCTGCTCGTGGCAGTCGGAGTGCTGTTCGCCCCCGCCTCGTCCGCCATGGCGGCGCCGTCGACGGCGGCACCGGCGGTCGCCGCGACCGGGCCGGACGCCGGTGAGATCGGGACGATGGATGCGTCGAGCTGCAACTATCCGTCGTGGGGTCCGGTCTGCATCGCCGTCAACGGCAGTGGTTTGTTCGTGTCCCGGATCACCGCCAGCCACGTCAAGCCCGGCTGGATCTGCGACAAGGACTTCCACGTCTGGGGCTATTACGAGAATGGTCAGGAGTGGCATCGGAATGCCACCGCGGGTTGCGGCCTGAACTCCGTGTGGGTCAACTTCGACCTGAACAACTACATGAGGGACGGATCGTCGATCTGCGCTGACATGAAGGACCACACGCAGGGTTCGTGGCACGCGAACGGCTTCGCCTGCGTAAGGATTCACCGATGAGGCACAGTCGGTTCGGACGCATGTGGCTCGCTCTGGCTGTCAGCATTGCCGGGCTGACGGCGGCGCTGGTCACCGCGGCGCCCGCTACCGCAGCTCCAGCCTCCCCGGCCGGCTCGGACGACGTAGGCGTGATGCTTAAATGCGGCTACGACGTTGACAGCGTCGGGATTGTCGCCTACTACACTCACTGCGACCCGAGAACGCACGTCATCATCAAGGTATGGACCACTCCCATTACGGCATACGAGCGGTGTGTCGGCCCGGGCCAAACCACCCTGGGGTGGGTTCAGTTCAACATCTGGGCCGAGTACGTAAGGCTGTGCTGACGCCATCTTGATTGGCCGGCGTGCTCCGACCATCTCCCGGTCAACGGCCGCCAGGGTGTTCGTCTCCTAACGAAACGGCCGGCGGTTTCGTGCACGATCCAGTGCTCGGGCCTGCCGGCCGTCGGTCTTCGACCCGATCGCCTACCGGCAACGCCACGCGGTCAAGATGAGCAAGCAGCGATACGGCGTGGGATAGTGCGGTTCGAGGCGGTGGCGCCGCTGTTCTCTGGCGTCACATGATTGGGTGATCCCCGATGGTTGCTATGCAAGCTCGGGTGGGAGCCTGGTGCGCCCGTCAACGACCGCTCCGGCCAACTGCTCGGCAGTCAGCATCCGGTCGCAGGAGGCCTGGCCGCGGTGCGAGGAGCCGTTGTCCACGACCCAGAACACCCGTCGAGCTGAGGCGTACGGCTCGGCTGTCATGACCTGCTCGACCAGGGCGGCGAACGGTTTGATGCCGGTGGTCGGCGCGCACCGGCCGGTCACTGTGCCGGCGTGCACGTCCAGGGCGGCCAGGTAAGCCAGCGCGTCGCCGCGGTCGTACTCGTGCTCGACGCGCATGTGCCGGGCCAGGCCGGGTGGCAGGGTTGGGTGGCAGCGGCAGCGGGCCTGGATTGCAGCCGGCGCGGGGCTTGGTTGGTGGCGTCGTTGTGCCGCTCGGTCAAGGAGTGTGCCTTCTGCCGATGACCGAGGGCCTGTTCGACGAGGTGGCGCGAGGCGGCACGGTTGACTCGCGCTTCGCCGTGTGCCAGCGCTTTCCGCCGGGGTTTGACACGGTGCTGGCCGAGTGGTCTGGGCGTGGGCCGGTGGCCTACGTGGAGGCCGATTTCTGGGGCGGGACTGGCACGCAGTTCGCGGCGGTCTGGGAGGCCGGCGCGCTTGTGCTCGGACCGATCGTGGACGGTGATGACGCGCCTCCGGTCACGGTCCGACGGTCTGCGATTTCCCAGGCGCTTCGGAGGCTCGGCGTCCGTGCGCATGGCCACATCGATGAATTCGATGCGGTAGGGCTTGGTAGACACCGCCGTGTGGAGGCGTGGCTCAAGGGACAACCGTAGTCAACGATGAGTCGACGAGGGCCGACAGGGCTCGCGCACTCATTTGCCGCGGCTGCTATGGCTGCTGCCCATCACCTCGGCGGAAATGCAGCACGTGCTACGGAAGCTCCGCAACCACAACCATTCGATTGTGGTCGGCATTCAGCGGGCTTCCGTCTTCGCCGTATCCGGCCACACGGGTGAAACCCGCGGCGGTGCACCAATCACGCAGCTCGGGAAAGCCGAACAACCGCTTGACGAAAGTCAATCGGCGGGCTTGACCGTCGCGAACGACCGTGCGTTCGACCTGGAAGCGTCCCGTCAGCGGATCCAGGTGGTGACGGTCGACGAGCATGTCGCCGTTGTTTCGGATAGCCGTGACACGCGACGGCGTGTACGACGCAAGGAATTTCGTCAGGTTGTCGAGATCCATGGCCAGCTTGCCGCCCGGCCGTAGGACTCGTGCCATCTCCGTCAGCACAGTGCGGTTGATGACGTCATCGAAGTACCCGAACGCCGTCGTCCAGTTGACGACCCGGTCGAACCGGGCCGTCCATCCTGGCAGTTCTCGCATGTCCCCGGATACGTACTCGACTTCCACGGCCATCGCCTCCGCGTCGGCTCGAGCGCGACCCAGGAACGCCGCCGAGGAGTCGAGGCCGGTGACCCGGCACCCGCGCGCCGCCAACATGTTCGCCAACACGCCGTGGCCACAGGCCAGATCGAGCACGCTCATTCCAGGTTGCAGATCCAGCAGCTGCCAGACGAGATCAGCGGCGGCGGACGCGCCGGCGTACGCCGTTCCCACAACGGGGCCGTGCGTCGGCGTGCCGTCGGCGTCCGATCCGGCGAAGAAATGCAGGTAGTCCTCGTCGTACATCGCCGCTGCGTCAAACAGATCCGCCGTCACGGTGCCCACCGTATGGACGGGCGGCGTAGCCGGCAACCGCTTTGACCCGACCGCTCACGGCGCGCCTGTTCTGCCGCCGACAGTAGGTTGGCCGGGCGTACCAAGCCTCAGCTGACGCGGTCGACGACAATCTGGGTCCATGTCGGGTCTTCGAGGCGGTCGGCTATGTCGGCGAGCATGACCGCCGACAACGATGTCTGATGTGGAATCCCTACCCCGAATGTCAGGACACGGACCGTTGTCGCACCGGCGCAACCGCTACATCTGGTCCGGCGACAAGTTCAAGGCTGTGGCAAGGGCTGCCGGGCCGAGCCTTTGGTCAGCTCATTTGCCCGTGTCGACGCGCCACCAATCTTTCGCGTCAGTTGCCTCCCCGGACCAGAATTCCAGAAGGTCTCCGGGCGCGAGTCCGAGGGCTCGTTCGATCTCGCTGGGAGTGAGGTCGCGCAGGGAGTTGGACAGCGACCGGGTCAGGTCGAGCCAGTAGCCGCGCAGTGTGGATTCGCTTACGAACAGTTGCTTGGCGATCTGGGCGTAGCTCAGGCCGCGGGCGCGGCCGTGGAGGATCTGGCGCTGGCGTTTGCTGAGCAGGGTGATGCAGTCGCGCCGGACCAGAACCTCGAGTATCCCGACGACCGGCTGCGGCACGATGGTGCCACCGGAGGCGACTTCGAGGAAGAGTTGCTCTGCCCGGCCGGTTGGCAGCGCCTTGGAGACGATCCCGCTCGCGCCCGCCGCGACACACGCGGCGAGGACGAAGCGGCGTTCCTCCTGGCTGTAGACGCAGACGCGGTAGCCGCGGCTCGTCAACGCGCGGATCGCGGCGATGCCCTGGCGGACGTCGGGTTGCTGTTCGAGGTTTGCCAGGTGCAGGTCGAGCAGGACTACGTCTACGGTCGGGCGTCGACGCACGAGTTCCTCCACGGTCGCGAACGCGGCGACGACGTCCAGACCAGGCATGAGCAGGCCGAACGACTCGCGTATCAGCGACGCGTCGTCGACTACCGCCACCTGGGGCCTCATGGCGCGTCCGCGGTGGCGTCCCGGTCCGTATGAACGGCGGCTGGCCCGGGGCCGGACCAGATCGTCACTGTGGTCCCCTCATCTACTCCGGACTCGATCTTTACGTGGAGCCCTTGCCGCCGCAGTTCGCCGACGACGACCTCGCGCAGCCCAACCCCCGCGGGCACGGAGGTTGGGTCGAACCCGACGCCGTCGTCGTGCACAGTCATCACCCAAGTCCCGTCCGTGTCCTGGTCGAGGTGGATCACGACCGTGTCCGCGCGGGCGTGCACGCGTACGTTGAGAAGCAGGCTCTCGAGGGCGCGTTCGAGCGCTTCGGCTTGCCCGGCGGGAACTTTCAGGTCGGCGCCGAGGTCGACCAATGCATCGACGTGCAGGTCGGCGAATCGGTCGCAGACCCGCTCGATCACCGCAGCGAGCACGACGGGGGAGTTGGCATCGGCCACCTCAGCGGCGGCTGCATCCCTGTCCGGCGCCTGGCCGCGCAGGTAGGAGCGCATGCGCCGCAGCTCCACCTCAGCCTGGTCGATGAGCCGGGAGCGTGTGGCGTCGGTCCCCGGCTCGGTGAGCAGCCGCATGAGCGCGACGCCGTTGTGCATCATCACCTGGGCACGCCTCTCCTCCTCGCGCCGCGCCAGCTCCGCGGCGCGGGCCCGCGAGGAATCAGCGTCGCGCGCGATGCGGCGGGTGAATCCGAAGAAGATCCGCGCGACCAGCGCGTACACCACGTAGGTGAGGACGTTGCCGACGGCGGTCCAGGTCATGTTTCCCTCGATCTCGCCGCCGAGATACACCATGTAGGAGACGACAACGCCGAGGAGACCGCCCGCCCAGAGGACGCGGCTGCGGACACCGCTGGCAGTGATGATGACCGACAGCGCGTAGGCCGGTTGGTACGTGACCCAGGTGCCGATGCGTTCCCCCGACGGCAGTACCAGAGGCCCCAGGACGAGCAACACGCAGGCCAGCGCGAAGTCCGTCGCGGAGGTCGCCGCGCCCAGCGGGCGACGGCGCACGAGCGTCACCACGCTCACCGCGACGGCCGCGACGGCTGCGGCGGCCCAGCACGCGAGGTAGCCGACTTCATGCGGTGACGTCGCTACGCCGATGTGAACAGCCGGGATCATCTGCGCGATCGTGCCCAAGCGGATCCCCGCTATGCAGTACGAGAATGCCCGCTCGACGCCGGCCTTGGTCGTTGGCAACTCCGCGACCCGCCATAGCCCCTTCCGGCCGCTCATGGTCCTCCTCGGGGTGACCGACGGTCCAGGCCGACGAAAGTTCGCGGATTCGTTGGGTCACAGCGAACCCCCGAAACGCAACGATCAGGGTACTTCAGCCGACCGAGCGGGATATCACCCGGTTTCCTTCGAGAGGACACGATAGATGCGACGAGTCCTGGCCCTGCTCGTCTCGCTGGCGGTCACCGCAGGCCTGACGGTGGTCGCGGCAGGCCCCGCACGTAGCAGCGCCAAGAAACAACGCGGCGATTCTCGCTCCCGGGGGCATGCCGGTGCGGGCCGCGCCGGCCTCGGCGGGCGCCTTCAGAGTGACCGGGACGGGGCAGTCCGCGCTGGCTCTGGATGACGCGACGATGCAGGACCTGGCTACGTATGCCAAGCAGAGCGGACGGGGTTGGCACACATAGCATGCTCACCCGGATCGGTCGGGTGCACCGCCACCTCGACGCCACGGTATTGCAGAACTAGCCCTGTTTCAAAGAAGCCTCACCCTGAGGTGTTCACCACGGACGAGTTGGGCGGCGGCATAGACCACCCGGTCGGTGCCGCGCCCAGCCGCGCAGGCTATGACCTGTACGGGGGCGCGGCTGGCGGCCGTCTCGCCGATCCCGCGCTGAAAGGAGATCTCCACCATGAAAGGGAAGCATCTGAAACGCAGAATCGAGACGCTGATCGCGGCCTGCGCGGTCGCGATTTCCGGTGGCGTCTTCGTGGCGGTGCCTCCGGCGTCCGCAGACGGTTTGGCCAACCCGAGCGGCACGCTCACCGTCTCCTGCCCGGGCGCCGAGGCCTTCATCCAGGTCGGCTGGGAAGGCCCGAACAAGGTGAACATCTGGTGGCGCGTCGAAGACACCGGCACGGCGGCCAACATCTCTCCGGTCCTGCGGATCCAGGCCCACGACGAGGACCACAACGCGGAGCCCTTCGTCTTCCCCGGCGACAACGCCTACTTCGTCCTCAGGGGCGGCAACGGCACCCATCAGGATGGCGCCAAGTTCGAATGGAACCCAAGCAACCTCGCCGACCTCAACCACCTTCTGGTGAAGGTCCAGAACGGGACGACCGAGCAGGGGACCTCCTGCTACCAGGAGAGGAATATCTTCAACTGGACCAGGATCGCCTACCGGAAAGCTGTCGACAAGCAGGGTGCCGACTACTTGTTGGGTGGTACGGGTCCAGCCTATGACTGCTCGGGGCTCCTGCTCACCTCCTACAACGAGGTCGGAAACTTCCCCGATTTCGACACGAGCAGCGTCCGCACCGCCGAACAGATCTACGACTGGGCGCGGACCCATACCTCTCCCGCGAAGAAATACGCCAAGCGGATTCCGACCTCGGACCTGAAGATCGGTGACCTGCTCTTCTACACCAACACCGTCGACAACGGTCGCTACATCACGCACGTCGCCTTCTGGGCCGGGGACGACACCCTCTACGACGCCCGCAGCCCCGGGGTCAAAGTCGGCTTCCACGCCAATACCTCGTGGTGGAGCAGCCGCTTCGTCGCCGCCTACCGCATCCTCGGCGTTACGACCGTCGACAATGGATGACCTGCAACCTGTGGAGTCCACATTGACCATTCGCCAGGTGACGGAGCGCGTGGTCGAGCTCGGCCTCGTAGACGCGCAGACAGCGTTAGATGCCCTGGAACCGGACATGTTGGACAGGACGCTTGACTACTTCGGTGTGCCGGACGACCGGGCCGTGCTGAGGCTGCTCGACAGTCTGGGGATCTGGTACGACGCCGACCCAGATGCCTTCCGCGGAGTATGTGAAGACGGGCCCCAACTGTACGAGGAGCAGTTGCGGTTGATCGCGGACCGCACGCGTGGACTGATCACGATCACGGACGTCGACGTGGTGGACGACGAGGCGGGCGGTCACCATGCGCTGCGGTTCCGCTGCGACGGGGAGCCGCGCGAGTGGCGGATCCCGCACGACGAGGACGAGGACGAGGAGGAGTTCGATGCCGTGATGACGTTCGCCATGCGCATTCACGAACTCGTGCCGGCCGGCTCGCCTGCTCGGTGGTGCGCCGTCGAGATCTACGACGGCGCCTACGGGCCGCAGGCCGTCTTCGGCGATCCCGAGGCGGTGCGGCAGCTGGGTGCCGAGTTCGGCCTGACCTTCCGGGCGTGAGGCACCGCCTCTCCCAACCACCGCCTGCGCCCGTGCGCGCGCCACAGGCGGCGCCGATCCCGCCCTGTCTGATGGCTCGAGCCGCTCCGCCCCATCCAGGTGATGGCGGCTATGCTGCGCCGTGACTGGCCCGCCCACTGCCCGGTTGGCCATCGTCGAGCAGTGGCCCCCGCATTGTTCGACGACAAAGCGCGACGACTTCCGTCGCCCAGAACGACAAGGGAGTAGGCCTCTGCCGTGACAGATGCGAAGCGTGATTTGGCCGATGTCATCGAGGAGTTCGTCGCGGCCTTCAACGACAACGACCTTGACAGGGTGATGTCGTTCTTCTCGGAAACGGCGGAGTACTGTCCGGGCAACGGCGTCACACATCACGGCCGGGCCGCTATCCGAGCAGAGTTCGCGCCACAGTTCGCCGGCCGATACGGCGCTATGCGCTTCGAGGTGTACGACCGGCTCGTCGACCAGGCCCGGCGGCGGGCGGCCATCCGCTGGGTGTGCCGGATCGACATCTCCGGCCCGCGTGGACGTGCCGTCCCCTTGGCGCTGCGGCTGTTCGCACGCCTGCGGTACGGCACGCACATGCGGTGGCACGGCGTCGATGTCTTCCATTTCGACACCGATGGAGCGATCACCGGCAAATACACCTACGCCAACTACCGCATTCCTCCACTGATGCAGCGCGACCGAGAGCCGAGCTGGTAGCAGCCGCTAGCGGTTGCCGCACAGGGCCGGCCCCCGGTCGCATCGACCAGGGGGCCGGCCGTGAGATGTCAGCTCATCCGATCCGGTACGCGCGCAGGACGGTCTGTTCCGTGCTGGTGCCGTCCCGGTCGGTGGCGGTTGCTCGCAGTGATACGAACCCGTCGCCGGCCGGATGCCTTCGGGACGCGCAAGGGCGACCGGACTGCGCGTCCGAAGGCCCCAGGCAGGTCGTCACTGAGGGTGAGGGTCGCCTCTTTCTCGTGTGGGGTAAGGGTTCTCCGGGCCGCCCGAACAGCCGACGCCTGGCGGCCGCGGCGGGAGCGGTGCCTCGTGGCAATCACGCCGAAGGTTAAGTGTGTGCAAAGTGGAGGACGCCGGACGTGTCGGCGCCGCTACGATCGGCTCGTCCGTCGAGGCGGCTTCCACTGAGGAGGCGTGGTCATCATGGTTGGACGCCGGCTGTTCCCGCGTTTGGCGATCGTTGTGGTTGTGCTGTCGGCGGTGCCGGCGGCGGGGCACACACCAGCCTCGGCCGGTGTGGCCGACCGCCGTCCGCTGGCGGTGGTCAGCCTCGGCGACTCCTTCATCTCCGGTAATGCCGGCCGCTGGCTGGGCAACTCGGCCGACAACACCGCAGACCGCAGGGGCACCGACCGCGCCTACACCGGTTCGCCCGCCGCCCCTTACGACCCCTCGCTGATCTACGCCGACACGGTCGGCGGCTGCTGGCGTTCGGACGTGGCCGAGATAACCCAGGTGCGGCTTCCTGGCGTCACACCGGTCAACCTCGCCTGCTCGGGTATCACCTCCGCCGGCATGCAGGCGCAGATCCTCCAACTCGCGCAGGTCGCCAGGACCCATCGGGTACTGGCGATCGCGGTGTCGGTCGGCGGCAACGACGTCGGGTTCGCGGGGATCGTGACCGACTGTGTGATCGCCTACCTGACGTTCGATCCGGAGGTCGGTCCGCTGCCTTGCCACCCCGCCAAGCAGGCCGCTGTAGAGCAGCGCCTTGCCGACATGCGCGCCGGGGTGGGCCGCGCGATCGACGATGTCCACGCCGCGATGGCCACCGCTGGGTACCGCGCCGGTTCGTATCGGCTGATCCTTCAGTCCTACCCGGCGCCGATGCCGAGGGCCGCGGATATGCGGTACCCGGAGTCAGATCGCGACGGCCGCACGTCGGTGGCTGGCTGCCCGTTCTACGACGCGGACGTCGAATGGGGCCACACGCGACTCGTGGCCCAGCTCGCCGACACCCTCCACGCGGTCGCGGTCGCGCATCGCGCGCAGTTCCTCGACCTTCGGGACGCGTTCCGCGGCCACGAGCTGTGCCACAGCGCGGCGCGGCAGCCGCAGACCGCGCCGGAGGCCGCCACGAGTGAGTGGATCCGCTGGATCGACCTGCCCGGCCAGGGCAGCACCCTCGCCGAGTCGATGCACCCCAACGCGTATGGGCAGGAGGCCCTCGGCCGGTGCCTGCGCCTGACGCTGCTGCTGGCCTTCGGCCACGTGAGCTGCCACGGCGTACCCGGGCAGCCACCCTCGCGGGTATTTCTGCGGCGCGTGCGCGCCTAGGTGGTCGACCGCTGCCCGATGGCTACGCCAGGGACGTACAAGGGGATCGCGAATTGAGTGTCCACGTGTTCAATCGTCGTACTCGACGGCGCCAAGCCCGAGTTCGGCCCTAACCGTGTCGATGAACCGCCGTTCCGCCGCCCACACGGCCAGATAAGTCTCGCGCGGAATACGCCCAGCGTCGTAGTGCGCGCGGGTGGCGACGGCACGACGTACCGCCTTCGACAGGTCGTGCGCACGCTCCACGACCACGGTGGAGCCGGCGATTAGCCGAACACTCGCGTGTGCCGCGTCGAGTCGTTCTTTGTAAGGAACGCCTGTCTCATCGAGGATCGGTATCTCGACGTCGCTGCCGTCCGAGACCTTCACTGCGGCAATCTTGACACTGGGACTTTGGGCGTACGCGAAGTAGGCGCGTACGGCGGTGAGGAACAAACCGTACGCTTGGCGTCTGGAGTCCATCAGGTAACGCTGCTCGTCTCTTCGCCAGCCTCTTTGCTGCGTCCAATGGGTCGCCCAACCTCCTACCAGCACGCCGAGCAGCGGGCCTACCGTGGTAGCGACGATTGCGAGCGCGTTCAGAAGCATCTCCTTAAGACAGCGGTGCCTGGTCACGTGTAGCGAGGCGAGGGCTACACGATCGAGGTTGTCTCCGGACTACTATCGAGGCCTTCCGCATCGCGTTCAACCCCGTACGCCGGCACGGACCGTGCCGGCCTGTCGGACGGAAACCACTGGGAGCGGCTCCGTTTGCCGCGGTGGCGGCTCGGGTGGCGGCCGGTAGGCGGCTGGGGCTAACGCTTCACCAGGTGCACCGGAACGCCGAATCCGTCACGGTGGGTGAGCAGGTCGGAGATGGCCTCGCGCTCGGACCCTGTCTCGTAGGCCACGCTGATCAGCGCGCGGTCCTGTCCAGCGGCGCACGGTTTGCCCACTTCGACGGCGACGCCGTTACCCAACGACTCGATCTCGTTGGCCAGGTCCTGATTTTTGGCGAGCCTTTCGCTGGCCACGGCCACGGTGGGCAATTGGTCGCACGGCGGGTGTGTATCGCCCGATCTCGTGATCACTCCGGATAGAGCGATCGCTCCCACTCCCAGAAGCGACGCGATTCCGAGGACAATTATGGTGACGGACTTCATGATGAACCTTTCCGCAGTGAGTGATGGAGGGGGTCATGCGGCCTGACGGTTCGAACCGATCTCGTGCCGGGAGTCGCACGCGCTGATCATCTCGGAGTCGTGCGTAGACACAAGCACGGTTCGGCCGTCGGCGGCGAGTTCGGCGAGCAGGTCGATGACCTTTTGGCGGTTGGCGGCATCGAGCGATGCGGTCGGCTCGTCGACGAATACGATCCTGGCTTGCTTGTAGATGGCGCGCGCCAGAGCGAGTCGCTGCTTTTCGCCGCCGCTGAGGTGGCTGGCCGTCTCATCTTGTCGCCCCGACAGGCCTGTCCGGTCGAGCGTCCGCCGCAAACGCTCCTGGGCGCCGGTGGCGAGACGTGGGATGAGGCCAGCACGCATCGCGACGTTGAAGGCGACCGACTCCTCGTCCATGATGCCGTAGTCCTGAAGTACGAACGCCGCGTGATCACGCCAGAAGCGGCGTCGCGCCGCGCTTCTGTATGCCGTGACGTCGTCTGTGCCGATCACGATGCGTCCCTCGTCGACGGGGAGCAGCAGCCCGAGGCAGTGCAACAGCGTGGTCTTTCCAGAGCCGCTAGGGCCGACCAGGGCCGTCATGGTGCCGGGCTCGCAGCGAATGGACTCGTTGTCGAGCACGAGTCGCCCGTCGATGGCTTTCGAGACACCGTGCGCGGCAATCAACATCTTCTCGCTCCGATCAGATCCGGCGCCGGCCGACACCGGCGAAACACCATTGTGCGGAGAACAGGTGACCCAGCGGGGGGACGAGCAATCCGAGTGCCGCGGCAACGAGAATTGCGCCTATCGCGTCGGGTTTCTGGAACAGCAGCACAATCATCGTGAGGCCGAGACCGGCAAGCAATTCCTTGGCGACGCGGCGCCGGAGGATCAGCGCCCACGACTGGCCCGCCGCCCGTAACGGGAAGTCACGCTTGGCGTGGAGCAGGGCGGTAATCAATGCGCTGACCGCGGCGGCGACGGTGAACGCTGCGGCCAAGGCGGCAAGCGCGAGACTCCGCAACCACACGACGTACGCAGCGAACCGCGCCTGGATGATCCCTTCCTCCGCGATGTAGACGACCCGGAGCGCCGGCGTGGTAAGACGGTGACGCTCCAGCAGTTTCTGTGTCGCCGCCACGCCGGTGAAGACAATGTTGTGGGTCGAGATCATGGACGTCAGGTTGGAATCGTCGATGGCCTCGTAGAGGGAGGGCATCACGGCGACGAGGACGTCGTCCATCAACCGCAGGTCTCCTCCACCGCCGGTCGCCACTGGTAGCCGGAAACCCTCCACCGGCCGTACGAACCGGAGCTGGGCGAGTTGCGCCTCGCCGGGAGCCTTGCTTCTCGACCACAACGCGAACTGGTCGGCGAACGCGGGGACGATGATTTCTTGGACGTCGCGGTACGGCACATGTGCGACAGCGGGCCGCCGTGCGCCGCGGGTCATGAGGTCCAGCCAACGCTGGTTTACGAACGCTACCGCCGAATAGCCTCCGAAATCCGCCGACGAATCGGGAGTGAACGCGTACGAGTACGCGACCGAGCCGAGTGACTCGGCCTCTTTGACCAGTTGACCGATCTGTGGCTCCACTCCGGTCATCTCGTCGTCGGTGCCCACGAACGCCAGGCCGACCTGGTCCGATAGCTTTCTCCACTGCGCCATCTCGGCGGCGATGGCGGACGACCGTTCGAGTGCGGACCATGCGGGTCCGGCCGTAGCGACCACCAGGACGAACGTGGCGGCTTGGATGACGATGGCTGCCAAGCGCAGGCTCTTCGCCGCGGGTTGCCTGGTGGCGAGGATGGTGGCGCTCGGCCAGGCGGAGGCGGACATGGCGAGCGCGGCGAGCAGTGACGCGACGATGACGGTGATCTCTAGGCCGGCCAACGCCTTCAGGAAGGAACCGACGTACATCCAGCCACGAAGCACGCCGACGCACGCCGCGGCGGCTAGGGCGACGGCGACCGCCGAAACCACCAGCGCGCCGAGGAAGCCGCCCAGGTCCTGCATCTGGATCCGCGCGGTCGGGCAGCCACCCAGCACCCGCAATGCGCGCCCCCGCGCCTTCATCGACAACCAATACAGCGCGAGCGCGGCGATCAGCGCGAACGCGGCAAGGACCGCGGCGAAGAAGCTTGCCTCCTTCACGACGAATCGCAGGCTGTCAGCGACAGAGGCGTCGCTGCGGCGGATGCTCACACCATCACGGCGCAGCGCGTCCTCGAACTCGCCGAGGCGGCCACGATCGCCGGTCACGAGGTAGGTTCCGTCAGGGTAGGAGTGGGCCAGCCGCTCCTTGCCGACGACCTTGCCCACACCCTCGCCGAAGTAACGAAACTCGGCCGGCAGGTCTGCGGAATTGAGTGCTATGTAGACCTGTCCGCCCTCGTCGTCGAGGTCCGGCACGACCCTGACCAGGCCAAGACCCAGACGCGCATCGAGCTCCTCTAGGTACGCGAACGCTTCCACGGGCGTAAATCGCGAGTCGCCGAAGTCAAGACCAAGCCTGCTCTCGACCCCGATGGCCTGCGGAAAATCGCGATCGTAAAGATCAGTAATTACGGCCGACACCAGCGCCAGAAGGGCGAACAATGCCCCTGCTACGGCTCCTACGACGCGCTTGTGCAACGGTCCTCCCATTTGTGTCGGGCTCAAGAGAACAGTTCCGGAAGGCACGCCACATCGGTCCACGGACCGCAACTCCCGCCGGTTGTCGGACGTGGGGCTGTCGGACCGTGGTCTGACGCCCAGCACGGTGACAGCCGCTAGATTCGGCGTATGACCCATGAGCGCGGGCGCCGTTTTCGGCGATCGGTGAGCTGGCTGCTGCCGGTCGGCGCCGGCGTCGTCGCGCTCGCCGCTGTCGTGGTACTCGGGCTCACGTGGCCGCTCGCCACGCTGTTACTGGTCGCTGCCGCCGCGGCGGTCGCGGCGCGAGCGATGGTTCGGCTACGTGCCGAACGCGCCGAACATGAGGCGACGCAGGCGCGGTGGAATGCCGCGGAGGCGGTGCTCGCCGAGCGCTTGCGCATCGCCCGCGACCTGCACGACATCGTCTCTCACGGACTCGGCATGATCACCGTACGGGCGGCCGCGGCGGCGCATCTCCACGCGCGTAAGCCTGACGAGAAGGAGCTGATGGCCGCCATCGCGGACGTCGAGGCACTCAGCCGTCAGGCCACCGTCGAGCTGCGACGGATGCTTCAGGCGCTGCGCGAGGTCGACCACCCGGCCAGCCGCCACCCTACGGATGATCTCGCCTCCCTGCCGAAGATCATCGCGGACGCGCGCCGGGCGGGCCTGCGCGTAGACCTGCACCAGGACGAGCTCGGCCCGGTGTCCTCAGGAGCCCAGGCCGGGATCTGCGCGGTGGTCCGCGAAGGGCTGGCCAACAGCACCCGCCACGCCGGCCTCACACGCGTCGAGGTCAACCTCGCACGAGCACCCGACGCCGTCGTCGTCACCATCACCGACGACGGGCCGAGCCCAGGCTGGGCCGCCAACCCCGGCCCGAGGCACGGCCTCATCGGCCTGCGGGAACGGACCATCAGTCTGGGCGGCACCGTCACCGCTACGCCCCACCCGCCGGGGTTTCGCCTCGTAGCCACCATCCCGGACGGGACGACATGACAAGCGCGCCGGTGCGGGTCGTCCTAGCCGACGACCAGCCACTGCTCAGGCACAGCCTCGCGATGATCATCAACGCCGAACCCGACCTCGCCGTCGTCGGAGAGGCCCACGACGGCCTGGAGGCCACCACCGTCGCCAGCGACACCACACCGGACGTGGTACTCATGGACGTCAGGATGCCGCGCCTCGACGGAATCGAAGCGACCCGGCGCATCTGCCGGATGCCGAAGCTCGCGCACACGCGAGTGCTCGTACTGAGCATGTTCGACCTCGACGAGTACGTCTTCCACGCACTGCGCGCGGGAGCCAGCGGCTTTCTGCTCAAAGACAGCAAGCCCACCGACCTGCTCGCCGCGATCCGCCGCACCCACAATGGCGAGCCGCTGTTCGCCCCTTCGATCCTGACCCGACTTGTCGCGCACTACACCGCCAGAGGACCGACCGCCGTCGAACCCTCCCCGCCAGACCAGCTGACCACACGCGAAGTGGAAATGCTCGGCCTCATCGGGCAGGGCCTGTCCAATGACGAGATCGCCCATCAACTAACGATCTCCATCAAGACCGTCAAAACCCACGTCTCGCACCTGCTACGCAAGCTCGACGCCCGTGACCGCACGCACCTCGTGATCGCCGCATACGACGCCGGGCTGGTCAGCGCGCGGCCGCACCCCTCCCACATCAGCGGTAGAAACCGTCTCGACGAACGTTGATGGTGAACAACACTCGCCGCTGGCTGGAGGTCTCTCACGACCTCGAATGGGGGATCGATGAGTGAGCTCGACAACGGCGCTGCCGGCGACCCCGCCGTGGCGGACAACGCGTCTACAGGTCAGATGCCGCCGTGGGCCAGGCTGTCACCGCCGAGGTGCGGGTGTCGCGAAGGCGGATCCAGCGGTAGCCGTAGCCGTTGAGTTCCAGGTCGTTGAGGTCTATGTCGTCGCCGTAGTCGCTGTCGGCGGCGACCGCGATGGGGTAGGGGTCGCCGGGTTGTGCGGGGATGGCCAGCCGGCAGGGTCGGTCGGCGAGGTTGTGCAGAAACAGCAGTCTGCCCTCGGGCGCGGTGACCAGATGTACCAGGACGTGGGGCGGGCAGGCGTCGGAGAGGATCTCGTGGTGCCCGCCGCTGATTTCTTCGCATTCGCGGAGGGTGTGCAGCATCCGTTCGAACCAGGTCAGCAGGCTGACGGGGTCGCGTCGCTGGGCGGCGACGTTCAGGGTGGGGTAGCCGTAGGGTTCGTCGGTGATCGGCGGTACGGGGAGCCGGTGCGCGGCGGCGGTGGAGAAGCCGCCGCCGGGGGTTTCGTCCCACTGCATCGGTGTGCGGATCGCTTCGCGTTCGGGTAGGTCGAGGTTTTCGCCCATGCCGATCTCGTCGCCGTACCGGATGACCGGTGTGCCGGGCATGGAGAGCTGCAAGCTGTAGGCGAGTTCGAGGCGGCGGCGGTCGCCGTTGAGCATGGGGGCTAGGCGGCGGCGGATGCCGCGGCGGTAGAGCCGCATGTGTGGTTCGGGGCCGAAGGCGCGGAAGACGTCCTCGCGTTCGGCGGCCGTCAGTCGGCCGAGGTCGACTTCGTCGTGGTTGCGGAGGAAGGTGGCCCACTGTGCGTGCCGGGGCAGGTCCGGCAGTTCGGTGAACACCTGCCGGATCGCGGTGGCATCCTGGCGGGCCAGGGCGAGCATGATGGCCTGGTTGAGGCGGAACGCGAACACCATCGGCACCCGGCTGGCGTGTCCATCGTCGGAGCCGAAGTACTCCAGTAGCTCGGTGTCGGATACGTTCGCCTCGGCCAGCAGCACCGCGTCGCCGCGACGCCAGGAGATGGTCTCGCGGAGCTCGCGCAGAAACCTGAAGTCGGAAAACGGCCGGCCGTCGGCATCGAAGTGTTCGATCAGGAACGGGGCGGCATCGACCCGGAAGCCGGAAACGCCGAGCCGCAGCCAGAACTGCACGATCCGGAGGATTTCCGTGCGGACGGCCGGGTTGTCCACGTTGAGGTCCGGCTCGAAGGCGTAGAACCGGTGCCGGTACCACGCGTCGGCGGCCTCGTCGTAGGTCCAGGTCTCCGTCTCCACGTCGGGGAAGACCTGGCCCTCGAACCGGTCGGGCGGCTCGGTGTCCGACCAGACATACCAGTCCCGGTACGGCGAGGCGTGATCGGCGCGGGCGGCCTGAAACCACGGATGCTGGTCGCTGGTGTGGTTGACGACCAGGTCCAACATCACGCGGATACCGCGCTCGTCGGCCTCGTCGAGCAGTTCGGCGAAGTCGCCCATGCTGCCCAGCCGCGGATGGATCGCGTAGTGGTCGGTGACGTCGTAGCCGCCATCGCGCATCGGTGACGGATGGATCGGGTTGAGCCAGATCGTGTTCACACCGAGACGGGACAGGTAGTCGAAACGGCCGATCAAGCCGCGGAGGTCACCGATGCCGTCGCCGTTGGAGTCTTGAAACCGGCTGACGTCGAGCGAGTAGATCACCCCGTTGCGATACCAGCGTCTACTCACCGGGACCGACCGAGAGTCGCCCACTCACAGCCTGCACGATGACCATGGTCCCGGCTCACCGTCCTCCCTCTGCGGTGGCCCCGTACCGGGCCGTCAGTGGAGAGAGCGCGGCGGTGCCTCGCGGCGTTACATCAGACGGGAGTTACCGCCGGACCACGGGACACCTAACGCGATCTACACGGCGGTGTATGGCGGGCCGTGTAGCACCCGACGGCAGCGTTGTCCACGTAGGGCGCCAGCTGGCACTGGCGTGGTCCTCCCGCGAAGGAGCCGTTCGCCCCGCGGGGATGCGGACGTTGCGCCGTGACGTCCTGACCGGACGAGCCAAGGCGCGGCACGACACCGCAGCAATCCACATTGGAGGGTGCAGCGTGCGTGACAGGACACCACACGGGGTGGTCGGGACCGTGCTGTCCGAGCACCGGACGTCGATGGGCCTTGTCCGGTACCGACGGTGGGAGGGCGTCATCACCGGGGAACTGCTCCCGATGGACAAGCCGACCGCGATCCTGGCGGTGGTACTCGGCAGCGACCAGCCCGACCGTCGCCGCCGCACATGAAGGGCGGAAGTTTCGTGACGGAGTTCGACTACGTGGTCGTGGGACACCCTCGAACGTCACCCTCGCACTGTCGACGGCCGTCGACCAGGTGATACTCGAACGTGGCCGGGCCGTCGGCGTGCGAGGCCGCCGAAACGGGCGCCGCGTCGAGGCCTGAGCGACGGGAGGTTGACGAACAATGCTGCTGCTGAACCGAACTGCAATCGTCCACGGTGGAAGCGGCTCCATCGGTTCCGCCGTCGCGCGGGCATTCGCGCGGCAAGGCGCCGCCGTCCACCTGACCGGGCGCACCCGGACGACCCTCGAGGACGTCGCCACCGGCATCCGCGCGGCCGGCGGTGTCGCGCACGTCGACGTCCTGAACGTCCTTGACCGGGACGCGGTCGAACGGCACGCCGCCGCCGTGGCCGACCGCGGTGACGGTATCGACATCTGCTTCAACGCCACCTTCAACGACGACATCCAAGGCACACCGCTGGTCGACATGCCGATCGGTGACGTCATGCAGCCGGTCACCAAGGCCCTCACGTCGAGCCTCACCGTCGCCACCGCGGCGGCACGCCACATGGTCCGACGCGGCACCGGAGTCATCCTCGTCATGGGCGGCGGCCGCGAGGCCATCCCCAACCTCGGCGGCTCCCACGTCGCCTGGGCCGCGCTCGCGGGCCTCTGCCGGCAGCTCGCCGCCGAGCTCGGGCCACACGGCGTGCGCGTCGCCTGGCTACTTTCCCCAGGCTCGCCGAATACGGGGGAGCCCGACCCAGAAGCTGACCGGCTGCTGCTGCCGCGGCGCCCCAGCTACGACCAGGTCGGCAACGCGGCCGTGTTCGCCGCCTCCGACCTGGCCGCCACGATGACCGCCACCGAGATCAACCTCACCGCCGGTGCCGTCGTCGACTAGCTACTTCGACAAGAAAGTGGATCGATGCCCGGCATTACGGCTTGCCCGGTGGAGGCCCGCTGAAGCGGGGCGTCCCGGTCGGAGCCTCACCCGCGGACGGGGATCATGGAGTTTCGGATACTGGGCATCCTGGAGATCAGGGATGATACGGGGCAGCTGCTGACGCCGCCCCGGCGCAAGCAGCGACTGCTGCTGGCCGTGCTGTTGCTGCGGGCCAACACGCCGGTGTCGACCGAGTCGCTGCTCGATCTGCTGTGGCCCGAAGCGCCCCCGCCGTCGGCGCGGGCCAACCTCCAGTCCTACGTCAGCGACCTGCGACGCCTGCTGCACGCCGGTGAGCCAGCCGACCCGCCGCGCCTGCACCGGGCCTCCGGCGGATACCAGCTTCGGGCCGCGGCGGAAGAGCTGGACGCGGCGGTGTTCGAGAGGCTGGCCGGCCAGGGCCGGCAGGCGTTGTCCGAGCAGCGCCACGCACCCGCCGTCGAACACTTTGCCCAGGCCCTGGCCCGATGGCGCGGGCCGGTGCTGGAAGACCTGCCACTGCCCGCCGCGCTCCAACCAGAAGTTGAACGGCTCGAAGAGTTGCGCATGATGGTGCTGGAGGACAGCTTCCAGGCGCGGCTGGGTTTGGCCGAGCCGGCGGTGCTCGCCGCCGAGCTGGCCGAGCTCACCGCCCGCCACCCGCTGTGCGAGCGGCTCTGGGCACACCTCATGCTCGCGCTCTACCGCGCCGGGCGGCAGGCCGACGCCCTCGACGCTTACCAGCGGATCTACCGGCTGCTCGACCAGGAGCTCGGGGTGCGGCCCGGCCCGGCGCTACAGCGGCTGCACCAGCAGATCCTGGCCGCCGACCCCACCCTGACCCCGGCACCGTCCGCGACCGCGCACACCTCGGGCCCGGTGCGGCAGCTACCTGCGCCGCCACAGCTGTTCACCGGCCGGGCCCGTGAGCTGGCCGCGCTGGACCAGACACGGGACGCGTCCACGGTGGTGATCAGCGCGATCGACGGGATGGCCGGGATCGGCAAGACCGCCCTCGCCGTCCACCTGGCACACCGGATCGCCGACCGGTACCCGCACGGGCAGCTGTTCATCGACCTGCACGGGCACACACCGGGCATGGCGCCTCGCGAGCCGGCGGAGGCGCTCGAGCACCTGCTGCGCGCCCTCGGCGTTCCCGGGCCACAGATCCCGGCCGGCCTGGAGGATCGGGCCGCGTTGTACCGCACGCGGCTCGCCGACCAGCAGATGCTGATCCTGCTGGACGACGCCGCCACCGAAACCCAGGTGGCGCCGCTGCTACCGGGCAGCGCCGGCTGCCTGGTGCTGATCACCAGCCGGCACAGGCTGGCCGGACTGGACCACACCCACACCCTGTCGCTGGACACCCTGCCCGCCCCCGACGCGGCCAGCCTGTTCGTGCGGACCGCCGGCCCGGGCCGGCTACGCGACCAGCCAGCTGAGCTGGTGGCGGACCTCGTCGAGCTGTGTGGCCGGCTGCCGCTGGCGATCCGCATCGCGGCCGCCCGGCTGCGATCCCACCCCGCCTGGCAGCTGTCCCACCTGGTGGCGCGGCTCAGCGACCAGCAGCAGCGGCTCAGCGAGCTCGAAGCCGGGCAGCGCAGCGTCACCGCCACCCTCGACCTGTCCTACCGGCACCTGACCGGCGACACCCAACGCGCGTACCGACTGCTCGGCCTACACCCCGGCCCAGACACCGACGCGTACGCCACCGCCGCCCTGCTCGACTCCACCCCAGATCACGCCAGCCGGCTGCTCGACCAACTCCTCGATGCCCACCTGCTGCAAGAACCCACACCCGGCCGGTACCGGTTCCACGACCTCGTCCACGCCCATGCCACGCTCACCGCGACCCGCGACCAGACGGAGTCCACCAACCGCGCGGCGTTGAATCGACTTCTCGACTACTACCGGCACACCGCCGCGCTCGCCGTGGACGCCGCACACCCATACGAGCCCGAAGGCCGCCCCGAGGTACCTCCCGCGAGCACCCCGAGCCCCGACCTCCAGGACCCGGCAGCCGCGCTCGGCTGGCTGGACAACGAGCTTCCCAACCTGCTGACCGCCGCCAGATACACCGCCGAACACGGCCAGGCTGAACACGTCCTGCACCTGTCGACCATCCTGCACCGGCATCTACGCTCCCGAGGCCGCTACCACGACGCCGAAGCCCTTCACCACCAGGCCCTGATGACAGCCCGTGCCACCGGCCACCGCGTCGGCGAGATGGATGCGCTGGCCGGCCTTGGTCACATCCACCGGCTGCGCGGCCGATACACGCAAGCCGCCGACCACCTCGAGCAAGCGTTGCGCCTTGCCCGGGCCACCGGTCACCCGGTTGGCGAGTTGGACGCGCTGACCGGCGGGAAAGTTGGGCCAACCCGTCGACGAGGCCCGCGCCCACGACGGACTCGCCCACGCCCACCACGCCCGGGGCCAGCACGAACAAGCCCGCGAACACTGGCAACACGCCCTGAACATCCTCACCGACATCGGAATCGACCGCACCGACGACGAGGAAACCACCACCGACGCCATCCGTGCTCACCTGGCCTCCACCGAACCCGGGCGGCTGGGCCACCGGCAGAACACATAGCCGCGGCAGATGCCGAGCGCTGGCACACGCTTAGGCGCGTGAGGTGACAGCGCCGTGGAAGACTGCGCCGTCGGGCGGCTCGCTGTCGAACAGGACGTCGCCGTGGAAGGTGGCCCGGCCGGACGATCCGTCCAATGTGAACGTCGCTGGGTCGAACCGGCTGCCGTCGAAGCGGGTTGTCCCGTGGAACTGGGCGCCGGTGAACTCGGCGTACCCACCCTCGCAGCCGCTGAAGTCCAGCTCGACAAGCGTGGCGCCGCAGAGCCACACGTTCATGTCCTTCCACTGTCCGGGGCCGGGCCGCAGCCGCTGCGCGAGTAGTGTTTGCGCCTGCTGGCGCAGCTGGAGCAGCGTGGTCTGTTCTGCGGTGCGTTCCTGCGCGTGCAGATCGAACGGCACCGGGATCCGCAGGAACGAGCACAGCGTCGCCACGACACGCTGCCGTAGCTCGGGCCGGTCGTCACCGAGTCGGTCCAGGCTCTCCAGCGCGGCCGCGCGGACCGAGGGGTCCGGGTCGGCCAGCCGCCGGGTGTGTGGCGCTATCGAGGAATCCGGGACCAGCACGCCGCCGGCGCCGTCCGATCGCACCGTCCAGCCCAGCGGCCACTCGGACCTACCGTCGTCGGTGCCACCGGCCCAGTGCGCGTCGGAGAGGTCGACCGAGGGCTGGTCGAGATGCACCCGCCCCGCGAAGCGGGCCCCCGCGAACGTGGCCGCCGCCGCGAACCGGGCGTTGTAGAACCAGGCCGGGCCGTCGAACCGGACGCCAGCGAACGACGCGTCACCGGCGAACCGCGCGCCGTCGCCGCCCTCCTCCCAGTCCTGGTAGTCCTCGATGAGCACCGCGATGGGCCAGTGCGGATCGTCCTCGTTGAGCTCGTCCCAGGGCGCCGGGTCGATCTCTTCGACCGTCTCCCACGCCTCGTCGTCTTCCCACCACGTGTCGGTGCCGCGCCCGAACCAGGCCATGCCGCCGAAAGCCGCACCGGTGAAGTCCGCCCGGCCACGAAACCGGGCCCGGCCGAACTCGGCATCGCCTTCGAATCGCACCTCCGTGAAGCTGGCGTCGTCGTAGAAGACCGCTCGCTGGAACATGACCTCACCATCGAACGTGACGCCGTCGAAGACCGTGGTGCCGTGGAACCGGGTGTCGGCGAACACGGCACCGCCGAGCCGGCAGCCGGTGAAGTCGGCGTCGACGAGCGTCGCACCGGACAGGTCGACGCTCACGCCTTGCCACGGTGCCTCTCGCGCCCGCAGCCGATCGGTCAGCGACCCAAGTACGGCACGCCGCTGCTGGACCGCGACGCCGCTTGACCCGGCCTCGCCTCGCAGCCACCGGCAAATCGTTTCCGTGACCGACTGCCGCAGCTCAGCGTCGGCCACGGCCAGCGTGATCAGCTCCGCCACGGCCGCTTGTGCCGTGCCCGGAGCAGCCGTCGCGAGCCGGTCAGCCGCCGCCTCGAACCCCGTCAAGGTCTCATCCACGGCGCAGAGCGTAGTGCTTCGAGCCAACCCCGCGGCAAACCGCACACCGTCTCCTGGATCAGCAATTCGTCACGGCTGTGAGCTTGGCTCGCGCCTTTGGCTCTTCGGCGCAGCCGGAGCGGCAGACGATGTACCGGCGTGATGGAGACCCGCGTTAAAGGGCGTCGAAGGCGCCGCGGAGGAACGCGTCACGTCGTGCAGTGACCGCTGGAGTGTCGAGGGGTTGACCGTTCGTGTCGAACCCGGGCCAGCCGTCCATGGTGACGGGGGTGTTGAGGGCGGCGACCGCGTCCCAGTAAGGCACGTTCGTCGCTGTGCGGCCGGCCTGGCGTTCCCAGCCGTCGAGGACGTGTGCCGGCGCATCGAGCCCGTACTGGATTGCCATCTGCATGCGCAACTCGCCAAGGTCGACGCCCGGATCACCGGCGCCGGCGATTTTCCAGTCGATCAGCGCGAGGCAGGTCTCACCATCCCAGCGCATGTTGCCCCACCAGACGTCGCCGTGGACGAACACGGTCCGCGCTTGTGGGCGCGGGATCTCCCGGATCCGTTCGTCGGCGAGTTGCAGCAGCGGCGTCGACCGCGCGCCGGCCGCCACCCGCAGAGCAGTGTCTTCGCCCCACCCGGTCAGTTCACGCAGCGCTGCTACGACCGCCGGCTTCTGCACGTCAGTCGACGCCTGGTAGAGGGTTGCCCAGCGTCGCTCCATGGCACGGTCATCGACCTGGGTAGGGCGGGTCCGCAACGGCAAATCGGCCTGTGGTTCAAGGGGAATCGCGTGTACCCGAGCGATCGCGGCGCCGGCTTCTTTGAGGCACGCGGCCGTAACCGTGCCCGGCAGCGCACTGCTGCCCGGCAGCGCCGTCTCCAACGTCGCTGCCACGCCTCCGGTGGACCGGCCGTCGAGATCGCTGGCGAGCAGCCGAGGAGCCGGCAAGCCATACTTCTCGGCGACGGCAAGCGCCGCTGCGTTGGTCGCAATCATATCGGGACGGATTCTGCTGCTCGGGGACCGAAGGACCACCGAGAAGGGCGACTCGTTGGGCGTCGTCACATCGATCCACCACGGGCTTTCCCCGTCGTGCAGAGAACGAACGCCTGTGACCATCATGCGATGGCCGAGCTGTTTCTCAAGCCAGTCGAGCAGCGACCTAGTAGGACCAGTTCCGCATTGGTTACCTTGCCCGCACTGGACGATGGTGATCCAGACACGGGAACCTGTCAAGACCCGACGGCACGTGTCCGCCTCGTGGAGGAGACTGCGCCTCGCCGGCGCCGCCAACGGCAGCCCACCGCCGGCGGACGTGACCGTGGCCAGCCCGGCCTACCAGCAGATCCTCGCCGTGTTCGCCACCACCGACCTCAGTGGACTACGCGCCAAGGACATCTGCCATGCGCTGGGTATCGGCACCGCCGCCAAAGACGTCGAAGGGCTCCGCGCCAAACTCAAACGCCTCGTCGCCCGCGGCGTTCTGACCGAGGCCGAGGCCGGCCTGTTCACTCTCGCCCGGCCCGCCCACCGGTGGTCCTAACCCAACGCCAGGGTCATAACGGACATAGCCTCCCGGAACGCCCTCTCATAGCTATTCATCGGCCCGTCGCACCGTCGATCTGTTCCCGGAGGATGTCGGCGTGCCCGGCGTGCCGAGCCGTTTCTTCGATCATGTGCGTGAGGAGCCAGCGCATCGATGGTGCTGACTTCGCGTTCACTGATCTCGGAACCGGTTGAGCGAGGTCGTCGCATGACTCGATCACGGCATTCGCCTCGGCGACCGCCTGCCGGTAGCCGGCGAGCACACTGTCTACTGTGTCTTTTCTGGTCGGCTTGAACGTTGCGGCCCAGTTGCGGACGTCTGCGCCCTGGAAGTAGTAGCGCTCGACGGATGTCAGGTGTTTGATCAGTCCGAGCAGGCTGGTGCCGGAGGGCACGCCGGGAGTGCGGACCTGAGGTTCCGGTACGCCGGTCGCCTTGGCGGTGATCGCATCGCGAAGGTAGTTCAGGAATCCGACTAGCGTGGTCTTCTCGTCGGCCGAGATTCCGGGCGGCTTTCGGTCCGTCACCCGGTAAACCCTAACCGCATCCAGCACCCCAGAGACGTTGGAGCCTTAGCGGGGCTTGCGCAGTTGGCTGGACTGATAGCTGTTCCAGCCGCGCAGGCCCGACCGCCATGCCGGTGTGCCGGCTCGCCGCAGGCGGGTCTTGTGCAGACGCCACGCCAATGTCTCCACCAGGATTGAGCGCTCCCGCCAAAGGAACCACAGCAGCACCAACTGCGCAGTCACCGGCAGCCACAGGAACACCTCCGGCCAGCCGGACAGGTCGCCTTCAGCGCTGGCGATGGCGAGGGCGAACGAACCGATCAGGCCGAAAGTGCCCGTGGCCCATACCAGTGCCAATCCCAGTACCGGGAGGATCACCCGGCGCGAGCGGGCTGCGGCATGCTGAACGCACCACCACGCGGCCGGGCCGACGCTGGCTGTCAGCGCGGCCAGTACGACAGCGAGAACGAGATAGGTGCTTAGCTCGACCGCCGGGCCGTAGGCCGTTGCGACCACCAGCAGTGGCACGAGGGCGAACGGCAGCAGGTAGCGGAGCATGACGTGACGGTTACCGCACCGGGAGCACACATGCGCGCCGCCCTGCCGGATGTCGCTGTACCAGGTGACTTCGTAGGACCCGGCCGGTTCGGTGCGCACATGCGCGCCGTAGTGGTACTCGTACCAGGCGTCGGTCTCGTGCTGGCCGCATTTGTCGCAGGTCGCCACAGCCGGAGAGGATACGCGTCGCCCATCAGAGCGCCCCTCGTGTCACGAGCTTGGCGGCTCCTCGGACGCGAACTGGAAGATCACCTCGTACAGCGTCTGCGCGGGCTGAACCCCGCACCAAGACGACGGTGACGTGGTTGCCAGTACTTCGACCGATGCGGTTACTGATCGCCGTGCTCGTAGGTTCCGATCATGAACGCCGTCGCGTCCGCGGCGGGTCCCCGAGAGGAGTAACCGCGAGATGAGCGAGAGCACGAAGCTGGTGCAGGACGCCGAGTTGGCCGCGTTGGATCGCCTGGTCGGCACCTGGAAGGTCACCGGCGGCGCCGAGGGCACGGTCACCTACCGCTGGATGGAGGGCGGCCACTTCCTGATCCAGGATGTGGACCTCGAGCAGTACGGCGAGCGGATCACGGGCATGGAGGTGATCGGTCGGGAACGCCCGTTCGGTGCGGAGAAGGCCAGTGTCGACATCAAGAGCCGTTTCTATGGCAACAGGGGCGACACGTTGGATTACGTCTACGAGCTGGACGGTGACGTTCTCACCATCTGGGGCGGGGAGAAGGGCTCGCCGGCGTACATGCGGGCGACGTTCAACGAGGCTGGCGACGTCCTTACCGGGGCCTGGGTCTACCCGGGCGGGGGCGGCTACGAGACCACGAGCCTCCGGGTCACGCCGGCGGACCGGTAGCCGCCAGACCACCCGGACACGGTTGGCCGCCTGGTGCGCGCGACACCGCCGTCTTTCGCGGTGGCGTTCGCCCAGGCGGCGGCCGGGACGCGTACCGGCCGCGCACGAGTCCGGCGCCGGTACGGATTGTTACTGTGCACGGGTGATCGTCGGGCGATCGGCCGAACAGGCCCGGATCGAAAAGCTGCTGGCCGACGCCCGCGCCGGCGCCGGGGGCGCACTGGTGATCCGCGGCGAGGCGGGGATCGGTAAGACCGCCCTCCTCGATCACGCTGCCGCGGGCGCCGCCGGCCTGCGCGTGCTGCGCGGGGTGGGGATCGAGTCGGAGATCGAGGTACCGTTCGCCGGCCTGCACCTGCTGCTGCACCCCTACCTGGAGCACCTGGATGTGCTTCCGCGGCCGCAGGCGAGGGCACTGCGAGCCGCCTTCGGGCTGGCCGACGCCGGCACCGTCGAGCGATTCCTGATCGGCGCCGCCACCCTGTCGCTCATCTCCGAACTGGCCGGCGAAGGGCCGCTGGTGTGCCTGATCGACGACACCCAGTGGTTCGACGAGGCGTCCGCGGACGCGCTGATGTTCGCCGCCCGCCGGTTGAGACAGGAGCCGGTGGCGATGCTGTTCGCCGTGCGCGACGGCAGCAGGCACTTCCCGACCGAGGGCATCGACACGGTGCGGCTGTCCACGTTGGACCGTGACAGCGCCATCGCGATGCTCAACGAGCGTGCGCGTGGCCTGGCGGGCCCGACCCGGGCGCGGATCCTGGCCGAGGCGCGAGGCAACCCACTGGCGATCATCGAGTTCACCGCCGCGCTCACCGACCGGCACCACGGTGGCGACCACGGCTGGTCCCTGCCCGTCGAACCGCTACCGGTCGCCAGACAGGTCCAGGATGCCTTTCGCGCCCGCATCGGCGAGCTGCCGGAGCCGACACAGCGAATGCTGCTGCTCGCCTCGGCTGACGACACCGCCGACCTCACAGTGCTCCTGCGCGCCGGCGAACGATTCGGGCTGACCGCCGCGGACCTGGAGCCGGCCGAGAACGCGCACCTGCTCGAACTGTCCGCCCACACGGTCGCGTTCCGGCACCCACTGATCCGGGCCGCCGCCCACCAAGGCGCGCCGCGCAGCTGGCAGCTCGCCGCGCACCAGGCACTGGCCGATACCCTGACCGGCGACGAGTACGCCGACCGTCGCGCCTGGCATCTGGCTGCCGCCGCCACGGCCCCGGACGAGACCGCCGCGGGCGCGCTCGAACAGGCCGCCCTGCGCGCCGGGCAGCGGGGCGGATCGGCTGCCGTCGCGATCGCGCTCGAACGCGCCGCCCAACTCAGCACCGACCCCGACCGCCGGGCCCGGCGGCAGATTGGCGCCGCCCGGGCCGCCTACAACGTCAGCTGGCTCGACCGGGCGGCCGAGCTCGCCGCGGCCTCCGCCGGCGTCAGCACCGACGAGTCCCTGCTGGCCGAGGCCGCCTGGATCCGGGCGCAGGTCTCCTACGAACGCGACACCCCGGCCACCGCGGCCGCGCTGATGCTGGACGGCACCGCGCCCATCGTCGGCTCCCATCCCGAGCAAGCCGTGTCGATCCTCACCGACGCGATCGGGTGTGCCAAGGACGCCTGCGCGCACGACCTGATCCGCCGGGCCGCCGAACTGCTGGCCACGGTGTCGTTGCCACCCGAGTCCGCGCTGCGGCCAGTAGTCGACGGCATGATCGGGCTGGGCGACCTTTTCGCCGGCGCCACCCGACCGGCCGTCGCCCGGATGCGGAAGCTCGTGGCCGCCGCCCAGGGCGGAACCGTCCACGGACTGGTCGAGCGGGTCCTCGCCGGCTACCTGGCCCTCATCGTCGCCGACGACCAGGCCGCGACCGAAGTGCTCGACGCGCTGGTCGCCGACGCCCGCCAGCAAGGTGCACTGGGCTGGCTGCCGTACGCGCAGGAGCCGCTGGCCATCGCCCAACTGCTCAGCGGCCGCTTCCGCGACGCCGGGACCACCGTCGCCGAAGCCCTCGCGGTCTCGGCCGACCTCGGCCAGGACACCCAATTGCTCATCATGAACGCCATCCCGGCCTGGCTGGCCGCGGTCGCCGGCGACGCGGACACCTGCCGGTCGTACGCCGAGACCATCCTCCGGAACGAGGCGAAGCACCCCACCAACGCCGCACTGGCCACCTGGGCGCTGGGCCTGCTCGACCTCGGCCATGGACAGTTCGACGCGGCGGCCGACACCCTCGACGCGGTATGCGCCGGCCCGGCCCGGCAGGACTTCCTCATCCGGGCCGTCCCGGATCACGTGGAAGCCGCCGTACGCAGCGGCCAGCCCACCCGGGCCGCGCGCCACCTGCCCGCCCTGGACAACTGGGCCGAACACACCGGGCAACCGCACGCGGCCGCGCTGGCCCGCCGCTGTCACGCCCTGCTCGCCCCCGGTCCCGAGGCCCAAACGCACTACGACGCCGCGTTGCGGCTGCACCACGAGACCGACCGGCCGTACGACCACGCCCGGACCGCACTCCTGTACGGCGAATGGCTGCGCCGCCAACGCCACCGCACCGACGCGCACACGCACCTGACCGGCGCGCTGACCGGATTCGAGCGGCTCGGCACCCACAGCTGGGCCGCGCGGGCCCGAGCCGAACTGGCCGCCCTCGGCGACCGGCCGGTCGCCCGGCCACACGACCCGGACCCCGCCGCGCGACTCACCCCACAAGAACTCCAGGTCGTCCGGCTCGCGGCCGGCGGGCTCAGCAACCGCGACATCGCCGCCCAGCTGTTTCTCAGCCCGCGCACCGTCGGACACCACCTCTACCGCGCCTACCCGAAGCTAGGCATCACCAGGAGAACCGAACTCGCGCAGTTCACCTTGTGACCCGCGGCCGCTTGCGGCACTTCTAGCGTGACGGGCGCTGGAACCGCGCTGGGGTGAAGTGTGTGAATGCCGGAGGCATGACCTTGTCCTGGAACGTCGTGAAGTCCAGGACCCGGTGGAAGGGCTCGGTGAACTCGCCGGCGGCCGCGTTGAGCCGGCGCGGGCTCAGGTTTGGCCAACGGCCGGTGTCGATCCGTTCGAACAGGGCCCGGAGGGTCACCAGCTCTTCGGCGTCACTGAACGCGCAGTGCATGCCGCGGGCCACATAGACCTGTCGCAGGTTTGCCGGGTCTCCGTGCCGGCGGACCTGGCCGGCGTACCACCGCTCGTGTTCGGCGACGGCACCGCCATCCTGCTCGGTGTGGAGGGTAATGAAGGGCATCGAGATCCGCCCAGTCGGCAGGGCGAACTGCTCCATGTAGGCGAGGGCGGCCGGGTCGGCGGCGATCCGCGGCGTGGCGTTGAGACGGTGCAGGTCGGCGTCGAGGTCCGCACCCGGCGTGGCTTTGTAGGCACGGCGTACCAGCTCGGTCTGGCTGGACCGGCTCAGCAGGCGGCGGTAGTCGATGCCGGTATTGAACGAGGGATTGCCGCCGGCGCGGCGTTCCAGATCGGTCCGCTCCTTCGGTCCGCCGAAGAAGACGTAGGCCATGATCCAGTCCGCCTGCTTGCGAACCCAGTCCTCGGTGCCAGGCCGCGGCGCCGGCTCGTGCGCGGAAAACGCGCCCGGGATGTTGCCCAGCGCGGCGATCAGGGCGATGCGGGCGCGGCCCTGCGGTGTCGTCACGGCGTCGCGGATCGCGTTGCTCAGGACCTCGTTGCCGCGATCCGGCTCACGGGATCGGACCAGTTCGATGTCCTGCTGATCAGCCGGTACCAGCAGGGCCTTGACCGCGAACAGCATGTCCAGCGCCGTGTTGAGGGTCCCGGGCGGATCGAACTCACCGCACGAGGTCGCCACTCCGGCGAACCGGCGCGGGTTTCGCTCGGCGAGCAATGCCGAAATCGCCGCCCCGTTCGAATGCCCGGTGGCAACCGTGCGGTGCGGTCGCCCGACGTTCGCCTCGAACCAGTCCAGCAACGCGATCTGGTCCTGAAGCGCGTCCTTCATCGTGAAGCCGGTGACGCCCTTGAAGTTCGAAGCCGCGAGCGCGTAGCCGTTGTCCAGCAGCCATGCCTCGGTCCCGGACCGGTCCGGCGGCCGGTTCGAAAGCCAGATCCCGCCGGGTGGCGGGAAGCCGACCGGCCAGTTGCCATGGCTGAACAGCACCAGGGTGCCGTTCCACCGCCGCGGCGTCTCGACCCTGAAGTCAGCCCTGTCGATTGTGCCCATGTAGGTGTGGCGCCCCGTGGCGACCGCCACGCCTGGTGCCACCGCATTGGCCGGCGACCCGCTGACCAGCAACCCGATCAGCAGCCCAGCCACGGCAAGGCCACGTAGTCCGCTGCTACCACGCTGAAACATCGTCGAAGTAAACCAGTCGGCGCCTTCAATCCGGTTTCAACCTCATGATCTGCTTCCGGGGGCGCGCAGAAGCTCGTCCGACTTTCTCTCATGCCGCTGTCCGGAGGTCAGTGGGGATAGGTGTGGGTAACACCTGGTTCGGAGCTGACGAGAACCTGAGAGGGACTGGGAGTGGGACGGTCGTGCGGGGCGGGTTCGTCGTCATGCCTGGCGATGAGCATTGCGGCGGTGGCGAGAGCGCAGATCGTGGCGGCCGCCGCGGACCACGCCAGCACCGACCGGCGGTGCCGGTGGATGGTGACCAAGCGGCCGCGGGTGTCGTGGACCGGCCAGGCGGTGACGGTCGAGCGCAGGGGCAACGCCGTAGAAGCGGCCGTGCGGAAATTGTCCTCCTCTGCCAGGTACCGGCGATACGTAGCCAGCGATGCGGCCCGGGCCGCATCGAGGTCGGCTGTGGCGGGCGTTTCGATCTGGCCGGCCCGGCAGACGAATCCGTACATGAAGCGCAGCGGCCGGCCGTGCTCGTCTCGCGGCTGGGCGACGTCGGCGGCACTGACGAGGTATGTCGCGTACGCGATCTCGAGCCTGTGGCCGGTGCTCGTCGATACCTCGATCACACGGGGCGGGGCGTCCACGGGTGTCGGCGCGACGACCTCGCCGAGCCGGCCGTGTGTCGAGTCCGCGAGCATGAAGTCTGGTGCCAGGAGCACGCTGTAGTCGCGGCGCCGGCCGGCGCCGACCAGGAAGGGCCAACCTTCGGTGGGTGCCATGTCACCGCTCGGCGGACAGGCGTGAGCTGGGCAGCCGGCCTTCGAGCACGTCGACCCGGCTCTGGAACTCGCGGATCACCTTGCGGCGGGCCAGGTGGAATTCTTCCACCGCTCGTTCGGCTTCGGTGAGGCGGCGTTCGGTGGACATCTGTCGCTCTGTCGCGGCGGCCTCGCCGGGGGAACGGAACAGCGCGGCGACCGCATCACCGACGAATCCGGCATTGACCGGTGCGATCGATCCGAGGGCGCGTCCGGCGGTCCGCGCCACGAAGGCGCCGAGCTCGGCCAGGGCGGCTGCGGGGCCCATCCCGCTTCGCCGGCGAAGGTCGGCGAGCAGGGCGTGCAGGTGGGCCTGGTTCAGGGACCGTTCCACCTGTTCGAACACGTCGGGTACGACGGCGGCGAGCGGGACGTCGACGTTGGTGGGGTGCATGTACCCGTCCGGCCGTTTGGCGACCGCCCCGGCGGTGTCGAGTGCGGCGAACGACGGGCCGACCGCGCTGACCGGAATCAGGCGTACCACCCGGTGTGCACTGTGGACGTTGACCAGGTCGCGGAAGCCCGGGTTGGACATGAGGAGCTTGCGGACGGTGTGCAGCCGGCCGTTCTCGTCCGCGTCGATGTCGGCCAGCAGGTCCCATTTGGTGATGACGAAGGTGATCGGGCAGGAGACGAGCATCATCAGGCTGATCATGGCGGTGAGGGTGTGTTGCAGGCGCATCTGGCCTTCGGGCTTGCCGTCCAGCCATTGCCGGATCCGGTGGCCGTCGATGAGGCCGATCAGGGCGTCCGCCGTGCCGACCCGGTGTAGCAGGTCGGCCTGTAGGGTGCTGCCGGGTGCCTGCGGTTCGGTGAGCAGGCCGCCGGCGTATTCGAGGTAGCCGAGGTTCATCACGGAGTGCAGCGCGCCGGATGGGGTTCTGGTCCGTACGGTGAAGGTGAATTCGCGGGTGTCCGCCAGTGCCGTGCCGGTGGGCCAGTCCAATGCCGGGTCGGCGACCTCGGAGAACCATTTGTTGAGCAGGGTCACCTGCTCGTAGGGCGCGGTGAGGAAGTAGCTGCGCCCGGAGGGTGTCTGCATTTGGTGGTACATGCTGGCCAGTAGCAGCGTCTTGCCGGATCCTCGTGGTCCGAGGGCGACGACGCGGAACGTGGGGACGGGCTCGATGCCGGCGTTCCGGGCTACGGCCGGCGGGCGCTGCGACCGGACAATGAGGACGGTGCCCACAGCTCCCGCGCCGGCGAGGGCCAGGATGCCGGCGATCACTACGACGCCTGTCATGATTTCTCCTTGCTGGGCCGGTCCGGTGATGGCAGTTGGGTTCCGGCGGCGTTCGGGCCGCCGCCGGCGAAGGCGGTAACCGCGCCGGCCGCGTCTTGGGCGTCGCGGCTGGCCACGAGTGCGAGGCCGCCGGTGAGGACGACGCCTTCGGCGTACCCGTCGACGTCGCAGGCCCAGCGCCGCTGGCCGGTGTTCGCGTCGAGGGCGAGCAGGCCGCCGGCGCCGGACGCGACGTACACCGTGTCGCCGGTGAGGGCTGGCCGGTCCACCGGACCAGGCACCGGGCGTTGCCACCTGAGGGCGCCGGTGTCGCGTGCGACCGCGTAGAGCAGGCCTGGCGCCGTGTCGGTACCGATGAAGACGGCGCGGCCGCCGACCGCGAAGGACGACATCGGCGGGTCGCCTGGGGGTGCGAAGACCCATTTGCGGTTGCCGGTGCGCGCGTCGAGCGCGTGTAGCCGGGTTCGGCGGCCGGGAAGGGCGGCGGCGGCGACGCCGGCCACGTAGATGGTGCCGGCGTCGACCGCGGGGGTGACGATCCGGTCGCCGCCGGTGTCGTAGGCCCAGATGACGCGCCGTGTGCGTAGGTCGACTGCGGTGAGCCGGCCGCCGCCCTCGCCGCCGACGTACGCGATGGTGTCCGAGATCGCGATGCGGGACACGTTGTGTCCGATGTGGACCGACCAGCGTCGGCGGCCGTCCGTCGGGTCGTGTGCGGCGAGGTCGCGCGTACGGGTGCCGGCGTACAACACTCCCGCGTGCACGCTCACCTGCGCCCCGTCGACCACGCCGGCCAGGCGCCAGCGTTCTCGCCGTTGGTCGAGGTCGATCGCGTGGGTGACGCCGTCGGCTGTCGTGGCGTACACCGTGGGGGCGGCGACCGTCAATGGGGCGTTGAGCGCGGCGCCCAGCGCGACCGACCACAGCGGGGCGCCGGTGGCCAGGTCCAGAGCCACGAGCGACCGGTCGCCGGGCGCCAGGACGTGGCCCGCCGCGACGGCTGGTGGGAACGTGACCGGCGCGGGGCCGGTGTGCCGCCACCGCTGGTGGACCGGTGCCCGCGGCCCGGGTCCGGGCATGCGTCCGGTGCGGCTCAAGTCGCCACGGTAGTCCGTCACGTCCGGCGGGGTCGGGACCGCTGGCGTTGCGGTCGAGCAGCCGGCCATCAGGACCGCGGCGGTCGCTGCGAGGAGGGTCGGTTGTCTCATGTGTCGACTCTGCGGCCGTACACCGGCGGCGCCTACCGTGCTGCCACGGTGCCGGCGACCCGTTACACCGCGCATGATGGTGGTCGTGAGGGTGCGCCGGCTGCTGGCGGCCGCGGTGGCGGTCGCTGTCGCCGCGCTGTCGGTTCTGGCTTCGCGGGCGGATGCCGCAGCCGGCGCCGCACCGGGGTATGTGGCCGCCGACCTGGCCGTCGGGGTGGCGCTCGCCGGTGCCGCGCTGGTGGCGGCCGGCGCCACCGCCGAACGGTTGCTCGTGGCCGGTGCCGGCGCGGCGTGGCTGGCCGGTTCGGTGTTCGCGGAGGTCCGCTCGTTGCATCAGGGCATGCTGCTGGTCGCGTTGGTTGCCTTTCCTGACGGGCGGATCCGCGGTCCGGTGCGGGTGTCGCTGGTGGCTGCGGCGGCCGTTGTGGCGTTCGGGCTGGTGCCCCAGGTCGGTGTCGCGGCGTTGTTCGCCACCGTCGCGGCGGTCGCGCTGCTCGGCGCTGCGCGGCTGCGCGGCGCTTTTCCGGCCGCCGCCGGCGGCGTGCTCGCGAGCGCGCTGCTGTACGCGTGGTGGAGTGGCCGGCACGACGCACCGGTGCCGCCGCTGGCCGTGTACGAGGCGGCGCTGCTCACGGTCGCCGCCGGTTTCGCCGTCGCCACCCGGCTGGTGCGTCGCGACGCCGCCCGGCTCGCCGACACCGCGCTCGGCGGTGGACTGAGCGCCGGCCTTCCGGGCCTGCGCGAGGTGCTGGCCGGCCTGATCGGCGATCCCGGCCTGCGCATCGAGATGTGGGACCCGGTGGCGGAGCGGTTCCGCGATCCGGCGACCGGCGGTGCCCGGCCCGCCGAACAGAGGCCGGCGTTTCCGGTCCGGGACGGCGGTGCCTTGGTGGCCCAGGTGGTGACCGGGTCCCGGGCGATGGCCGACCCGCCGACGGCGGCAGCGGTCGGCACCGCCGTCGCTCTGGCGGTAGCCAACCACCGGCTGCGTGAGGCGCATGAGCGACACGTCGCGGAGCTGGAGGCGGCGCGGCGGCGGCTGCTGGCCGTGACCGACCGGGAGCGGGACCGCGCGGCGCAGGCGCTGCGCACCGGCGTGATCGCCGCATTGGACAAGGCGGCGGCTGAGCTGGCCCGCCGGGACAGCAGCGGGACCGGGCCGCAGCTGGCGGCGTTGCTGGACGAGGCGGCCACCGAGCTCGGGCTGGCGGCCGCCGACGTACGGCGGATCGTCGGCGGCGCCCCGCCGCTGGCGCTGGGCGAGGGCCGGCTGCGGGCGGCGGTCGAGGCGCTCGCAGCGGCGAGTCCAGTCCCGGTGGCGGTACGTGTGGACCCCACGCTGGCGGCGGATGCCGCGGTCGAGACCGCCCTGTTCTACGTGTGTTCCGAGGCGCTGACGAACGTCGCGAAGCACGCCGGCGGCGGACGGGCCTGGATCGATCTGCGGTGTGTGTCGGGGCATGTGGTGCTCGACGTCGGCGACGACGGGTGCGGTGCCGCCGACCCGCGTGGCTCGGGGCTGCAAGGCTTGGCCGACCGGTTGGCGGCGGTCGGCGGCCGGCTGGCCGTGACCAGCCCGCCCGGTGGCGGCACGGTGGTGACAGCGACGGTCGGGCTCACATCCGGCAGTCCGCCGGCACGTCCAGCGGTTCCGGCGCAGCCGCTGCCACGCTGAGCACGTCGGCCAGGGACGGCGCGGTGGCCGGGTCGCGGGCCAGCGCGTCGATGACCGGCCGCATCGCCTGCCGCATCTCCGCGAGCTGCCGCGGCGACGCCGTGGCCACCCGGACACCTTGCCCGCACAGCCGCCGGGCGATAGCCGAGTCGTCGTACGGGTGGGTGGCGGAGGCCTCTACCGCCTCCTCGGCGGCGGCCCGGAGCCACTCGCGCTGGCGGCCGGTCAGCGCGTCGTGCCGGGCCCGGCTCATCGTGATCACCGGCATGCGGGGCCACAGGACGACGTTTCCGGCCAGCGCCGGCAGCAGCCTGCCGTAGCTGTTGCGGGCGTACTGGGCCACGTCCGTCTCGACCGCCCGCAGCGTGCCGGCCCGCACCAGCTCGGGGAACGTATAGCTGGCCTGCACCGGGACGGCACCGAGCGCTCGGTACGCCGCCTGCTGTACCGGCGAATTGAATGCGCGCACCGGCACGCCGCGCCACCGGCGAATGTCGGTCAGCGCGGCGGTGGTCGACCACGGCCGGCGCAGCGGACCGACCGCCAGACCCAACCCCACCACACCGGAACCATCGAGTGTGGACAATAGCCGTCCGGCAGCCGGCCCGGTCACCAGAGCTCGCTGCGCGGCGTACGTGGTGACGGTGAACGGCGCCTCGATCGGCTCCAACCCGCGCAGCCCGGCGTGGCTGAAGGCGCGGCTGGCCGGGAAGCCGCCGTCCAACTCCCCGCGCGCGAGGGCCGCCACCATCTCGCTCTCCGCGGCGGCCGCGCCATCGCCGTAGTGGTCCACCACGCTGATCCGCATCTGGCCCCCGGACAGCCGCGACACCGCCGCCACGAACACCTCCGGCGCCACGATCTGCCCGTTCGGGTTGAGCGTGTCGATCGTGCCGAAACGCAGCACCACGACATCACCGCCGGTCTTGTCCACCACGCCGGCGCCGTCGCAGGCCGCGCCGGCGCCGACGCCCACCGCCAGCGCCAGGCACACCAGCACCCGAGCCCTCACGAGATACGCGTCCACGGTTGTGCCGTCCAGTTGCTCAGCTCGGGGAAGGTGGCCTGGTCGCCCAAGCCGCCGTAGTTGCGGAACGAAACGCCATCGCCGGCAAGCGTCCAGTCCAGATGGTAGGCGTCCTCGGGCCCACAGCCGTCCGCCTGCTCGGAATGCCGGACGCATCCGGAGAGCTTCATCTTCCGTTCGACGTCACCGACGAACCAGACGGTCTGTCCGGTGCCGCGCAGCGTGCCCACCTCGACCACTGCCGGCATGCTCGGGTCGTAACCGCCACAGTCGACGCCGGGCGTGGTCACCGGCCGGCACTCGAGTGTGAATGTGCCGTCCTTCACGGTCAGCGTCCACGTGCCCGCGTGACCGGGATCGTCGACGCCGAACGCACGCAGCCGCTCAACCGAGAGCTGGGTGCGGTAGACCCCGCCGGGGAACTCGGACGCCTCGGCCGGCACCTGTGGTCCGGCGGAAGCCATGGGGGCGGAGGTGACAGGCGGCGGCGCGGCCGGCGGTTGATCGGAGGCGCTGTCCGCGCAGCCCGCGACGAGCGCCGGCAACAGCGCCAGCCAGGCCATTCGATATGCGGTCATGCTGCTCACGCTACGAACGGAGTCACCGGTACACCACCGTGGTAACCCGGTGCCCGGCCGCTGCCGCCGGGGATACGCTGCCTGACGTGACCGGCCGGAAAGAGACCACGCTCGCGGTCATCCTCACGGTGACCGCGCTGGCCGCCGTCCCGGTCCTCACGACGCCAGCGGAGCCGGCCCTGACCGCGCTTCACATGCTCGCGCTCGCGACCGTTCTCGGTGCCTGTTGGACGGCGATCAACGAAGATTCCGGCGCGGTCGCCGGGATCGCAGTGATCGGCCTGGCCTGGCTGCTTCCGACCTTCGCCGGATGGTCGCCGCTCGGACCGTACCCCCGGGCGCTGCTCCTGGCCGCGCCGCCGCTCGCGGTCGCCGGCGTCGCCGTGCTGCTCGGCGGCCGGCAGCCGGCGCCGATCCTCCTCGCCTCCGCGGCGGTCGCGGCGCACGCACTGACGTACGACCCGTTCTACGACACGTCCTGCGAACGCACCTGCCTCGCCGCGCCGGCCCCGCTGTCCACCGTGGTGGACAACCGGACGGCGACCGCGCTCGTGACCGGGCTGACGCTGGCAGCCGCGCTCGTCGCGATACGCCGGAGCCGGCCACCGCTGGTCTGGACCGCCGGCGCCGCCACCGCCGCACTGACCGTCGCCACGATAGCCACCGGCGCCGACCCGCTCCCGGCAGCAGGGGCGGCGCTCACCAGCGCGGCCGTATCGGCAGAGGCGATCCGGGTACAGCTCGTCCGGCGCCGGGTGCGCCGCGCGGTGGCGCAACTGGCCGGTGCCGCACCCGCCATCGCCGCGCACTTCAGCGTCCCCGGCGACGGCCGTTGGGTCGACAGCGCCGGCCGGCCATTACCCCAGGACGGCGGACCAGCCGCGATCCTGCTCGACCGGGACACGCCCGCGGTACGGCTGCTGCTGACCCCGCACGCCGACCCCGCGCGCACACTCGCCGCGCTCACCCCGGCCGACCGCCTCGCCCTACAGAACGCCCGCCTCCGCGCGGCCGGCGCGTTCCAACTCGACGAGATCCAGGCCTCACAGCGGCGCATCGTCCAGACCGCCGACGCCGAACGCCGCCGCATCGAACGCGACCTGCACGACGGAGCACAGCAACGGCTTGTCGCGGTAGCGATGCACCTCGGCTCGGCCCGCCCACAGGCGGACACCGCGACCGCCGCCGCCATCGCCGCGGCCACACACCACGTGCGCCAAGCGCTCGCGGCCCTGCGCGCGCAATCGTCCGAGTCCAGCGAGGTGCTAGCCACCGAGGGGCTGACAGCCGCCATCGAGGACCTCACCGACCGGGCCGCAGTCGACGTCGACCTGCACGTCGCGCTCACCGGCACCTCGATCACCTGGCCGGCGCAGCGGGCCGCGGTCGCCGTGGTCGCCGAAGGGCTCGACAACGTGGCCCGGCACGCCGGCACAGGCCAGGCCAGCGTGAACGTCGCCGACGACGGCACGGAACTGACGATCCGCATCACGGACAACGGGCCAGGAGGGGCGTTCCCCGGCCCCGGGCTCACCGCACTCGCCGACCGGGCCGGCGCACTCGGTGGCCACTTTCAGCTGGTCAGCCCCGCCGGCGCCGGCACAACGATCGTGGTGACCCTGCCATGCGCCTAGTCGTCGCCGACGACGTAATGATCGTCCGGGCCGGCCTCGTCCGCCTGCTCACCGATGCCGGGATGCAGGTCGACGGCGAGGCGTCCGACGCGGCACAGCTGCTGCGGCTCGTCGCGGTCGAACGCCCAGACGTCGCCATCGTCGACATCCGCATGCCACCCACCCACCGCGACGAAGGCCTCGTCGCGGCCCGCGAGATCCGCACCCACTACCCCGACACCGCGGTGCTTGTGCTCAGCCAGTACCTCGCCACCCGCTACGCCGAACGACTGCTCGCCGACCAACCCGCGAGCCTGGGATACCTGCTCAAAGAGCGAGTGTCGGACGTCGACGTCCTCACCGACGCGGTCCGCCGGGTCGCGGCCGGCGGATGCGTGATCGACCCGACCATCGTCCAGCGCCTGCTCGGCCGGACCGGCGCGGCGGCCGCCGGGCTCACACCCCGGGAACGAGATGTACTCGCGCTGATGGCCGAAGGCCGCTCGAACGCGGCAATCGCACAACGGCTCGGAATCCGCGAACGCACCGTCGAAGCCGCCTGCGCCCAAATCTTCGCCAAACTCGGCCTACCGCCCGACCCCGACGCCAACCGGCGCGTGCTGGCAGTCATCAAGGTCCTCCGCGGCGCCTGACCCGCGCCCAGCGCCCGGGACGAAAGTGCATGGTCGGCAGCCGAGCGCCCGCGGCCATCGTGGATGAGTACCACGCTGCTGCTGTTTGGCGCGTTCTCGGTGTCCTGTCGGCGTTCGACTACCGCTCGTCACGATCTCCCTTGACAATGTTGCTGAGTGGAGTCATAGTTGAGTGCACTCAGAAAGTCGAACCGCATGGTGCCGCCGGCAAACGCGACCGCCCGCGCCCGGCAGCTGCCGACCACGACATAACAACGTCACGAAGAAGGAACAAGAAGTCATGAGAGCGTTCGTCGTCGACAAGTACAAGACTCCGCCGCACCTGGCGGACGTGGCCGAGCCCACCGTGGGAGAGCGCGACGTGCTCGTGCAGGTGCAAGCCGCGGGTCTCAACCAGCTCGATGAGAAGATCCGAGCGGGCGAGTTCAAACAGATCCTGCCGTACCGGCTGCCGCTGATCCTGGGCAACGACGTCGCCGGCACCGTCGTTCGGGTCGGCGCGAAGGTGCGCGGGTTCAGGTCGGGCGACGAGGTATACGCCCGGCCCGACAAGGACCGCATCGGCACGTTCGCCGAGCGCATCGCCGTCGCCGAGTCCGACCTGGCACTCAAGCCCGCGTCGATCAGCATCGAGGAGGCGGGCTCGCTGCCGCTGGTCGCGTTGACCGCATGGCAGGCCCTCGTCGAGCGGGGCAACGTGCGGGCCGGGCAGAAGGTCCTCATCCACGCCGGCGCCGGCGGAGTCGGGTCGATCGCGATCCAGCTCGCCAAACACCTCGGCGCGACCGTCGCCACCACGGCCAGCGGCGCCAATGCGGACTTCGTGCGCGAACTCGGCGCCGACACCGTCATCGACTACCGCACCCAAGACTTCGAACAACTGCTTGCCGGGTACGACCTGGTGCTGGACAGCCTTGGCGGCGAGAACCTCAAGAAGTCGCTGCGCGTGCTTCGTCCCGGCGGCACGGCGATCGGTATCGCCGGCCCTCCGGACCCGGCCTTCGCCCGCGAGATCGGCGCCAACGCGGTGCTGCGTCTGGTGATCACCGCACTCAGCAGCGGCATCCGCCGCCAGGCCCGCAAGCTCGGCGTGAACTACCAGTTCCTGTTCATGCGTGCCAGCGGCGACCAGCTCCGCCAGATCGCGGCCCTCATCGACGGCGGTGCGCTGCGTCCGGTCGTCGGCAAGGTTCTCCCCTTCGACCAGCTCCCCCGGGGCCTGGAAGCACTCGAGAAGGGCGGCATCCGAGGCAAGGCCGTCGTCAGTAAACCGTGATCGCACCCACAGGACTAGCAGTAACGTCAAATCATATCCAAGGAGCACGATCATGAGCACACGCGACAACTCGAACGAATCCGTCATCACGTCCTACGCCCAAGCGCCGGCCCGTACCATCTCCGCCGGTCACGTCACCTACGCCTACCGCGAGCTGGGCCCGAAGGGCGGGATTCCGGTCGTCTTCCTGGTCCACCTGGCCGCGACCCTCGACAACTGGGACCCCCGGATCGTCGACCCCATCGCGAAGCACCACCACGTCATCGCCTTCGACAACCGTGGTGTCGGCGCGTCGACGGGCCAGGTGCCCGACAGCGTCGAGGCGATGGCCGACGACGCCTTCACCTTCATCAAGGCGCTCGGCTTCGACAAGGTCGACATCTTCTCCTTCTCCCTCGGCGGCATGATCGCCCAGGCACTCGTGCTCAAGCACCCAGAGCTCGTCCGCAAGCTGATCCTCACCGGGACCGGCCCCAAGGGCGGCAAAGACATCGACAAGGTCGCCGGCATCACCTACTACGACATGCTCCGGGCGACACTGACCCGGTCGGACCCGAAGGAGTTCCTGTTCTTCAACCGCAACACCACCGGCAAGCCCGCCGCGAAGGCATTCATCAAGCGCCTGGAGGAGCGCACCGCGGACCGTGACGCGCCGATCAAGGTGAAGGCGCTCCAGACGCAGTTGAAGGCCATCAAGAAGTGGGGACGCGGCACGCCCGACGACCTGTCGACGATCACCCAGCCGACCCTGATCGCCAACGGCGACAACGACCGCATGGTGCCCTCCGTCCTCTCCGAAGACCTGCACCGTCGCATCAAGGACTCCGAGCTGATCATCTACCCCGACTCCGGCCACGGCGGGATCTTCCAGTTCCACGACAGGTTCGCTCCCGTCGCCGTGGAGTTCCTCGCGCGATGACCGGCACACTACGAAATCCAGGAAGCCGAGCAATGGCTCAGACACCGACGTATACCAGGAAGCCCTTCGCCTCATCGATCCTGCTGTGGATGCGCACCGACCAGCCCCGTCAGCAGGGGATGGATCACTGGAAAGGCCCACACTCCAAGATCATCAGCGCGACCCCGGGGTTCGAGGAGTACCGGCAGATCCACCTGACCGAAGCCAACCCCGGGCTGTGGCCGGCCATCAGTGGAGTCGAGACGGCCATCCCCGTCGATCGCCGCATCGACGGGGTCGCCGAGGTCACCTTCACATCGGTCCTCTCGCCGCTCTCGGGCCGGAAGCAAACGAAGCTGGCCTACAAAGACGAAGTGAATGTGTTCCGGCGCACTCTTCTCTACGCAGGGCCGCCGAACTCCGCTCGCTGGTACCACGTCGCGGATCCCAACGAAAAGGAGCAAGCCCGAGCCCTGATCTACCTCAGGCGAAGGCAGGACGTCAACACCGGTGCCTTCCGGCGGTTCCTCACCGACGAGATCGTCCCCGCCCTCGCGAACACCGGCATGCTGAAAGAGCTCCGAACACAGGTGTTCATGCCTTGGAACCAAAGGCTCTGGAACACGCCCAACGTGGCACACGACAACCCCACGGACGAGCGCTTCCACGCCTCACTGATCCTTGGCTTCACCGACGGCGCCGCACGACGGGCATACTTCGCAAGCGATGCCGTCACGACGCTGTCGGCCAAACTTCCCGCGTTCGTCTCAGCGGTCCACGCCTACGAGGTTGCCGAGGCGCTCACCTATGTGAAGCACGGAAAGATCCTGCCGAACTACCACAAGTAATCGACCGGGGCGCAGCAGCGGTGAACGCGAGCCGACGTCTCCGCCCCCACGTCGCCGGTTGACTATGCTCATAGCTGAGCATAGTCAGATCTCGGCGAGAGGACACGTTATGCCAGCCGCCCCTCAGCCGGTCGGACGGCGTGAGCGAAACAAACAGGAAAAGCTCGACCGCATCACGGCCGCCGCTCGCCAGCTCTTCGCCGAGCACGGCGTCGATGAGGTCACCACCCAGCAGATCGCCGACAAAGCCGACATTGGCACCGGCACGCTGTTTCTCTACGCCAAGACCAAAGGCGAGCTGCTCCTGCTCGTGCAGAACTCCACCTACGCCGAGGCGCTCGCCCAGGGCAAGGCGCAGGCACAGAACACTCCCGACGTGCTCGATGCCGTGATGGCGATCATTCGCCCGGTCGTGGAATGCAACCGCGTCCAGGTCGACAACGGCCGAACCTACCTGCGAGAGATGGTGTTCGGCGACCCCGAGGAACCCCACCACCGCGACGCCTTAGGCCTCACCGTTCAAACCGAGGAAGCGATCGCCGTCGTGTTGCAACGGGACCAGCGCATCGACCCCGGCGCCGCTGCCACACTCGCCCACGTCGTCTCCGCGATCATGTTCCTCAGCATGGCCGCCACGATCAACATCAACAGCACCGTCGACGACATACTCAAAGAGATCAGGGGCCAGGTAAACGTGCTCCTGACGCGCTAATCACAACGGGTCCCAGAAAGAACAGGCACCCGGCGGCCATGCCGAGTGCGGCTTTGGCGTCAATTAGTCCTGGCGCAGCATTGACACAGGTCCACCGGCCTGGGGCGGTGCGGTGCGGGGCGCCGGCCTCGACATCGACCAGTAGCCGCGGGGGGTACGTTCTTGGAGTGATCAGGGTGCTGCTCGCCGACGACGAGGTGATCGTGCGGGCGGGGGTGAAGGCGATCCTGGCCGCCGCGCCGGACATCGAGGTGGTGGCGGAGGCAGGTGACGGGCGCGAGGCGCTCGACCGGGCGCGAGCCCACCGGCCGGACGTGGCGCTGCTCGACATCCGGATGCCGGTGCTGGACGGCCTGGCTGCCGCGGCCGAGTTTCACCGCGTGGTGCCCGACGTCTCGGTGGTAATGCTCACGACCTTCTCCGAAGACGAGTACATCGCGTCCGCTTTGGACAGTGGGGCGAGCGGGTTCCTGCTCAAGTCCGGCGACCCGTACGAGCTGATGGCGGCGGTGCGAGCCGTGCACGGTGGCGCCGCTTTCCTGTCACCGCAGGTCGCCCACCGGGTGATTCGGCGGCTGTCCGGTGGCGTGATGACCCGCGAGGCGGCGGCCAGGGAACGGGTCGCAGCCCTGACGCCGCGGGAGCGGGACGTGCTCGCCCTGGTCGGTGCCGGGTTGTCCAATGCGGAGATCGGCGAGCGGCTGTTCCTGGTGGAGGGGACGGTGAAGGTCTACGTCAGCGCGATGTTGAGCCGCCTGGAGCTGAAGAACCGGGTACAGGCCGCCGTGCTGGCGTACCAGGCGGGGCTGGTCGAGGAGTAGCTACTCGGCGCTGATCGCGGTCAGCACGTCGGTCCGCGCGGCGCGGCGGGCGGGCCAGAGCGCGGCCACGACACCGACCAGGGCGGCCACGGCGACGAAGAGCGCCAGCCGGCCCCAGGGCAACACGAGGCTCCAGGTGTCGATGCCGATCGCGGCGACGACCTCGCCGATACCCCAGCCGAGGAAGGTGCCCAGCCCGACGCCGAGTACGCCGCCGAAGAGTGAGATGGCCAGCGACTCGAGGCGGACCATCCGCTTGACGCCGTGGCGGTCCAGGCCGACGGCGCGGAGCAGGCCGATCTCCTGCACGCGTTCGTGTACCGACATGGCGAGCGTATTGACGACGCCGAGGATCGCGACGACGACAGCGAGGGCGAGCATGCCGTAGAGGAGGTTCAGCACGAGGCCGATCGCCCCGGTGATGCCGTCGGCGACCTCCTGCCGGTCCTGGGTACGGATCGCCGGGCTGTCGCCCAGCGCGGCGCGCAACGTGCGCCTCGTCGCCTCGCTCGCGCCGTCCCGGGTCGCCACCATGATCTCGGGGGCGGTCGGGCGGTCGAGATGCGGATCCATCACGGACACGTCGGTCTTGAACCCGTCGTCGAACGCGCTGCGGTAGAAGCCGGAGAGCGTCAGGTCGGTGCGGGCACCATCCGGCCAGGTGAACTCGACCGTGTCGCCCAGCCGCCAACCGTTGGCCGTCGCGGTCTCCTGATCGACCACCACGGTGTCGCCCGGGGCGAAGCCGCCCTCGGTGAAGTCGATGTCGAGCAGCTTGTCGATGCTGGCCGTGCGGAAGCCGACCACGATCTGCTCGGTGCCGGCGACCTGGACCGGGATCTCCCGCCGGGGGGACGTGGCGACGACCTCGTCCAGGGCCTCCAAGATCTCTTCGGTCTTCGCCGCGAGCGGGCCGGCGTTGGCCATGGAGACGATGTAGTCGGCGCGGTAGACGCCCGCACCGGCCAGTTCGTCGACGGCCTTGTCCGCGCTGGCTCCGGTGACGGTCAGGGCGGTGATCAGCGTGAGGCCGATGGTCAACGCGGAGGCGGTGGCGGCGGTACGGCGCGGGTTGCGTACGGCGTTCTGCGCGGCCAGCGTGCCGCTGATGCCGAACCGCCGCAGCACCGGCCGCGCGGCGGCGATCAGCAGCCGGGACAGCAGCGGGGTCAGCGCGATGACGCCGACCAGCAGCAGCACGGCGCCCAAAGCAAGTGGGAGCTTGCCGTCGACCACCGCCGTCGCGGCGACCACCAGGGCGGCGCCGGCGGCGGCCAGGACGGCGCCGACGGTGTTCCGCAGCACCAGCGAGCGTCTGGTCGCCGGTGCCTGTATCGCGCTCATCGCGGCCACCGGCGGGATCTTCGCGGCGCGGCGGGCCGGCAACCAGGCGGCGAGCAGCGTGACGCCGACCCCGAGCGCAAGGCAGACCAGGACCGTGCGGGCGCCGACGACCAGCGGACCGTCCGGCACCGTGTCGCTGGTGGCGGAGAGCACCGCGCGTACCCCGGCACCTACGCCGATTCCGCTTATCAGCCCGGCCACGGTGGCGGCCAGCCCGACCACGCCGGCCTCGGCCAGCACCGAGCGCGTCACCTGGCGGCGGCTGGCGCCGACGGCGCGCAGCAGCGCGAGCTGCTTGGTGCGCTGGGCGACCAGCATCGTGAACGTGTTGACGATCAGGAAGCTGCCGACGAACAGGGCGATGCCGGCGCTGGCGAGCAGCACCGGGCTGAGGCTACGGATGCTCGCGGCGTTCCGGTCGGCCTGCTCCGCGGCGAGTTGGGCGCCGGTGACCGCCTCGATCCCGGGCGGTAGGAGTGGCTGGGCCTGCCCGCGCAGCTGCTCGGCGGAGGTGCCCGGCGTCACGGACAGCTCGATCTGGTTGTAGCGGCCCGGCTCGGCGAAGAGCGCCTGGGCGGTGGCGGTGTCGAAGAGGGTGAGGGTGCCGCCGGCGGCGACGTTACCGTCGTCGGTACGGAAGACGCCGGTGATCCGCTCTTCGAGGACGGGTCCGCTGACCGACAGCCGGACCGTGTCGCCCACCGCGTAACCGGTACGCCTGGCGGTCGTGGCGTCGATGGCGATCTCACCAGCGGCCTGCGGCGCCCGGCCTTCGGCCATCGGGTGGCGGATGCGGTTGGTGCCGAGCGTGGCCCAGCCGTCGCCGACCATCTGCCCGTCCTTGCCGGCCAGCGCGGTGAAGCCGGAGATCACCCCGGACGCGGAGGCGGCGCCGGGCAGGGCGCGCGCCTGGTCGAGCAGCTCCTCGTCGATCAGCCGTGCGGTGTCGTGGCCAGCCCCGCTGCGAGCCGCCCGCAGCTGCACGTCGACGCCGGTGAAGCTCTTCTCCGCGCTGTCGAGGTAGGCGCCGGAGACCGTGTCGGTGAACACCAGAGTGCCGGAGACGAACGCCGTGCCGAGCAGCACGGCGAGCATGGTCATCGCCAGCCGGGCCTTGTGGGCGAGCACATCGCGCATGGCGGCACGGAGCACGCCGGGTCCCCTCAGGGTCTTTCGCACCGCTTTCCTCACGCCGACGAACCTACGAACATGACCGGGTACCCGGCTGCACCCGATCGTCAGCGGCCACTACTAACCTTCGTCAAAGGCCGGCTTACTGTCTTTCGTCAGGTGTCCCGTCAGGCCGCGGCCCGTAGCGTGAGGCTCGTGCAACGGCTCACCCGGCTCGTGAGCGGCAGATGGGCGGCCGACCTGCTGCTGTGGCTCGTGATCACCGCACCACTGCTCATCCCGGACGACGGGGAGTCCGCGCAACTGGCCGCGGTGCCGGTGCTGTGGCTGCGGATCGTCGCGGTCCCGCTGCTGGCGTTCGCGGTGCTCATCTCCCGGCGCGCGCCGGTGGCCGCGACCGCGGTGACGATGGCGCTCGGGCTGGCGGCGACGCCCGAGCTGCTTAGCGCCAACTTCGTGCTGGCACAGGGGCTGCTGGCCTACCTGCTGGGCCGGCGCTCGGCGCGGCGGCGGGAGCCGCTGCTGCTGTTCGCCGCGGGGTGCGCGACAGGGCTGCTCCTCGTGCCGGCCACCGCGAGCGCCACGATGTCCGACTGGTTCGGTCTGCTCGCCAACGTGCTGGTCACGTTCGTCCTCCCGTGGCTGGCGGGCCGTTACGCGCGCCAGCACGCCGAGCTCGTCCGCACCGGCTGGGAGCTCGCCGAGCGGCTCGAACGGGAGCAGGAGCTCGTCGGCGACCGTGTGCGGCTGCGGGAGCGCTCACGGATCGCCACCGACATGCACGACTCGCTCGGCCACGAGCTCAGCATGATCGCGTTGCGGGCCGCCGCGCTCCAGGTGGCCCCCGACGCCGGAGAGCGGTCCCGGCAGGCCGCTACGGAGCTGCGCCAGGCCGCGTCCGCCGCCACGCAGCGGCTCCGTGACATCGTCGGCGTGCTGCGCGAAGACGGCGAGAGCCCGCCACTGCTGCCGGCCGACGACACCGTGGGATCGCTGGTCGCCCGCGCCGAGGCCGCGGGGATGCCGGTGACACTCGTCGACGGCATGTCCCCACCAGGCTCGCCACCGCTCGCGCCGATGACGGACCGGGCGGTGTACCGGGTAGTTCAAGAGGCGCTGACCAACGCGACACGGCACGCCGCGGGAGCGAAGGTCACGGTGACGCTGCACCGGGACGGGACCGACGCGGTGGTGAGCGTCGTCAACCAAGCACCGCCCGCGCCGCCGGCGGCCTCGTCCAACGGCGCGCACCCCGGCTCACCCGACGGCGGCCACGGCCTGGTCGGCCTGCACGAGCGGGTCCGGCTTGCCGGCGGCACGCTACACACGGAGCCGCTGGACGGCGGCTTCGCGGTCACCGCCCGGATCCCCGAGACCGCCGCGGCGGTCACCACCCCGCCACCGAGCACCGGCACCTCGCGACGCGAGCTCGCGCTGGCCCGCGGCCGGGTCCGCCGCACCATCATCGACGCGATCTGGGTACCGGTGGCGGCGGCCGCCGTGCTGTTGCTCGCGTTCGCCGTCGACACCGACAGCCGGTCCCGGTCCCTGCTGCACCGGGACGTGTACCAGCAGCTGCGCATCGGCGACGCGCAGCCGCTGGTGGAGCAGCACCTCCCGGAATGGCAGGTCGGCGGTCCCGGGCGGCCGGACGGCACCCCCGCCGACCCACTCGGCGTCGACGAGTGCCTCTTCTACCGCACCGACCCGCACGTCCGGTCGCCCGCGTACCGGCTGTGCTTCACCGGCGGGCGCCTGTCGCACAAGGACACGGTGTACCTGCGCGACTGACCGACGCTGTGGGGTGTTCACCCGACACAGGTCTGGCGCGTTCGTAGCTACCGTGAGCGCTTCGATCGGCAACCCACGCCTAAGGAGTGCTTCATGCGCCGACTCACCCGCCACGTCGTGCGGATCGCCGCCCTCGGCCTCGTCGCCGTCGGTGGTCTGACGGCCACGGCGAGCCCAGCCGCCGCCGCGTACACGCCGGAGGGCCTTTGCGGGTCCAGCTACTACCGGCTGTCCTCGGTGGCCCTGAAGACCAACAGCGGATACGTCTGGGGCACGACCTACGTCCTCTACAGCGCCTCCACCCGAAAGAACTGTGCCGTCACCATCAAGAGCGCCCACGTCGGCGTGCCCACGAAGACCACCGTGCGGCTCGAGGACCAGAGTGGCGAGCTGGGCTACGACTCGGACTCGTACCGTTGGTACGCCGGGCCGGTCTACGTGACCGCGCCGAACGAGTGCATCACATACGGCGGCTACGTCTACAACGGCGCCGGCACCACATACGCCTATGGATCCCGCTGGTACGTGCACTGCGGCTAGGGCTGAGGTGCGGGTCGACGTCGCGGCGCTCGAAACGTTCGCGTCGCGTATTCACGGGCTCGGGCTGGACGTGGCGGCGGGCCGGCGTTATGTCCGCGACCACGCCGACTTCGGTTGGCTGGAGGACGGGCTGATCGGCTTGCTGCGCCCGGCCCACGAGAACGCGGCCGCCGAGGTCGACGAGGCGTTGCGGCGCCTGGAGTACCTGCTCGACCGGTCGGCTTTGGAGCTGCGATTCGCGGAGCGGTACTACGTCACCACCGACGTCGCCGCGGCGTCCGATCTGGACCGTACCTTCGACGGGGCGCCCGTCCTGTACGGGCCGCTGCGGCCACGGACACCCGACGTTCGGGTGCCCCTGGCCGGCTGGCGTGATCCCCAGGTGCACCTGACCGATCCGGGGGAGCCCGAGGCCACGATCGGCGACGGGTACGTCGATCCGGTCCAGGTGTTCGAGGTGGTCAGCCCGGCGTCCTGGCTCAACTGGCTGCTTCGGGAGACCGTCGGCTTCGACCTGATCGGGTCGATGACGAAGCCGTTCACCGGGGACTGGCGGGCGCTGGCCCGCTTCGGCGTCGCGGTGGCGCGGCTCGGTGACTGCTTGGACGACGTCGGTCAGAACATCCGGTACGCCAGCGAGGAGGTTGGCCGCCACTGGACCGGCAACGCCGCCGCCAGCGCGCTGGCGTACTTCGGCGAGGTGGCGGCGGCGTGCGCGGCGGCGCGGTCGGCGTTGCAGGAGCTGTCCGAGCGGTACAAGGAGGCCGCGCGCGGCAACTGGCTCTTCGCGAACCAGATCGCCGGTGTCATCACCGCCATCACGGACGCGGTGATGGTCGGCGGTATCGGCGCCGGCATCGGTACGCTGCTGGGCTGGACCGGGATCGGCGCCTGGGCCGGCGGCGTGCTGACCGCGTCGCAGGTGATGCGCATCCAGGCGCTCGCCGCGGAAGCCACGAAAATCATCCAGTCCGCCGGCACCGCGCTCGCGGCCATCGCCGGTGCCGTGATGGCGATGACCGACCTGGGTGGCCTCAAGTCGCTGCCGCTGCCCAGCCGCCCGTACGACCACCCGGGAGCGCCGTGACCGCGTACGACGAACTGGTCGAGATGACCGGGGGCGACGAGCCGACCGCCCGGGCACTGCTGGACGGACTCCGCCAGATGAGCGAGCTGTCGCCCGACCCGGGGCTGCGCCGGTTCGCCGCCGATGTGCTCGCCGGCCGGGTCACGCTGCGGGAGGTGGCCCGGTCGGAGTCGTACGACGCCGTGCTGAGCCCACACTTCCGCGGCCTGACGCGGTGGCGCGACCATGCCGGCGAGGTCGAGACCGGTAGCGGCTCGTGAGCGGGTGGTGCCAGCGTGTCCACATCGGACACGCTGGCACCGCACTCCGGTACTCCGCACTCAGTAGTTGGCGAGGCGGAAGGTGGACCAGCCGTGGCCGATTTGGGCGGGTGTGGCGAAGGTGCCGTCGCCGTCGCCGGTCCAGCCCCGAGCGACCCGGATACGACCACAGCACGTTGCCGGAGTCGACCGCCAACAGATCCTCGTACCGATCCCCGTTCACGCTCTCCGCCGCCAGGTTCACCGCCGGCGGGTTGCCGAAGTAGATGTACTCGAAGCTGGACGCGGAGACGGTACGGGTGCCGTACCCGGACGGCCGCGCCCAGTTGTACTCCTCGATGAGCACTGTGCCGTCGCCGTTGACCCGGGCGACCCACGCGACGTGGCCGAACGAACCGGCGTCCGATTGTGCGATCGCACCCGGCCGCGGCGTGGAGCTGACCGTCAGCCCGGCGCGTCGGGCGGCGTCGTCCCACGTGTTCGCGTTGCCGAAGTGTTCGCCGAGGTACTGGTTGGTGAAGTCGATGCCGATCCGGTCGTTGAGCCGCCACGCGGCGAACGAGGTGCACTGTCCCTTGTAGAAGTTCCACGGGTCGACGCCGCTGCTCTGGCCCCGGTAGGGGTAGTCGTCGACGACCGGGCCGGCGTCGGCGTGCGCCGGACGTGCGGTGCTGGCCAGGTCGACCACACCGGTGGTGAGCAGGCTGAGCGCGGCCGCCGCGGCGAGCGCGACGGCGAGACGCCGAAGGCGTCTTGCGGTATGAATCAAGGCCCTACCTCCTGTGAACGCGGGCGGGTTTGCCCGGCGCTCACGGTAGGGACGGCCGAACACGCACTGTGTCAGGCGAACACCCCACAGTTACCTTGTGGGGTCGGATGCCTCCCCGAGCTCATCGAGCGTGATCAGGCCGTCGTGCAGGGCGCGCGTGACAAGGTCGCTCTTGGTGCGCGCGGCCCGGCCGGCGTTCGCGTACTTGATCCGGACCCGCTCGATGTGGGTGTCGACGGTCTTGACGCTGATGTGCAGTTTCGCGGCGACCAGCTCCTTGGAAGACGAGGCGAACCAGGCGCGCAACACCTCCGCCTCGCGCTGGGAGATCCGCGGCCGGCTCGGGTCGTCGTCGGCGATCAGCACCCCGCCCAGTGAGGGCGCGGTGTAGGGCCGCCCGTCCGCGGCCGCCTGGATCGCCGGCACCAGGTGCTCCGGCCCCTCGGTCTTGGTGAGGTACGCCAGCGCGCCGAGGTTGACGCACTTGAGGACCGTCCGGGTGTCGGCGTGCTGGGAGTAGACGACCACCCGGCGGCCGTGGTCGACGAGCCGGCGCAGCTCGCCGAAGCCCGGGTTCTTCGGCACGAGCTCGAGGTCGAAGATCACCACGTGGGCCTCGGCGCCGGGGCCGGTCCACACGTTCGCCATCCGGGCCCCCGCGTCGATCAGGTCGATCGGCGGCTGGGCCCGCTCACACCAGTACCGGACGCCTGCGGCGATCGCGGCGTGGTCGTCGACGATCACCGCGGTGATGCGGTCGCTTGCCACTGCACCTCCACCCACAGCCTTTCCCCGCTACGGAAGGCGTCGAGCCGCACACCCGGCGCCGCCGGGCGCGGCAGCTCCACCTGCCCGCAGTCGGCGAGCACGTTGACGGAGACGAGGTCCGGGCCGCCGACCACGGTCACCCGCGCCCAGGACGTGGCCGTCGCCAGCACGGTCAGCGGGGCCTCGGTCAGGTCGCGCCGCACCGGCAGCGGCAGGTCCGGCCACTGGCCTCGAGCGTCCAACTCCACCAGCACACCCTTGCGGTCCGCGACATCCGCGCAGTGCCGCAGCTCGTGCAACAACCGGTTGGGTACGACATCGACCTCGGCGAACAGCCGCCGCATCCGGGCCGCCTCGATGGCGCAGTCGTGCCGCACCCGCCGGTCGGTCGGGTCGAGCCGCCCGCTGGCCAGGCCCTCCAGCAACGGCATCGTGCTCAGGTCGAGGTCGGTGAAGCGCTGCTGCCGCCGCCGGTGTGACTCGGCCGCGGCCGCCTCGGCGACGGCCACCTGTTCGGTCTCCCACTTCGCGGCGGCCGCCGAGCGGGCGATCCCACGAAACGCCGCCGCCGTCACCGCCATACACAGTGGATAGCCGATGACGCCGATCGAACCGGTGGCGAACCGCAGCACCGTCGTCCGGTCGACGTCGGTGGAGAGCAACATGTTCACCAGCGCGACGCTCCAATGTAGACCAAGGAACGCGAGATGCACGCGGAGCGGCCGGCTCAGCAGTACGACGAGCCCCACCCAGGTCGCCTCGCCGAAGATCCAGTCACCGGCGGTCGCCGAGTGCCCGTAGGGCAGCGCCGCGTACGACAGCACGGACGCGGCGACCACCACGCCCACGGCCGGCCACCGCCACGCCGCCGGCCAGAGCCGGCCGCGGACCACCAGCACGGCCTCTGCACACAGGACGCCGGCCAGCATCGCGAACGCGACCGCCTGCGCCCACGCCGGCTGGTACCGGTCCCAGTCGCGCAGCATGTTGGGCAGGCTCAGCAGCACCAGCCCGCCAGAAGCCGTGACCAGGATGCCCACGCGCAGCCGGGCGATCAGCTGGGCGCGGGTATCCCGCTCGATGGCGGCCCGGGGGTCCTCACTCACCGCGCCACTCCAACGACACGGTGGTGCCGGCGCCGAGCAGCGAGGCCACGCGCACGGTGCCGCCCACCGCCGCCACCCGTCCCCGCACGCAGTCGCGCAGACCGCGCCGGGTCGACGCGACAAGCTCGGGCACGAAACCCTTGCCGTCGTCGACCACGTCCACCCGCAGCTGGCGCGGGTCGCCGGTCAGCCGCACCTGGATCCGGCCGGCGGCGGCGTGCCGCACGACGTTGTTCAGCGCCTCCCGCGCCGCGTCGGCGACCGCCCGCCCGACCCGGTACGGCACCGGCAGGTCGGCGGGGGCGGAGAAGCTCACCGGGAGCTGGTTGACCGCGTCGACCTCGGCGCGCAGAAGCTGGACCAGATCGGCCGAGGTGGGTGCCCGCTCGCCGTACGCGCGCAGCATCTCCAGATCGCGCCGCGCCCGCGGCGCCAGCCAACCCTCGTCCGGCCGCACCTGGCCGCTGCCCACCATCAGCAGGGTGGTGGCCGCGGTGTCGTGCAGCGCGTTGACCAGGTCGCGCTCGTCGGCCCGGACCGCGGCGGCGACTTGCTGGGCCTTGCGCGCCCGCTCGGCGTCCAGCGCCAGCCGGTCCGCGCTCCGCGCCCCGCGCATGACCAGCGTCCACGCGGTGCGGGACAGCGTGGCGATGGCGAGGACCCAGACCGCCGCGTTCACCACGTCCGCGGCAGGCTCGGTGACCAGGACGACCGCCAGCAAGGTGCCGGCGGCCACCGCGGTCGCCGCGACGCCGTGGGCCAGCGGCGTATACCACTGGTACGCCACGCAGGCGAAGCTCACCAGCAGGCGAATCCAGCCGACGTTGCCCTCAGCCGCGGCGTCGGTCCAGAAGATGCTCAGGCACACGAGCACCATCACCGCGACGTCCACGGCGGTCGCCCACCGGCCGGCGCGTCGCAGCAGCCACCACACGTACACCGCGCTCCACGCCGCGACGCCGGCGACCACGACGGCGGTCGGCATCGCGTGCTCGCCGGTCGCCCGGACGAGCCCGATCGCGGCCACCGGGCCGAAGATCATCACGCGGACGGCGGCGGCGAACCGGCGCCCGAACCGCGACAGCAGCGCCACCGACTCGCCGCCTGCGCTCGGCGCCTTTGCCGCCACCGCACCGGCGCTCGGCACCATGCCTCACCGCCCCCTCAGGCCCCGTCTGACACGGCCGGCAGGACACCCTAACCCCGGGAGCGGTCAAAGAGGTGAACGAGGCACCGCCGGTTACGCCGCGACGCCGGGAATCTCGGTGAGGTCGTAGTAGACCGGCAGCCCGCGCTGGCGGGCGATTGCCACGTCTTGGTCGGCTCCGGTGGACTCACCGGGCAGTCGCAGCACGGCGTCGCAGTGCGCCAGCAGCCGCTGCGCCGTGGGGTAGAGCACCTGCTCGGCCACCGGATCGGCGACACTGCCGGCGCCGGCGCCCCGCAGCACCGGGAGCGCCACCCACTCGCCGATCATCGGGACGTGGCCGGCCTGGAAGATCGGCCAGGCGGCTTCCTCCAGCCGGCGCAGATTTGCCGCGAGCAGGTCCGGGTCGTCGCCGGTGCCGGACCGATAGGGCCCGGCAATGAGGATCAGCATGGGTTTCGTCGCCAGCATGACCATGAGAGTATCGGTAGAACGTGCAGAAATAAACAAGAACGTGGAGGACCGTGCATGCTGGCTGCGCAGCGTCGAGATCTTCTCCTGGCCCGGCTCCGGCAGGACCAGCGCGTCGTGGCCAAGGATGTCGCGGCCGAGCTCGACGTGTCGGAGGACACGATCCGTCGTGACCTGCGTGACCTCGCCGCGGCGGGGCTCTGCCAGCGGGTATACGGCGGGGCGCTGCCGGCCTCGCCCGCGGTAGCCGACTATCCGACGCGCCGCGGCGTAGGCGTCGCCAGCAAACAGCGCGTCGCGGCGGCGGCCGCCGCGCTGATCCAGCCGGGTACGACCGTCGTCGTCGACGGCGGCACGACCGCGCTCGCCGTGATCCAGGTCCTGCCCACGACGCTCGCCGCCACGGTGGTCACCCACAGCCCCACGGTCGCGGCGGCCCTGGCCCAGCATCCGGCCGTGGAGGTGTATCTGCTGGGCGGCCGGCTGTTCAAGCATTCGGTCGTCACCTGCGGCGCGGCGGCCGTCGAGGCCGCACAGGCGGTGAACGCCGACGTGTTCCTCCTGGGTGTCACCGGGGTACACCCGGACGCCGGCCTGACCACCGGCGACGCCGACGAGGCCGCCATGAAGCGCGCCCTCGCGCGTCGCAGCGCCGACACCTACGTGCTGGCCAGCGCCGAGAAGATCGGTGCCGCGTCCCGCTTCACGGTCCTGCCGATCACCGCGGTGGCCGGCATCGTCACCGACGCACCCGCCGACGACGACACCGTGCGCCGGCTCACCGAGGCCGACATCCCGATCATCCATGCGTAGCGGGCTCCTAAACGGCGCCAGGGTGATGTGTTGGTGGGAGGGACCGTCAGTGCGCGGCCGGGCTGACGATCCCTCCGTTGGTGGCTTGGTCAGGCGGTGGCTGCCAGGGTGAAGTGGTCGGCGTTGATGTGTCCCCAGCCGCCGGTGTTGTTGTCGACGATTTGGATCTGTGCTGTGCGTCCGGTGAGGTTGCCGAGGTCCCAGGTGGTCCAGCGGAGGTATTCCTCGTTGCGTCCGGTGGTGGTGCGGACGACTTGACCGCCGACGACGAGGTTGACCGCTGTGGGGCTGCCGGCGGTGTGGGGATGGTTTCCGCCGCCGACGAGGAATTTGAGATACCGCTGGTTGATGGTGAAGGCGGGCGAGGTCAGGGTTCCGGTGGTGGCGTCCCCGTTGAGGTACGTGTTGACGAGGCCGTCGCCGAGGTATCCGCTGACATGTTGTTGGTTGGGCAGGGTGCCGTTGGCTGGCGCGGTGCCGAATGCCGTGCCGGTGCGGGCCCACGATCCGTAGGTGTTGTTTTCGAAGCTGGCCAGCACCGTGCCGGTCGGGACGGGTTGGGCGTTGATGTCGCGGAGGCTGCGGATGGTGAGGTTGGCGAACGTGGCGGTGCCACCGTCGGTGTAGAGGGCGATGCCGTTGTCGCCGGGGGCGGCGAAGACCTCGCTGGAGTGGACGTGCTTTCCATCGTCGACGAACACTTCGATGGTGGTGCGGTCCACCAGGATGCGTAGCCGGACGTTCTTGCGTGCGGGGTCGAACGGGCTTTTGCTTTCGAGAAACCTGTTGGTCTGGTCGGGGTGGTTGGTGTAGCCACGGTTGAGGTAGGCGTAGTCGCCGTAAACGCCGACGTCGGCGTGGCGAGTGCCGTCGGTGGACTTGCGCAGTTGCATGCCGACGTTGTTGAGCTGGGTCCAGCTGACGTCGGTGGTGAGCTCGTACGCCTCGCCGGAGTAGCTGAGCGGGACGACGCCGTTGACCTGGATCGTGCCGAGGTTGGTGGTGCTCGCGACGATGTTGTCGAGGCCGTTGACCGGTTGGGATACGAGGCTGTAGCCGCCGGTGCCTTGCCGCTTGAGTTTGATCTCGCGCACGATCGAGTTGGTGCCGTTGAAGCCGTCGTTGGCCCAGGTTGGTGTGTTCGCCGAGTAGGCCCAGTTGTTCATCCAGCCGATGGCATATCGGCTGCCCAGTGGGTTGGTGGGGTTCTCCCAGGTGACGGCGGCGTACCAGTCCCAGCCGTAGTCGAGCCACTGGTGTGCGGAGTCTTGCTGGAAGCCGGTGCCGGTGAAGGTGCCGGTCCAGTAGGCGTAGGTGTTCGGTTGGCCGATGCCCTTGCCGTCGGCGGACGCGCCGATGATCCATTTCGTGGTGCCGTCGTCGGCCACCATCTTGAACAGGTCGGGGCATTCCAGTACACCGAGGCCGGGCATCCGCCATTCGCCGGCTCGCTGCCAGTTTCTGAGGTTGGTGGAGGTGTAGAAGCTGAGCTGGTCGTTCTCGGCTAGTACGGTGACCCATCGGTTGCGGTCGCTGTCCCAGATGGTCTTCGGGTCGCGGGAGTCGAACCGGCCGGGGTTGGGGATGACCGGCGTGGTGCTGTAGTTGCGGAAGGTGGCGCCGCCGTCGGTGGAGTACCAGAGGAACTGGGCTTGGGCGTTGTTGTTCGCGGCGTGTTCCTGAGTGGCAAGCACGACAACCGCGTTGGCGCCGAAGCCCGCGGTGTTGTTGGTGTCGACGACCGGTGAGCCGGACCAGATGCTGCCGTTGGGGGTGGTGTCCTTGGGGACGGCGACGCCGCGGTCGGTGAACCGGACGAGGTCGGTGCTGGTGGCGCGCCGCCAGGCGGTGTGGTTGGTGTCCGGGTAGTCGTTGTTGTAGAGGTAGTAGTAGTGGAACTGTCCATTGAGGTGGATGGGTCGTTGGGGGTCGTTCATCCACCGGTCCGGGACGATGTGGTGGTACAGCGGTCGGTAGGTGGTCGCCGCTACGGGCGTCGCGTCGAGGCGATGCGGTGCGAGCGTGGATGCGATCACCAGCGTCAGCGCACCGAGGAGCGCGGCGTTGCGGGCGATCGTTGCGGGGGTGGGTCTCACAGGGTGCCCTCCTTGCTGTGCTCCCGGCGTTCTCAGGGGACGCCGGGGAGCCGTAGCTGCCAGGCGGTGATCACCGCCTGGGTGCCGACCGATCCACGCAGGTGCAGCGACGTGTGCCGGGCCGGGGTCGTGGGGTAGAGCCGTTCGGTGAAGACGACGCCGTCGGGCAGGAACACCTCGGCGATGGAGCCATCCAGCAGCAGACGCATGTGGACGGACTCGGTGCCACCGGTGATGTGCACGGTGGCGTCGCGGGTGGCTCGTTCGGGGTGCAGCACGTTTCGGTGTACTGCGGCGCGTCCGGTCGCGGGGTCGACCGTGACGGTGAGCCAGTTGTCGCCCAGGCGCAGTGTGAGCGCTGTCGGCTGCCGTGCCTGGCTGTGCAGGCGGATTTCGATGTCGAGTGGGCCTGATGGCAGGTCCACGGTTTGCGGCTGTTCCCGTACGGCCACCACACGTCGGACGGGAGTGCCGCGCAGCGCGTGCAGCTCCGGTGCGGGGGTCGAGGCGAGGCGGCCGGCGGGGTTGAGCGTCAGTACCCGGGGAAGGGTCAGCAGGCCTGCCCAGCCACCCGCCAATACGTCGGCGTCGGTGCGGTCCTCCCAGGACCAGCCCCACAGCAGGACGCGTTCCGGGGATGCCAGGACGGCTGGGGCGTAGAAGTCGCGGCCGGCGTCGACGAGCCCGCCGTGGGTTGGGGTGAAGCGGGGCACGCCGCCGGAGATGTCGAGGTCTCCGACGAGGTAGGCGACGCGGCCGAGGATCTCGCTGGTCCAGAGGGAGACGATCAGGACCCATCGGTCGCCCAGGCGCACCAGTTGTGGGCATTCCCAGATGTCCGCCGGGGCGTACCGCGCGGCCACCGGGTCCGCGGCGTTGGTCAGCGGGCCGAGGTAGGTCCACTCGTACAGGTCGTCGCATCTGTAGAGCAGCACGGTGGCGGCGCCGCCACCACGCAAGCCGGCGCCGACGAGCGCGTAACGGTGCCCGTAGGCGGTGAAGACAAAGGGATCCCGGTAGCCGATCAGGTGCAGGCCTTGCGGAGCGCGGGCGGCGGGGGCCGGATGTTTACGCCACGTGCGCAGCTGCCCGTCCGCGGATGTGGCCAGGGCGATGCTGGCGTCGAGGACGCCGTTGCCGATCGCGGTGTAGACGGCGGTGGGCACGCCATCGTCGTCGACCACGCACCCGGACCAGCAGCCGCCGGCGTCCAGATGTCCCGGCGTCGGGGTGAGGGCGATGGGTTCGGTGCGCCAATGCACCAGGTCCGCACTGCTGGCGTGTCCCCATTGGATGTTCGCGTGCACCGGCGCCGACGGATTGTGTTGGTAGAACAGGTGGTATCGGCCGTTCCACTGGAAAGGGCCGTTCGGGTCGTTGACCCATCCCGCGGGTGGTCGCACATGTAGCGCGGGGAACGCATCATCCTGCGTGCGGTTCTCCACGGGGTCGGCGATGGTCATCGGCTACCGCTTTCGGATGGAGTCGGTGTGGTGGGGTTGTGCCTGGCGGCGGAGGTCATCCCTTGACGCCGGTGGAGGCGATGCTGTTGACGAAGGCGCGCTGGAAGGCGAGGAACAGCACCAGGACCGGCAGGGTGATGAGGGTGGAGTACGCCATGATTTCGCCCCAGTGGACCTTGAGCTGGAAGAAGTAGGAGACGCCGACCATGACCGGCCGTAGCTCCTGCGTCTGGACCACCATGAGCGGCCACAGGTAGGAGTTCCATGCCGGCAGGAAAGTCAGGATCGACACGGTGGCCACGGCAGGTCCGGACAGCGGCATGACGACGGTGCGGTAGATGCGGAACCATCCGGCGCCGTCGACCCGGGCGGCCTCGTCGAGCTCGCGCGGGATGCTCTGGAAGTAGGAGTAGAACAGGTAGATGGAGAAGGCGTTGGCCACGAACGGCAGGATCTGCACCCGGTAGGTGTCGAGCCAGCCCTCGCTGATGGTCAGTTGCAGTCCGTGCATTGTGAGCCAGGGCAGCTTGTTCACCCACCACACCAGCGGCAGCGCGAATGTCTCGAACGGGACCACCAGGGTGGCGATCACGACGCTCAACGCGACGCGCCGGCCCGGCCAGGACAGGCGGGACAGCGCGAACGCCGCCATGCTGTTCACCAGCACACCGAGCGCGACCGTCAGCAGAGAAATGAACAGCGAGTTGAGCAGGAACCGGGCCGCCGGCACGGTCTCGAACACGCCGGCGTAGTTGCGCAATGAGATGTCACCGACTGGCAGGAAGGCGCGCACCGAGCCGATGTCCCGGAAGATGTCGGTGTCGGACTTCAGCGACGAGACGAACATGAACAGCATCGGCGCGGCGAACAGGAACACGCACACCAGGCGGGCAGCCAGCACGGCGGCGCGGGTGGCGTGGTGTCGGCGGCGCTTGGCGCCGTGGACGGCGGGCATCGCCATGGCTAGGCGTTCCTTTCTCGGGTCAGCCACCGCTGGATCAGCGAGACGGTGAGCACCAGCAGGAAGAAGACCACCGAGATGGCCGAGGCGTAGGCGGTCTGCTGCTGCTGGTATCCGACCCGGACGGCCTGGTAGACCACCGTCGAGGTGGCGTCCAGCGGGCCGCCCGCGGTCATGACGTGGACCTGCGTGAACAGGCTCAGTGCGGCGATGGTGATCGTGACCAGGATGAAGGTGCGGGTGCTCCGTAGGCCGGGCCAGGTGATGTAGCGGAACTTGTCCCAGGTTCCGGCGCCATCCAGGTCGGCGGCCTCGTACAGCTCACCGGGAATCGTCTGTAGCCCGGACAGCCAGATGACCATGTGGAAGCCGACCGCTTGCCACACCGACATGACAATGATCGCGGGCAGCGCGGTGCTGGTGTTGTTGAGCCAGTCGACGCGTACGACGTTGCCGGTGGCCCAGTGCAGCATGCTGTTGACCAGCCCGTCCTGCTGGTACATGAACCGCCACAGGATCGAGACGACGACGATGGACGTGACCACCGGGATGAAGTACAGCGTCCGGAAGATGTTGGTGCCGCGCATCTTCACGTTGACCAGCAACGCCAGCAGCAGGGCGAGCCCCGATTGAACGGGCACGACGACGGCGGCGAAGAACAGCGTGTTGCGCAACGACTTCCAGAACACCGGGTCGTCCAGGATCCGTTGGAAGTTGTCCAGGCCGATGAACTCCAGCGGCTTCGGGCTGATCAGGCGCGCGTCGGTGAAGGCCAGCGCGAACCCCAACGCGACCGGCACGAAGAAGAACAGGGCAAGCAGGACACCAGCAGGGGCGATCATGAGCAGCCCCACGCGTCGCTGATCCCGGCTCTGCCGGCGGTCGTGACGCCGCGGCGCCGGCTTCGCCGCGGCGGCGACCGGGGTCGGTGAGATGCTGACGGCCATCGTTTCTCTCCAAGGCGGTGCGCGCGGGGTGCGAGCCGCCGCCCGCACCCTGCGAACGGTCAGAAGCCGTAGTAGTTGTTGGACTTCAGGTCCTGGTCGATCTCGTTCGCGGCGCGGTCCAGGATCTGCTTAGGGTCTCCGCCCGCGACGATGTCCTGCGTCGCCTTCGCGAACGTGGTCGTCAGGTACGGGTAACCCGGGGTCGGCGGCCGGACGGTCGCCAGCTTTTTGGACTCGTCCAGGAAGAACCGCTTCTCTCCACCGGGCTGCCAGCCGGGAACCAGCGCGGCCGCCTCCTCGGTGGCGGGGATGACGTTCTGCTTTTCGGCGAACGCCGCGATGTTCTTGGCCGTGAGCGACGTGCGCAGGTACTCCATCGCGGTCGCCTTGTCCGCACAACTGCTACTGACCGCCCACTGCCACGACCCGCCACCAACCTTGGCGCCGCTGCCGAAGTCCGGCGGGGGCAGCACGACCCCGTCCTCGACCTTGCTCAACGAACCCGCGTTCCAGATGCCGGACCAGACCATCGCCGACTTGCCGTTGACGAAGTCGGCGAACGCGTCCTGGCTCGACTTCTGTGGTGAGTAGTCCTGCTCCACCAGATTCCGCAACCAGGTTGCCCAGGCCACCGCCTTGTCGCCGTTGAGCACACCGTTGGCGGTCTTGTAGGTGTTGCGGTCGATCAGGTCCCCGCCAAAGCTTTGTAGGAAGGGTGAGTAGGCGTAGGTCCACCACTCGGTCGTGGTGTCGCCGGTGCCCAGGTCGAAGGTGATCGGGTACTTCTTGCTCGCCTTGATCGCGCGCAGGGCCTGGTCGAACTCGGCGGCGGTCCACGGCTGCTCGAGCGTGGGGATCCGCACCCCGGCAGCCGTGAGCGCGGACCTGCGGGCGAACAGTCCCAGCGCCGCCTCGTAGTAACCGACGGAATAGGTCTTGCCCTGGTAGGTGCCCACCGTGCTGGGCAGCTGCTTGGCCAGCAGGTCGGCCGGAATCTCCAGCGGAGCCAGGTAGCCCGCGTACGCCCAGTTGGGCACGGCGGGCGCGTCGGTGTCCAGGATGCAGGGCAGCTTCTTCGCCGTCGCCGCCGCGACGACCGCCTCGTTGTACGCGGCCTGCGGGAAGGCCTGAACCGTGACCTTCTTGTCCGGATGGGCCGCGTTCCAATCAGCGACGATCTGCTCCACGACCGCCAGCTCCTGCGGGTTGCCGGCATTGTGCGTCCACAGGGTCAGGCCGCCGTCGGCGGACGTGCCCGCGCCCTCGCCCGACCCGCACGCGGCCACGCCGGCCAACACCACGGCCGCCAATCCGGTGGCCAACAAGCGTCGCTTCGAAGTGTTCATCGGTGCCTTCTCCTCTTTATTGGGCATGGCTTCGCCGCCGTCGCGGTGTGAGCGCGGCGGCCGTCACGAACCGGAAAGTCATCTCCTGCCTGCGGCCGTGCCACCGGCCAGGCAGTGTTACGCGGTCACAGCGTCGGCGGTGTGCCCACCGACTCGCGCCGAACGATCGGGCACGGCAGGAGCACGCGCTCCACCGGCGTCTGTGGATCGGTGATCCGGGCGATGAGCGCGTCGACCGCCCACGCCCCCATCGCGTAGTGCGGCAGCGCCACCGTGGTCAACCCCGGCAGCAGACCCTCGCTGATCTCCTCCTGGTCATCGAAGCCAACGATGGACACGTCGGCCGGGATGCGCAGACCAAGCGCCGCGGCCGCCTGGTAGGCGCCCATCGCGACCCGGTCGTTGAAACAGAACAGCCCTGTCGGGCGCTGCTCGGCGCCCAGCAGTCGCAACGTGGCGGCATAGCCTTCCCGGGCCACCGGCGGAACCGCTACCACCAGGTTCGGGTCGAACGGCACGCCAGCCTCCCGCAACCCGCGCTGGTAGCCGGCCAGCCGACCCCAGGTCGCCGGGATGTCACCGCTGTGGTTGACGAAACCGACACGGCGATGCCCGTGATCCAGCAACTCCTTCGTCGCCAGGTACGCGCCGTCCAGCTCGTCAGGCACCACGGACGGCACCTCGGCGGTGTCGTCCTCGGCGTCCAGCAGCACCGTCGGCACCGTGCGCAGCCGCTCCGGCACTCGCACCACCCGGTGGTACATCGTCGTGTACAGCACGCCGTCCACCCGCCCACGGAGGAACGCGGCGATCTCCTTGCGCTCCAACTCGGGGTCCTGGCCACTGTTGAGCAGCATCAGCAACCAGCCGTGCTTGCTCGCCGCTTCCTGCGCTCCCAGAACCATCCGCCCCGCGAACGGAGTGGTCGTCACCTCGTCACCCAGCAGACCCAACGCCTTGGTCCGCTGGGCGCGCAACTGCCGGGCGACTTCGTTCGGTACGTAGCCGAGGCGCTGTGCCGCGTCGTGGATCCGCTGCCGGGTCTCCGCGCTGACCCGGGCCCCGGCCACCTCGTTGAGTACGAGGGAGACCGTCGTGACAGACACGCCAGCGGCCTCGGCCACCGTGCGGATCTTCACCCTCGGCTTCGCCATCTCGACACCTGCCAAACCCTTTTACCACTGGAATGCAGAACACTTTGCTTCTGGTAAAACGGTTTGTCAACGAAGGTAAACCGACGTTACATACACGAAACATTCGGCGCCCGGTTTCAGCGATTTTGGGCGATCCTAAACGCTTTGGGACCACGAATTCCGACCCTTGGACGCCGGTAGGGCGCCTGCTGAAGGGCGCCTCACATCGGCGTAGATGGGGAGTCAGAGCGTGTCGGGCTGCGCAGAGTGGTGGGTGGGCTGTGCCGTCCGGGATTGGGTAGCTGCCCAGCTGGCGAGGAGTTTGAGTCGGTCTTCGGACGTGCTGCCGGGTTCGGCGGTGTAGATGACCAGGTCGTGCACGGCTCGGCCGGGCAGGGGTAGGTCGAGGGATTGGAAGGTCAGTTCCAGGTGGCCGACGTCGGGGTGCTGGAGCCGTTTGATGCCGTCGTGGCGGATCAGGACGTCGTGCGCCGCCCATCGGTTGCGGAACTCGGGGCTGAGCGTGGACAGCTCGCCGACGAGCTCGCGTAGTGGCCGGTCGCGGGGCTCGCGCCCGGCTTCGGCGCGTAGCAGGGCGGCGGTGGCGATGGTGGCGGCGTCCCAGTCGACGAAGAAGTGGTGTGCACCGGGGTCGAGGAAGATGTAGCGGGCGACGTTGGGGCGGCCGCGCTTGTCGACGGTGGCGCTGTCGAACATCGGCGTGAGGAGGGCTCGGGCCAGGGGGTTGCTGGCGACGACGTCCATGCGGCCGTTGCGTACGAACGCCGAGGACATCGTCATGGAGTCCAGCAGCCACTGGACCCGGGGCGGGACCTCGACGTCCCGGCGACGCGACGGCGTGCGACTGTCGGGCCGCGATGACCGGGCCAGGTCGAACAGGTAGGTGCGTTCGTCGTCGTCCAAGTGCAGGGCGCGAGCGACCGCGTCAAGGACGTCTTCGGACACGCCGCCGATGTGACCCTTCTCCAGCCGCGTGTACCACTCCGTGCTCACGCCGGCAAGGACGGCGACCTCCTCGCGCCGCAGCCCGGCGACCCGCCGACGGGCGCTGGTCGGCAGTCCGGCATCCGCCGGGGTGATCTTGGCGCGTCGGCTGGCAAGGAAGTCCCGGATTTCGCCGCGGTTTCCGGGCTGCTGGTCCATGTCATTCACGGTAGCCGCTGGTCACGGCGCGAGGGGGGGTTGAGGTTGTACCCCCGATAAACGCGACCTTCTCCGGCGCCGGCGATCGCGGTCTTCTGGGGGTCGAACGTTCCGTGGGCGTGCGTGACTCGGGCGGAGCTGTCGACTGGGCGTTCACGACAAGTTGCCGCGGCCGACGGACAAGCGATGGAGGTAGGGGACATGACGAGCAAGACGCTGACAGTGCCGGCGGTGGCGCTGGGCACGTGGGCCTGGGGAGACAGCGGCGAGGTGGGCGACGGCTATTTCGGCAGTCAGCTGACCGCGTCCGGCCTGCGAGAGGTCGTCGAAAAGGCGCAGTCGAACGGGTTCACGCTGTGGGACACGGCGGTGGTGTACGGCATGGGTCGCTCGGAGTCGGTCCTCGCTCAGGCGCTGAAGGGCTACGCCCGCAGCGAGTACCAGTTGTCGACGAAGTTCACCCCGCAGGCCGCGGGCGACGGCGACGATCCGGTCGCGGACATGCTCGAGCAGAGCCTCGACCGGATGGGTACGGACTATGTGGATCTGTACTGGATCCACAACCCTGCCGACGTGGCCCGGTGGACGCCGCTTCTGATCCCGCTGCTGCAAAGCGGCAGGATCAAGCATGTCGGTGTCTCGAACCACAACCTGAAGCAGATCGCTCTCGCCGATCAGATCCTCGGCGAGGCCGGCTTCCGCGTGGAGGCGGTCCAGAACCACTACAGTCTGCTGTACCGGGCCGCTGAGCGCGCGGGCATTCTTGATCACTGCCGCGAGCACGACGTGCCGTTCTTTTCCTACATGGTCCTCGAGCAGGGGGCGTTGAGCGGCAGGTACAGCCCGGCCCATCCGTTGCCGGAGGGCAGCAGCCGGGCGGCCACGTACAACGGCGTCCTGCCCCAGCTTCAGGCGCTGACGGACAGGATGGCGGCGATCGGCGAGGACCGAGGCGCGTCCGCCGCCGACGTCGCCACCGCCTGGGCCATCGCCAAGGGGACCACCCCGATCATCGGGGTCACGAAGGCGGGTTACATCGACGGGATGATCCGAGCTCGTGGCATCGAGCTCGCCGACGAGCAGATCGCGGAACTGGAGGCGCTGGCGGACGCCGCGGACGTCGACACGCGCGGCTGGTGGGAGCAGGAGATGTAGCAGTCGTCGGTGGACCGAAGCAGAGACCACGCGGGAAAGGAGGGGGAGATTCGTCCGCCATCTGACGGCCGAACTCTCTCTTGGCGCGCGACCATACCCCCATGGACTGGGGTGGCACCGAACCCCGACCCGGCGACGACCGCATCCTGCGCATCGAGTTCCGACCACGCTGAACGAGACCCGCCCCGGCGGCACCCAGGGCACGGAGGGCGCACACGTCCCGGTCTCATCGATCCGGGAGCGCGGCCGGGCCGAGGCTGCCGTTGGGGAGGCGCCGGTAGTGGGCCAGGAAGTCGTCCCATAGCTTGAAGCCCAGGTTTTTGGGCCAGAAGTGGCCGATGTCGCCGTTGACGGTCCAGCGATACTCGGCGGCGCCGTCGTGGTAGATGTCGGTGGTGTATCTGCCGTCGACCTCGACGGTTGGTGGTGCGGTGTTCTTGTTGACGGTTTCCCGCCAGAAGACTCTCGCGGTGGCTTCGCCGGCGGTGCCGCCAGGGTAGTCGGTGGGTACCTCGTTGACGCCGCGGCATTGCCACACGGGTAGGGGTACGTCGGTGCGCACGATGGGGTCGCTGTAGCTGGCTGCGTTGAGATGTCCGGAGTAGCAGGGTGCGATCGCGGCGAACAGCTGGGGGTATTGCACGGCGAGTCGGTTGGTGAAGGCCGCACCTTGGGAGACGCCGGTGACGATGACTCTGGTGGTGTCAACGGCGAAGCGGGCGGAGAGGTCGGCGAGGACGTCGAGGGTGAAGGAGACGTCGGGGTTGGCCGCGTCGATGCTTCCGCTGAAGCCGATGTTGGGTCCGGTGGCTGGTTCGGCTTGCGGGTAGACGACGATGAAGCCGCGCGCTTCGCCGACCTGGTGCCAGCCGGTTTGCTGGGCCATGTAGCGGCCGGATCCGTTGCGGCCATGGAAGGCGAGCACAAGGGGGAGTTTGCGGCCATGGTTGGTCAGCTTGCGGTAGTTGGTGGGAAGGTAGACCAGCCAGCGGCGGGTTTGGCCGGCGATGCTGGCGGTGTGCTCGGTCAGCCGCATCTGTCTGGCGGTCTGGAACGGGACGAGGCGTCCGTTGGTGGAGTCCTGGTCGGTGAAGCGCAGGGTCGGGTGGAACATGCCGCGCCATACCGCTCGCGCCACGCTGGTGCCGCCGAGCGCGGACGGGCTGCGTAGGTAGGAGACGCGGACCTGGGCCAGCGGATTGTTGGGGTTGCGGTAGATGGTGGTGCTGAAGTCTCTCCCGTGTTCGTGTTGAGGCCGTGGGTTGACCTTGTTGGCGTGTTTCCAGTACTCGATCTGCCGGTGTTCGTCACCGCTGAGGCGACCGTTGACGAATGTCCAGCTCGCCATCGTGGTATTTCGCAGGCGGGTGCTGGCGGTCTGGTAGAAGTCGGCGGGCGCGCCGCCGGTGAGGCTGGCGACGGCGACGTACTTGGGTGAGTTGATGGCGGCGACCTCGTTGGCGACGGCCGCGCCGGTGCCTTCGCCGACGATGTACACGTTGACGGAGCTGCCTTGGTAGGCGCCGCGGACAGCGTCTGTTACGGCGGTGACGAAACCGATGTCGTCGGGCCGGCCCGGGTCCAGGTGGGCGTTCCACGTGCCGTTCTGGGCGGTGGGGAAGGCGGCGATGAAGCCTTCCTCCTCGGCGACCCGTGACCACTGGGTGCGCAGCGCGTATTCATGGGCGGTTTCGCCGTCCGGGTGCAGGATCACCACGATCGGGTTGTCCTTGGGGTCCGCGACACGGTAAACGGGCTGTTGGCTCGGGACGTACACGGCGTACTGCCTGGTGATGCCGTCGACCACCAGCGTTTGGTCCAGCAGCGGTCGCAGGCCCGGCTCGGTGGGAGGGGCGGACGACGCGGCGGAGGGGGCGGCGAAGGTAAGCCCGGTCAGACAGGCGACGGCCACCACGGCGGTGCCTATTCGTTTCACAGTGTCGTCTCCTCGTTAGCGGTCGAGGGTGCTCTCGACCGCCTGCATCAGGGCGCGCAGGTAGCCGTATCCGTGGGCGTACGCCTGTTTGCCGCCTGGGTCGTCCGGGTGGTCGGGAACGTGGTCCGGGTCCACGTTGTACGCGTAGCCTTCCTCGGCCAGGATGCGGATGACGCGGGCGTGGTCGATGTCGCCTTCGTCCGGCCACACCTCCATGAAGTCGTCGCGGCGGCCCTTGATGTTGCGCAGATGGATGTTGAACAGCCGCTTGGTCCGGGCCAGCCGGCGCACGATGTCGTAGATCTCTCGCTGGGGGTTCCACAGCATCTCGGCCAGGGTGCCGACACAGAGGTTGAGTCCGTGGTAGGGGCTTTTGTGGAGGGACAGGAAGGTGAACAGGCCCTTGCCGCCGGGGACGCTCAGGACGTTGGTGATGCCGCGGTAGCCGCCGGGCGGCGTTCCTGGGTCCTGTGGGTGGCATGCCGCGCGCACCTTGAAGTGGTGGGCGACGGGGATCACCCGCTGGATGAAGTAGTCGATGCGTTCCCAGAAGGCGTCCGCGTCGACGACGCCGGCACGGGTCAGCGGCTCGTTCTTGGGAAGGTCGGCGGCCCGGAACTGCCCGTACAAGGATCCGCCGCGGCCGGGGACCTCGCCGGTGCGCAGAACCCCCAGAAGGCTCATGTTGTATTTGAAGGCCGGCACGCCGGCGATCGCGCACGCCTCGATCATCCGGTGGATGTCGTCGATGTCCTTGTCACGTTCGGGACTTTTCGCGAGCATGATCGCTGGCCGCGGGTCGCGGTCGATGTGCGACGAGGTCAGCATCGGTAGGGCAACCATGTCGAGGGTGACGCCGTTCTGCTCGGCGAATTCGCGGGTCTGCTCGACCTCGGACGGCAGCCAGTAGCCACGGCCCTCTGCCAGGGGAGGGGCGGGCGGGTAGCCGACCCAGTGGGTCACGCCGTGCCGGGTGAATTCGCGCAGTACGGCCGGTGTCGAGGCGCGGCGCTGGGTACCGACGTACATCTTGAGCCTGCGGGGTGGCCGGTGGCGGTCTCCGCCAGCTGCCTGTGCGGGGGACGGCGGGCCAAGCAGTCCCCCCGTCCCCGCGCCGGCCGCGGCCACCCCACCTAGCTGGATCAATGCCCTGCGGTTGATCGACTCCTGACCCATGGGGACCTCCAAACGAGAAACCAAGATCATTCACGCGTTGTGCGCACAGAAACGCGTTCCGGCGCGCGACGTCGGTGGTCGGGTCGGGGTGGCGTTGCCCGTGACCCTCGAGTTGACTGGCCAAGCCGCCCGCCTGATGCGGATTCCTGCAAGGCCGACGGCACGCTCGCGGATGCCGCCCGGGTAACCGTGATACGTCCGGACCAATCGATGGCCGAACTCTGTTTCGAACTGGTGACCGGTACGTTAAGCGTGGTCTGTCATGCCGATCAAACACAGGTTTGGTATCGACCGATACCTCATTGGCATGTGCCTATTTCTCGTTCGCTACCCGCTCCAGGAGCGCTGTCAGCGCCGGATTCTCGTGCGTGGTACGCCAGACGCAGTGCAGCGTCACGGTGTCGTCCGGAAGGTCTTCGACTTCCAGGAAGGTGAGGTTCTGCAACCGGAGCGCGGAGGCCGACCGTGGCACGAGAGCCACACCGAGCCCGGCGTTCACGACGGCCAGGACGGTGTGGATCTGGCTGATGTGCTGCACGTACCGGGGCCTGAGTTGAGCACGGTGGAAGGCCGCGACGACGAGTTCGTAGAAGTACCACGCCTCGGACGGCGAGTATGTCACCACGTCATGGTGTGCGATGTCGGCGAGGCGAGGTGGTCGGCCGAGGGCGGTGAGCGGGTGTCCGCGGGGCGCCGCCAGCACGAGCGAGTCGGTGTGGGCCAGTCGGGACGAGAGCACCTCGGACTGCGGCACCTGGCGCACCAGTCCCACCTCGATCTCGCCGGCCAGGATGGCGTCGAGTTGAGCGTGGGTGACCATCTCGTGCAGGACCAGGTCGACTTCGGGTAGATGCTTCGCGGCTACGGCGATCCAATGTCCGAGCACGGTCAGCGCTGAGACGGCAGTGAACCCGATCCGGATGGTTCCGGCCGTCCCGGCGGCCACTCGCCGGGCGAGGAGAGGTGCGGCCGCCGCGAGGTGTAGCACGCGGCGTGCCTCGTCGAGAAACACGCGACCCGCGGGGGTGAGCGTCACGCCGGTGGGGGTGCGGTCGAACAGCACGATGCCGATGCCGCGCTCGAGCCGCTGTATCTGACGGCTCAGCGGCGGCTGCGTCATCTGGAGTCGGGTGGCCGCCCGCCCGACGTGCCCCTCCTCGGCGACGGCTACGAAACCCCGAAGTTGATCAAGCGTGTACATCGACGCCCCCAGCATGATGCCTGAAAGGTATTGGGCGATGCCAAATCTGTGTTGGATCGGTATGGCCTTGTCCGCTTAACGTACCGGTCACCTCATCGAAACGGAGTTCGACGTCATGACGCGATACGCCCCGGAAGAGATCCGGCACGCGCTGGGTACCGGGCTGTTGTCTTTCCCGGTCACCCACTTCACGGCCGAACTGGATTTCGACGAGGCGTCTTACCGCGACAACCTGGGCTGGCTGTCGTCCCATCCGGCGGCTGGCCTGTTCGTCGCGGGTGGCACCGGTGAGTTCTTCTCGTTGACGATCGGCGAGGTGGGGCGGGTGTTGCGCGCCGCCGTCCAGGAGACCGCGGGGACGGTCCCGATCATCGGTCCCGCCGGGTACGGCACGGCTCAGGCGGTCGAGATGGCCCGCGACGCCGAGGCGGCCGGTGCGGATGCGATCCTGCTGTTCCCGCCGTACCTGACCGAGGCGAGCCAGGACGGGTTGGCCGCGCATGTGGAGGCGATCTGTGCGGCCACCTCGCTGGGCGTGATCGTCTACCACCGCGCCAACGCCGCGTTCAGTGTGCCGACCATCGAGAGGCTCGTCGGCACCTGCCCCAACCTGGTGGGGTTCAAGGACGGCGTGGGTGATATCGAGCTGATGACGCGCCTGTACGCGACGGTGGGTGACCGGTTGCTCTACATCGGGGGCTTGCCGACCGCCGAGACGTTCGCCCTGCCGTACCTGGAACTCGGGGTGACCACGTACTCCTCAGCGATCTTCAATTTCGTGCCGAAGTTCGCGCTCGAGTTCTACGACGCGGTGCGGGCCCGGGATCGGGCGGGCGTCTATGGCCGGCTCAACGACTTCGTACTGCCGCTGGTGGAGATCAGGAACAGGCGGCCGGGCTACGCGGTGTCGATCGTTAAGGCGGGTATGCGCGCGATCGGCCGACCCGCCGGACCGGTCCGACCGCCGCTGACGGATCTGACCGACGAAGAGATGATCAAGCTGACGGCCCTGATCGAGAAGCTGGGGTGATACCTGTGACCAGCGTTCTGACCGGCGCGATGCTGATCGGTGGCAGCGAGATCCGCGGCGGCAAGGGCGAGGTCCGGGCGGTCGACCCGCGCACCGGGCAGGCGATGGAACCGGCATACGGGCTGGGCGGCACCGAGGAGGTCGACCGTGCGGCGGAGCTGGCCTGGGCGGCGTTCGCCGGCTACCGCGACAGCGACCTGCCGCGGCGGGCCGCGTTCCTGGACACGATCGCGGCGAACATCGAAGCGCTCGGCAACGACCTGATCGACCGGGTGCGCCGCGAGACCGGACTCCCGCAGGCCCGGGTGGAGTCCGAGCGCGCCCGCACGTGCGGGCAGCTGCGGCTGTTCGCCGAGCTCGTACGCGAAGGCAGCTGGCAAGGCGTACGGATCGACCCGGCCCGACCCGACCGGATCCCGCTGCCACGGCCAGACATCAGGCAGCGGCGCGTTCCCCTGGGCCCGGTGGCGGTCTTCGGCGCGAGCAACTTCCCGCTGGCCTTCTCGGTGGCCGGCGGAGACACCGCGTCGGCGCTCGCGGCCGGCGCACCCGTGATCGTCAAGGCACACAGCGCGCACCCCGGCACGTCCGAGCTGGTCGGCCGCGCGGTCAAGGCCGCGGTCGAGGAGCACGAACTGCCCGAAGGCACCTTTTCGCTGCTGTTCGGTGACGGCCCCGGGCTCGGCACCGACCTGGTCACCCATCCACGCGTCCAAGCGGTCGGGTTCACCGGGTCCCGCGCCGGCGGCCTCGCCCTGGTCGCGGCGGCAGCCGCCCGCCCCCAACCCATCCCCGTCTACGCCGAAATGTCGAGCGTCAATCCGGTATTCGTACTGCCGGGCGCGTTGGCCGAGCGCGGTGCGGCGCTCGGCTTGGCGCTGGTCGGCTCGCTCACCACGGGCGCCGGCCAGCTTTGCACCTGCCCCGGCCTGGTTTTCGTCCCGGACGGCGACGGCTTCAGCGAGTTCCTGGCCGCGGCCAGCGACGCGGTGCGAGCCACCCCGGCGGCGCCGATGCTGAGCGCGAGCATCCACGCCGCGTTCGCCGACGGCGTCGAGCGGCTCCGCACCGCCAGTGGGGTGACCGTCGCCGCCGAAGGCGAAGACGACGACACGATTGCCGCCGCCGGCCGCGCCGGCTTGTTCGTCACCGACGGCGCCACGTTCCTGGCCAACCCGATGCTGCACGAGGAGGTCTTCGGAGCGGCGGCGCTGATCGTGCGGGTCGCCTCCAGCGGCCAGCTATGCCAGATCCTGGACCGGCTTGAGGGGCAGCTCACCGCCACCGTGCACGCGACCGCCGAGGATCACGAGCAGGCGCGAAGTCTGCTTCCGCTACTGGAGCTGATCGCCGGCCGCATCGTGTTCAACGGCTGGCCTACCGGTGTCGAGGTCGGGCATGCCATCGTCCACGGTGGACCGTTCCCCGCGACCTCCGATGCCCGCACCACCTCGGTCGGCACGCTCGCGATCGACCGGTTCCTGCGGCCGGTCAGCTACCAGAACGTTCCCGCGGAACTGCTGCCGCCGGCGGTGACCGACGACAACCCGTCAGGGCTGTGGCGGCGCGTCGAGGGCCGGCTTGAAAGGTGACCGCCATGCCTGCTGACCATGCCGTACCGGTCGTGACCGACATGCGAGTCGTGCCGGTCGCCGGGTACGACTCGATGCTGCTCAACCTCAGCGGTGCGCACGGCCCGTTCTTCACCCGCAACCTGGTCATCCTCACCGACACGACCGGGCATGTCGGCGTGGGCGAGGTGCCCGGCGGGGCGGCCATCACCCAGACCCTCCGAGACGGCCGCGACCTGGTGGTCGGCCGCCCGATCGGCCAGCATCACGCTGTTCTCGGTGAGGTACGGAGCCGGTTCGCCGACCGCGACGGGAGCGGGCGCGGCCAGCAGACCTACGACCTTCGCACCACCATCCACGCCGTTACCGCCCTGGAGGCGGCGTTGCTGGACCTGCTCGGGCAGTTCCTGGAGGTGCCCGTCGCCGCGCTGCTCGGCGACGGGCAACAGCGGACCTCAGTACCGACCCTGGGATATCTGTTCTTCGTCGGCGACCGCACCCGGACCGATCTGCCGTACCGCTCCGCCGCGGACACCGCCGACCCCTGGCTGCGACTGCGTGACGAACCGGCCCTGACACCGCAGGCCATCGTCGCCCAAGCCGAGGCCGCCCAGAACCGCTACGGATTTTCCGACTTCAAACTCAAAGGCGGGGTGCTGCCCGGCCCGCTGGAGGCAGAAGCGGTGGCCGCCCTGGCCGCCCGCTTCCCGGACGCTCGTATCACCGTCGACCCGAACGGCGGCTGGCTGCTGCGCGACGCGATCGCGCTGTGCCGAGGCTTGGACGGAGTGCTCGCGTACGCCGAAGATCCCTGTGGCGCCGAGGGTGTCTACTCCGCCCGCGAGACGATGGCCGAGTTCCGGCGCGCCACCGGACTGCGTACCGCCACCAACATGGTCGCCACCGACTGGCGGGAGCTGGGACACGCCGTCCGCGCCAACGCGGTGGACATCCCGCTCGCCGACCCGCACTTCTGGACCATGAGCGGGGCGGTGCGCGTCGCCCAGGTCTGCGACGCATGGGGCCTGACCTGGGGATCCCACTCCAACAACCACTTCGACGTGTCGCTGGCCATGTTCACACACGTCGCCGCGGCGGCGCCCGGCGACATCACGGCCATCGACACGCACTGGATCTGGCAGGACGGCCAGCGGCTCACCAAGAACCCGCTGTCCATTCGCGACGGCGCCATCGCGGTGCCGACCGCACCGGGACTCGGCGTCGACCTCGACCTGGAGAGGGTGGAGGCGGCGCACGAGCTGTACCTGAAGCAGGGCCTCGGCGCCCGTGACGACGCCGTCGCCATGCAGTACCTCATCCCGAACTGGACGTTCGACCCCAAGCGACCCTGTCTGTCCGCTCTCTTCTAGGAGTCGTCATGAGTGAGTCCTATACCCGCCGCCGCGTCCTGGCCGCCCTCGCAGCGGTGTCCATCCTGCCCGTCGCCGCCTGCGGCGGTGTCAAGGGTGGTAGCGACGACGCCGGCAGTGACTACCCCACGCGGGCCGTCAACTTCACCGTGCCGTTCGCGGCCGGCGGCAGCGGCGACCTGATCAGCCGCGCCGTCGCGAAGGCCGCCGAGAAGCCGCTCGGGCAGTCGATCGTCATCGCCAACAAACCCGGTGCCAACGGTGCGGTAGGCGGCAAGGAGGTGCTGGCCTCGTCGCCGGACGGTTACAACATCGCGCTGGCGGTCAAGTCACTGTTCGCGATCACGCCGCTGGTCGTCAAGGATCCCACCGCGATCCAGCCTGACAAGATGGAGATCGTCACGACGCTGGTCCAGGAGGACTACGTCCTGGTCGTCAACGCGCAATCGCCGCACCAGACGGTCGAGGACCTGGTGAAGGCGCCATCGGTGAAGTACGCGACCCCGGGCGTGGGCACCGGCGGCCAGCTGTCCCAGGCGCTGCTGTTCAAGGGTGCCGGCACCAAGGCGACCGACGTGCCGTTCGACGGCGGCGCGCCCGCGGTGACGGCACTGCTGGGCAAGCAGGTCGACGCCATGTCCGGCTCCCTCGCCGAGACGATGGAGCACATCAAGGCCGGCAAGCTGCGGCCGCTGGCCATCTTCTCCACCGAGCGCAGCGAGTTCCTGCCCGAGGTGCCCACCGCCACGGAGAAGGGCTACGACGTCGTGGTCGACCAGCGACGGTTCATCATCGCCCCGGTCGGCTTGCCCGAGGCCGTCTCCACCAAGCTGGAGCAGTCGTTCGCCGAGGCCCGCAAGGACCCCGCCTACGAGACGTTCCTGAAGGACAACTACATGGCGCGCTGGGAGGTCTCCGACCAAGAGGCGCGCCAGCACCTGACGGACTCCGCCGCGCAGTTCGCGTCCCTGACGCAGAAGTTCGGCCTCACCTTCAAGTCATGACCGTCGAGCAGTCCACGCCAACCGAGGCGTCCGACGAGGCCGGGCCCCCGACCGGGGGCCCGGCCCTGTCCGCCATCGCCGGCGCGATCCCCGTCGCGCTCGGCCTGGCCACCCTGTGGTACGCCCGCGCTCTCGGCTTCGGCGCCCTCGCCGACCCCGGACCAGGGCTGTGGCCGAGCATCGTCGCGGTGCTGCTGATCGGCGCCGGCGCCACCATCGCGGTCCGGGCCCGCGCGGCACGCGACACCGAAGCCTTCACCCGCGGTACCACGGCCGTCGTCATCGGTGCGGCCAGCCTGGCGATCTACGCCTACCTGTTCGAACTGATCGGCTTCGAGATACCCACCGTGCTGCTGCTGGCACTGTGGCTGCGGTTTCTGGGCGGGGAGAGTTGGCGGGTCACCGCCGTGGTGTCGGTGCTGGCCACCGTGGCCGCGTACCTGCTGTTCATCACCGGGCTCGGCGTGCCGCTGCCGCACCTGATCGGGAGCTGACATGGACTTCGGTTCCGTGCTGTCCGGGTTCGAGGTCGTGTTCGAGCCGCAGAACATCCTGTACTGCGTGATCGGCGTGACCCTGGGCATGCTGGTGGGCGTGCTGCCCGGCCTCGGCCCGGCCGCCACCATCGCGATCCTGCTGCCCATCACCTACAACATCGAGCCGGCGCCAGCCGTCATCATGCTCGCCGGCATCTTCTACGGCGCCCAGTACGGCGGCACCATCACCTCGGTCCTGCTCAAGCTTCCCGGCGAAGCGTCCACTGTGGTCACCGCGCTGGACGGGCATCAGATGGCCCGCCAGGGCAAGGCCGGCTCCGCGCTCGGGATCGCGGCGATCGGCTCGTTCATCGGCGGGACCGCCTCGATCGTTTTGCTGACGTTCATCGCCCCGCTCGTCGCCGACGCCGCACTGGAGTTCGGGCCAGCCGAATACACCGTCCTGGCGCTGATCGGCATCTTCCTGGTCGCCACCCTCGGAAACGGCGCGCTCATCAAGAGTGTCGCGGCCGCCGGCGTCGGGCTCCTGCTCGCCACGGTGGGCCTGGACCCGCTCGTGGGCACTCCGCGGTTCACGTTCGGCAGCGACCAACTGTCCGACGGCATCGACTTCGTCATCGTCGCGATGGGCGTATTCGGCGTCGGCGAGATCCTCTACAACCTCGAACACCGGCTGCGGCCACAACCGGCGGTGCTCTCCTTCGGCCGCGCCATCCCGCGACGACTGGAGTGGCTCCAGTCCCGGATGGCGATCCTGCGCGGCTCGATCGTCGGTTTCGTCCTCGGCGTGCTGCCCGGCGGCGGCGCCACGATGTCCTCGCTCGTGGCGTACGCCGTGGAGAAGCGCTCCGCCAAAGACCCGTCCCGGTTTGGCAAGGGCGCGATCGAGGGGGTCGCCGGTCCGGAAAGCGCCAACAACGCCGCGGCGACGTCCTCGTTCATTCCCCTGTTGACGCTCGGCATCCCCGCCAACGCCACCATGGCCGTCCTCTTTGGAGCCCTGCTGTTGCAGGGCATCCCGCCCGGACCACAGCTGATCGTCGACCATCCCGACGTGTTCTGGGGCGTCGTCAACTCCATGTACCTGGGCAACATCATCCTGCTGCTGCTCAGCATCCCACTCATCGGCGTGTTCGTGCGGCTGCTGAGGGTCCGCGCGGGCATCCTGGCGCCGCTGACCGTGCTGGTCACGATGATCGGCGTCTACAGCATCAGAAACAACGCCTTCGACATGTTCCTCGTCGTCGCGCTCGGCATCCTCGGCTACGGCATGAAGAAGCTCGGCTTCGAACCCGGACCCTTCGTGCTCGCCTTCGTGCTCGGCAAGCTCCTCGAAGCATCATTCCGCCGGTCGATGCGCCTGTTCGACGGCGATGTCCTCGGATTCTTCCAGCGTCCGGTGTCGGCCGTCCTTGTCGCCGTGCTGGTGCTGACCGTCGTCGTCATCCCGCTCCTGCGCATGGTCCGCAACCGCCAGGCGGCCCGAATCGCCCGTGAAACAAGGCAGGTATAGCCCGGCCTCCAGCACTTCGACGGAACGGAACCCATGACGACCCACAGCACTCAGCCGTTCCAGCCGGCGCCTACGCCAGCAGGCGGCACCGACCGCATCGACCGCATCCGACTCAGCCTTGTCCGGCTGCCCCTCAAGACGGCGATCAGCGACGCCAAGGTGCTCACCGGCAGGCAGAAGCCACTGACCGAGGTCGCCGTGCTGGTCGCCGAGATCGGCACGTCGGACGGACACCAGGGCCTGGGGTTCAGCTACTCCAAACGCGCTGGCGGCCCGGGCCTGTATGCCCACGCCCGCGAGGTCGCGCCGGAGCTCATCGGCGAAGACCCCAACGACATCGCTCGACTGTGGACGAAGCTGGTATGGGCCGGCGCATCCGTCGGACGCAGCGGCCTGGCCACCCAGGCGATCGCCGCGACCGACATCGCGTTGTGGGACCTCAAGGCCAAACGCGCCGGCCTGCCACTGGCCAAGCTGCTCGGTGCCCACCGTGACGCCGTGCGCTGCTACAACACCTCCGGCGGTTTCCTGTCCACACCGTTGGACGAACTGCTCGACAACGCAGAACAGGCGCTGTCCCGCGGCATCGGCGGCATCAAGATCAAAGTCGGTCAGCCCGACGCGAAAGCCGATCTGCGACGGCTGGCGGCCGTACGGGAGCGGCTCGGCGACGATGTGACGCTGATGGTCGACGCCAACCAGCAGTGGGACCGCGCGACCGCCCGACGCATCGGCCGCACCCTGGAACAGTTCAATCTGGAGTGGATCGAGGAGCCGCTGGACGCGTACGACGCCCAGGGCCACGCCGCCCTCGCCGCCTCGCTGGACACACCCATCGCCACCGGGGAGATGCTCACCAGCGTCGCCGAGCATTGGACACTGATCCAGGCGGGCGCGGCGGACTTCGTCCAACCCGACGCGCCACGTGTCGGAGGCATCACCCCCTTCCTGCGCGTCGCGGCCCTCGCCGACCACGCGGGACTGCGCATGGCGCCCCACTTCGCGATGGAAATCCACCTGCACCTGGCCGCGGCTTACCCGCACCAGCCGTGGGTCGAACACTTCGAGTGGCTCGAACCCCTCTGGAACGAACGTCTCGAACTGCGCGACGGCCACATGCTCGTACCCCACCGCCCAGGACTCGGTCTGAGCCTCAGCGACTTCGCCGCGGTTCACCGTATCGACGGGGTGGAGATCACCTCCTGACGCAGAAAGGACCCCGATGAGCGTGCTGCTTGGCTACCTGCCCACCCCGGAGGGAAACGCGGCTTTCGCGTACGCGCTCGCGGAGGCGGCAAGACGGTCCACCGGCCTCGTCATCGTCAACTCAGCCCGCGCCGGCGCCCAGGTCGATGCGGCCCTCGCGAGCCAAGCCGACCTGGACCGGCTCCGTGCGGACAGCGCCGCGGCGGCCGTGGAGGTCGAAATCCGGCAACCGGTCGACGGGCATTCCGCCGCCGATGACCTCATCGACGCCTCCAGCGAACCCGGCGTCGAAGTAACTGTCATCGGGCTGCGGCGGCGGACCGCCGTCGGCAAGTTCGTCCTCGGCAGCAGCGCCCAACGCGTGCTCATGGAGGCACACACGCCCGTGCTCGCCGTCAAAGCGTGATCCTGCGACACCAGCCCAACCCATCCTGCACGCACGCGCGGGAGGCACTAACATCGTCGGGCAAAGGAATCAGCGCCGGCGCCGCGGTGAGGCGGACGGTTCATGCGGTTGTCCAAGATCAGTGACACGTCGGAAACCGCCGGTCCTTACCGTCCGGGCATGTTGATCACGACAAGGTCGGGCACCCCACCCGCGGACGGCCCCCCGGACGGTCCAGCAAACACGGCGGTCGTCGACGACTGCGGCCGCCCGTTGCCGGCCCACGGGCTCGGGCGCCGTACTCTGCTCGTCTCGGTCGGGGCGGCGGCCGCCGCTCCACTCGCCGCCGCACCGACCGCCGCCGCGGGTTCGCGCAAGCCGGACCTTGTTGGCGCCCGCAAGCCCGGCGAACGCCCCGGACGCGGCCACTACCTCATCAAGGGCGCCGCCCTGGTGTCCGTCGACCCTTTGATCGGCAACCGGGCCGTGGCCGACATCGAGGTCCGCGACGGCCGGATCATCCAGGTCGGCCGCCACCTGCGGGTCCGCGGCGCCCAGGTCATCGACGCGTCCCGAATGATCGCCATGCCGGGCTTCGTGGAAACGCACTACCACATGTGGAGCGCCTTAGGCCGCAACTTCGTCTCCACCGGGTTCGAGTACTTCGCCGCTAAATCGGCGACCGTCGCCGCGTACACACCGGACGACTTCTACCACAGCGTCCTGCTTGGACTCGTCGAATGCGCCAGCGCCGGCATCACCACGGTCAACAACTGGGCGCACAACGTACGCGGGCCCGAGTACGCCGACGCCGAGCTCCACGCCCACGCCGACGGTCTGGTCCGGGCCCGCTACTCGTACGGGCACCGCGACGGCCAACCGGCCACCCAGCCAATAGACTTCGCCGACATCGACCGGGTACGGGCCACCTGGTTCGGCCCAAAGTCACCCTTCGACGGACTGGTACACCTCGGCGTCAACCTGCGCGGCCCCGGCCAGCTGCAAAACTTCCTCGTCGAGATGACCGAGGTCAAGAAACGCCAGCTGCCCATCTCTGTGCATTCAGGTCAGGGACCGACCACGGCGGTACGCGCGGCGGACCTCGAGCGGATGGGCTTTCTCGGACCGGACTTCCTGCTGTGCCACGCCCTGCCGTTCGACGAGGCGGATCGGCAGGCGATGCTGCGGACCAAGGCGCCCGTGAGCTTCTCGGTCCACTCCGAACTGCGGCTGGGCACGGCCGGCGGCTTCCACGGTCAACTGCTGCGCATGCTGGCCGCCGGCATTACCGTCTCGCTTTCCTTCGACGCCAGCTCCCTCGCGCCGATCAACATGTTCGAGTCCATGAACGTGGCGTGGAACCTCGGCATCCCGTACCTCGGGACGGACACCGCCAACCTGCCGGCCGTCGTCTTCCATCAGGTCATCGAGATGGCCACCATCAACGGAGCACGCGCTCTCGGCCTCGATGCGACGACCGGCTCTATAACGCCCGGCAAGCGCGCGGACATCCTCCTGATCCGCGCCGACGACATCAACATCGCACCGATCGGCGACCTGGAATCCACCCTCGTCCGCTCCGCGACCCCGGCGAACATCGACACCGTCCTCATCGACGGCCGGATCGTCAAACGGAACCGGGAGATGGTCAGCCACGACGTCGACAAGGTGGTCCGCGACGCCGCACGAGCGGCACACGCGGTCCGCACCCGAGCCGGCGGCATCCTCACACCGACCAGCCCCACGCCGCCCGCCTTCTGATCCAAGCCGTCATCTACGCCAAGGCGTTGGCACAGCGGAGGATGTGAGGACGCAGCAAAGTGGACGGTTCGCGTAGGCTCGCCGATGTATGTACGAAGAAGCCGTGGGTTTCACCGGCCGTCAGCGAGATGAGCATGTCGTCGACGACCGCGTCGGGGGCCACCTTGTCGGCCAGCAGGGCGAGATCCCGGACGTACGAGGTGGCCCGTACGTCGACCCGGTAGCCGCGTGCCACAGGTGTGACCGTGGCCGTGAACGGCGCCGGGAGATACGCGAGGTCGCGGTCCTCGGCGAACAAATGGTGGGCACGGGCATCCCCAGCGGTCGCGACCAGCACCTCGCTTCGCACGTCGACGGGCTTGAGCAAGTCGTCGGCCAGATCCAGCAGGGCGGTTGACCTGGCCGGCACGCTGAGCGGCAGCTCAGCCGTGGCGAGCACGTCGCCGGCGAAGGTCTGTCGCGTCGCGAGGACCGTCCCCGTCCAGGGGCGGTCGTGGTCGTTGACCGCGACCAGGGTGGGCCTTCCGTCACGGGGCTGTACGGTCAGCAGGCGTGGCGCGAACGCATGCTTGATCGCGTAGTGGAGCGGCTTGGGTCGTCCGTCACTGTCCACAGCGGACCATGAGGTGACCGGCCAGCAGTCGTTGAGCTGCCAGACGAGGGCCCCCGCGGTCTGTGGCCACCACGAGCGAAAGTGTTCGATGCCGAAGGCCACCGCGCGGGCCTGGTTGAGCTGGGTCGCCCAGTGCCACTGCTCGAAGTCGTCCGGGACCGGCAGGTGGGGGGCGAGGCCGCGGTGCAGTTTGCCGTTGCCGTCATCGGCCTTCTGGTGGAGCAGGAACGCCGGTGAGGTGGGCGTCAGCGGCTGATCGTGGACCCATCGGGTAAGGGTGGCCCAGGTGGGTGGCCCCTGGAAGCCGAACTCGGCGCAGAACCGCGGGATGTGGTCGCGGTAGTGGGTGTAGTCCACCCGGTTCCAGACGTCCCATTCGTGGCGGGTGCCGTGGTAGGCGTCGTTGGGTGGCAGGTCGCCGGGGCTGTACGGGCTGCCGGGCGCGTACGGGCGGGTGGGGTCCAGCTCGGCGACGAGCTTGGGTAGCAGCTCGGTGTAGTAGCCGACGCCCCAGCTGCGCCCGTCCAGGCTGTCCTGCCAGCCCCAGTCGGTGTAGGCGACGAGGTTCTCGTTGTTGCCGTTCCACAACACGAGCGACGGGTGGGCAACGAGCCGCGTGATGTTCTCCCGGGCCTCGGCCTCGACCTCGCCGCGCAGCGGCTCCTCTTCGGCGTAGAACGCGCAGGCGAAGGGAAAGTCCTGCCAGACCAGCACGCCGCGTTCGTCGCAGGCGTCGTAGAAGTCGTCGGTTTCGTAGATGCCGCCGCCCCAGACCCGCAGCATGTTCATGTTCGCCTCGACGGCCTGGTCGATCCGGCGGGCCAGCCGCTCCGGGGTGATCCGGCTGAGGAAGTGGTCGTCGGGGATCCAGTTGGCGCCCTTGGCGAAGACGCGTTTGCCGTTGACGACGAAGGTGAACGGCGTACCGATCTCGTCCGGCTCGGTGTCCACGGTGACCGTGCGGAACCCGATCCGGCGCCGGTCGGTGTCCACCGGCTCGCCGTCGGCCAGGAGCGTGACGGTCAGCTCGTACAGCGGCTGGTCGCCGTAGCCGACCGGCCACCACAGCCGTGCGTCGGGCACGAGGACGGTGACGTGCGCGGCGTCGCCGGAGACCGTCACCCGTTCCGCGTGGTCGCCGACGGCCACGACCGCGGTGTAGTCGCGGTCGGAGGCGCGGTCCAGTTCCAGGTGTACGTCGACGCGGCCGGTGCCGCCGGCCTCGACGGTGACCAGGGGACGCACCTGGGCCAGGCGGGCGGTGTCCCAACGCTCCAGCCGTACGGGTTTCCACAGGCCGGCGGTCTGAAGGTCTGGTCCCCAGTCCCAGCCGAACGAGCAGGCCATCTTGCGGATGGCGTTGTACGGGTGGGGGTAGGCCCGCTGCCGCCAGCCGAGTCCCTGCTCCATCTGCTCGGCGTGGGTGAGCGCGGATCTCAGCGTAACGGTCAGGTCGTTGCCGCCGTCCCGCAGCGACTCCCGGACGTCGAACCGGTAGCCGCGGTGCATGTTGGCGGTGCGGCCGAGCACGTCGCCGTTCAGCTCGACGGTGGCGATCGTGTCGATGCCGTCGAAGACCAGCTCCACCCGCTCACCGGAGCGGGGCGCCTGCGCCGGGAACGCCGTCGTGTACTGCCAGTCGACGCGGTGCATCCAGGTCAGCGTCGCCTCGTTGCGGTCCAGGTAGGGGTCCGGGATGAGGCCGGCGGCCATCAGGTCGAGGTGGGTGCTGCCGGGCACTCGAGCAGGCACGTCCCGTCCCGCGAGCACGTCGGGCACCGGCCCTTCCACGGCGCGCAGGCGCCAACCATCGTGCAAGGTCTTGCGCATCATCCGCCCTCTCTTCGACGGTCGGCGGCAGTGGACGCGGGGTGACCCGAATCCTTACGCAGGCAAGTTAAGTAAGTCAACAGCCCTCGATCTCCGCCAGTTCTGCCGGAGCGCCAACGAACGCCGGACTCCTGCAAGTGCAGGTATTGACGACTTTCTTAGCCAACTTGATAATGGCCGCAGCGCGGGCTCCATGTCGTAGCACATCCCAGGAACACCGCACGTCGGGAGGACTTCGCGATGTTGTCGATGAAACGCGGCGCGAGCACGCGCGCCGCCGTGATACTGGCCGCCGCGGCGGCCGTTGCCGCAGGCTGCGGATCGTCGGGTACGTCAGCCCAGGGCGAGAGCCCGACGCTGGTCGCGTACACCGGCCAGTCCACCGACTATCAGATCAACTTCAACCCATTCGCGCCGACGGCCATCGGCGGGACGGGGACGATCTTCCAAACCCTGTTCTTCTACAACATCGTCCGCGACGACGAGCCAACACCGCGGCTGGGCACCCAGTTCGCCTGGAACGCCGACGGCACGCAGCTCTCGATCACGCTCCGGGACGGCGTCACCTGGTCCGACGGCGAGAGGTTCACCGCCGACGACGTGGTGTTCACGCTCGACATGATCAGCAAGCACAAGGGGATGAACAGCACCGGCTACGCCGGGCGGGCCACCGCGGTCGACGACACGCATGTGACCATCGCGTTCGACCAACCGTCGTTCGTGGACGGCCCATCGGTCCTGGGCAAGACGTACATGGTGCCGGAGCACAAGTGGAAGGACATCGCCGATCCGGCCGTCGCCGTGGTCGAGGATCCGGTCGGCACCGGTCCGTACCAGCTGGAGGAGTTCAAGCCGCAGGCGTACACGCTGAAGGCGAACCCGACCTACTGGGGCGGCGAGCCGGCGGTGAAGAAGATCCGCTACCTGGCGCTGTCCGGCAACCAGTCCGGAGCCACCGCACTCAAGGCCGGCCAGATCGACTGGCAGACCGGGCCGGTGCCGGACGTCAAGGACGTGGAGAAGCGCTATCCCGGCTACAAGGCCGTCATCACCCCGGTGAACCAGATCGTGCTGGTGACGTGCAGCAGCGCCGCCCTGGGCTGCCAGGGCCCGCAGACCGATCCGGCCGTGCGTCAGGCGATCTACCAGGCCATCGACCGCACCCAGCTCAACGCGCTGGCGTTCGAAGGCACCGGCCGCGACGTCTCACCCAGCTTCCTGCTGCCGGACCGGGACGGTGAGCTCATCTCCGGCAAGCTGCGGCAGCGGACCGCCCCGATGCAGCCGGATCCGGCCAGGGCGCAGCAGATCCTGGAGGGCGCCGGCTACGCCAAAGGCTCCGACGGCTTCTACGCCAAGGGCGGCAAGCCGCTGTCGCTGACGCTGAAGACGGTTTCCGGCTGGACCGACTACATCACCGCGGTGAACACCATCGGCCAGCAGCTCAAGCAGGCCGGCATCAAGCTCACCGCGCAGCAGCTGTCCTGGAACGAGTTCGTCGACGTCAAGGACCGCGGCCAGTACCAGCTGGTCATCGACTCGCTCTACCAGGGCCCGGCGCCGGACCCGTTCTACGTCTACAACTACTTCTTCAGCACCGCGCAGACCGCCAAGGTCGGCGCCAAGCCGGGCCCGAACGTCAGCCGCTTCTCCGACCCGCAGGTCGACCAGGCCCTCGAGGCGCTCAAGCGCATCAACCCCGCCGACGCCGCCGCGCGGCAGCCCCACCTGGAGACGATCCAGACCCGCATCGAGCAGGCGATGCCGTACATCCCGGTCCTCACCCAGGGCACGATCAACGTCTACCACGACGCCAAGTTCACCGGCTGGCCGACCGACGGCGACCTGTACGCCTTCCCGGCGGTCTGGGCGCATCCCGACAACGCGGAGGTCTACCTGCGGCTCAAGCCAGCCGGCAAGTAAGTCCGGGCCGATGCGGTACTACCTGCGCAAGCTCGCCTTCTACCTGGTCGCACTCTGGGCCGCGGTGACGTTGAACTTCTTCATCCCGCGGATGATGCCGGGCGACCCGGTGGACATCCTCATGGCAAAGCTCCAGCAGCGCGGCGGCGGCGTCGACCCGTCCGCCCGCCGGGCGTACGAGCTGCTGCTCGGCACCGACTCGGACGAGCCGCTGTTCCGGCAGTACCTGTCGTACCTGGGCAACCTGGTGCGCGGTGACTTCGGGATCTCGGTGAGCGACTTCCCGACGCCGGTCTCGACGGTCATCGCCACCTCGCTGCCGTGGACCGTCGCGCTGGTGGGGATCGCGACGGTCCTGGCGGTCCTGTTCGGGATCGTGCTGGGCGTTTTCGTGGGGTGGCGGCGCGGCACCTGGCTGGACTCGCTGGTGCCCGCCACCACCGTGCTCTCCGCGGTGCCCTACTTCTGGCTGGCGCTCATCCTGGTCGCCGTGCTCGGGTCCGCGCTGGGCTGGTTTCCCCTCCTCGGCGGGTACGACGTCGTCCTCACCCCGGGCTGGAACGCCGACTTCCTCGGCTCCGCCCTCTACCACGGCGTCCTGCCCGCACTGACGATCGTGATCTCCTCGGTCGGCGGCTGGCTGCTGGGCACCCGAAACATGATGGTCTCCACCATGGCCGAGGACTACGTGCTCACCGCCCGCGCGAAAGGCCTGCGCGAGGGGCGCATCATGATCTGGTACGCGGCGCGCAACGCGGTCCTGCCGTCGGTCGCCGGGTTCGCCATCTCTCTCGGCTTCGTCGTGGCGGGGTCGATCGTCACCGAGCAGGTCTTCGCCTACCCCGGCATCGGTTCGAAGCTGCTGCAAGCGGTGCAGAACAACGACTACGCGCTCATGCAGGCCATCTTCCTGGTCATCACGGTCGCGGTGCTGGCCGCCAACCTCGCCGTCGACCTGCTCTACGGCATCCTCGACCCCCGCACCCGGACCGGCGGTTGAGGATGACCAACCTCAGTCCCGACCTGCTGGAGCCGCGACCGAGCGCCGGCTGGCGCAACCTCGTGCCCCGCTGGTCTCCCAAGCTCGCCGTCGGATCCGCGCTCATCCTCGCGATCACCGTTTTCGGTCTCGTCGGGCCGCTGCTGGTCGGCGACCCGGACCGGATCGACAACATCGGCCTGACGCCACCGGGCGGCGGGCACCTGCTCGGCACCACCCAGACCGGTCAGGACGTGCTCGCCCAGATCGCCTATGCCACCCGGGGATCGCTCTACATCGGCTTCCTCGTCGGCGTCATGGCCACATTCCTGTCCGCGCTGTTCGGCATCGTGGGCGCCTACGTCGGGGGAGTGGTCGACGAGGCGTTCTCGCTGTTCTCCAACGTGATGCTGGTGATTCCCGGCCTGCCCCTGGTGATTGTGATCTCCGCGTTCGTGCCGCCGGAGCAGCGCGGTGCGTGGACCATCGCGCTGGTACTGGCGATCACCGGCTGGGCGGCCTCGGCCCGGGTGCTGCGCGCTCAGACCCTGTCCCTGCGCGGTCGGGACTATGTGCTGGCCGCCCGCGTCGCCGGGGAGCGACCCTGGCGGGTCATCGGCGTCGAGATCCTGCCGAACCTGTTGCCGCTGCTCGCGTCCCAGTTCGTCTTCGCGGTCATCGCCGCGATCCTCAGCGAGGCCGGCCTGTCGTTCCTGGGCCTGGGCGCCTCGTCATCCTCGACGCTCGGCACGATGCTCTACTACGCGCAGAACGGCTTCGCCCTGCAACGCGGCGCCTGGTGGTGGTTCGTGCCGCCCGGTCTCGTCATCGCCCTGTTCGGCTGCGGTCTGGCCCTGGTCAACTTCAGCATCGACGAGATCATCAATCCGAAGCTGCGGGACCTGCGCCGGCGCGTCGGCACCGTGGCCCGGCAGACCACCGTCCCTGTGCCGAGCCCCAGTGCCGACGAGGTGCTCACCTTGACCGGCCTATCCGTGACGTACCAGGGCGAACGCCCGGTGCACGCGGTGCGGGACGTCTCTCTGACGCTGCGCCGCGGCGAGATCTTCGGCCTGGCCGGCGAGTCGGGCTGCGGCAAGACCACCCTCGCGTACGCGGTCAACCGGTTGCACCGCCCGCCCGCTGAAGTCACCGCCGGATCCGTGACCTTCCACGACCGCGCGGACGGCGACCTCGACGTACTCGCCTTGACGCCGCGGCAGCTGCGCACCTTCCGGTGGTCGAAGCTGTCCATGGTCTTCCAGGGCGCCATGAACGCGCTCAACCCGGTCCTCACCATCCGGGCGCAGATGGAGGACGTGCTCACCACCCATCGGCCGGCGATGTCCCGCGCGGCGCGGCGGGCCCGCTGCGCCGAGCTACTCGCGCTGGTCGGCGTCGACCCGCGGCGGTTGCGCTCCTACCCGCACGAGCTGTCCGGCGGGATGCGGCAACGGGTGATGATCGCCATGGCGTTGCTACTCGACCCGCAGGTCGTGATCCTCGACGAGCCGACCACCGCGCTGGACGTGGTCGTGCAACGCGGCATCCTCCGGGAGATCATGCGGCTTCGCGGGGAGCTCGGCTTCGCCGTCCTGTTCATCACCCACGACCTGCCGCTGTTGCTGGAAGTCGCCGACCGGATCGCCATCATGCTCGACGGCGAGATCGTGGAGTACGCGCCCGCCGAGGACATTCGGGACCGGCCACGGCACGCGTACACCCGGCGGCTGCTCGACTCCTTCCCCAGCCTCACCGGCGAGCGCGGGGGCTTCGTGCGATCCGGGGGTGCGCCGTGACGACGCTGGAGGTGGCGGATCTGGTCAAGGACTTCCGCATTCGCGGCGGTCTGCGCCGCGCCCGGCTGCGGGCCGTGGACCACGTCTCGTTCACCCTCACCCCGGGCCGCACGGTAGCGCTGGTCGGCGAGTCAGGATCGGGCAAGTCCACGATCGCCCGGATCATCGCCCGCCTGGAACGGCCCACGAGCGGCCGGGTCATCCTGCGGGGGCCCGGCGGCGCAGCGGTGCCCAACCGCGGCTACCGGCACCACGTGCAGATGGTGTTCCAGGACCCGTTCGCCTCGCTGAACCCGTTCCACAGCATCGCCCACCACCTGGCCCGCCCTCTGCGGCTGCACGGCCACACTCACACACGAGCGCAGACCTGGTCGGCGGTGGTAGAGCTGCTGGAGCGGGTCAACCTCCCAGCCAGGGACATCGCGCACCGCCGGCCGCACGAGCTGTCCGGCGGCCAGCGCCAGCGGGTCGCGATCGCCCGCGCGTTGGCACCTGGCGCGACCGTCATGGTGGCGGACGAACCGGTGTCCATGTTGGACGTCTCGATCCGGCTGGGCGTGCTCAACCTCCTGGCCCGCCTGCAACGCGAGCAGGACCTCGCCGTCCTCTACATCACCCACGACCTGGCGACCGCGCGGCACTTCGCCGACGACATCCTGGTCCTCTACCGCGGGCGGGTGGTCGAGCGGGGCCCGGCCGACGAGGTCATCCTCAACCCGCGACACCCCTACACCAAGCTGCTGGCCGCGGCGTCGCCCGATCCGGCCGCGCGAGGCCGGTCCTTCGACGTCGACCCGGCCGAGGTGGTCACGGCCGGCAGCGCACCGCCGTACGAGCACAGGTAGAGGTCAGGATGCGGGCACCGGGCGTGCGTCCTCTGGCCGCGGATTGCCGAGGGTCAGCTCACTTTGCAAGACGAGGACCGCCCCGCCGATCGCCGCCGCGTCAGACCCGTTGACCGACGGCACGACCCGCACCCGGTGCGCCCGCCGCGCGAACATGCGGCGGTCCACCTCCTGCTGGATCACCGACTGGTAGATCGAGCCCGCGACCGCGAAGCTCGGCCCGGCCAGCACGATCGTGTCCACGTCGAACAGGCTCGTCATGGTGACGGCGGCAGCGCCCAGATAGCGGGCCGACTGCTCGACCAGGCCCCGGGCCTCGGCATCGCCGGTGTTCGCGGCGGCCGCGATCCGCGCGAACTCGGTGAGGAAGTCTGCCCCGGCCGGGTCGAGCGCCAGCCGCTGGGCCAGCCCCGGCGTCGCTACGGCCTGCCGGACCAGAGCCGACGGGCCGGCGTAGTTTTCCAGGCAGCCGACGTTGCCGCACGGGCACTCCTCGCCGTGGACGTCGATCGAAATGTGGCCGATCTCCACGCTGTTGGAGGAGCTGCCCCGATAGACCTCGCCGGCCACCACGACGCCACCGCCGATCCCGGTGGCCATGTAGATGCAGCCATAGGTGCTGCGCGGGTCCACCGCTCCCATCCAGTACTCGCCGATGGCCGCCGCCGCGGCGTCGTTGTCGAGCACGACGGGCAATCCGACGCTCTCCGCGAGCCGCCGCGCGACCGGGTAGTCGAGCCAGTCTTCGGTGGGCTGCGGGGTCAACAGCACACCCGCGCGCCGGTCCTGCGGGCCGTAGCTGACCAGGCCGATCCCGAGTACCTTGTCGCGGTCGACGGCCGCCGTGGCCAGCAGTGCCTCCACCTGCGAGGCCACCAGCGACAGCGCCTGCTCCGGCGGCGACAGCGCCGCGCCCTGGAACGAGGTCCGGGCGACCTGCCGGCCGGCCAGGTCGACGACGACGATGACGCACGTGTTGCGCTCGAGCTGGACACCGACGCTGTAGCGGGCCAGCGGGTTGAGCTGGACCATCGTGCGTGGCTTGCCACCTGTCGGCGCACCCCGGCCGACCTCGACGACCAGGCCGTCGCCCATGAGCTCGCGCACGACCTCGGAGATCGTCGCGCCGGTGAGCCCGGTCGCCGTCGCGAGCTCCACCCGGCTGATCGTGCGCGCCGCCCTGATCAGATCCAGGACCAGGCCACGGGTCTTCGGCCGGCTGGCCCAGATCGGGCTGCTCGCCACGTCCCCTCCCCTACGCGTCGGCTTTGCCAGGCTACTTTACTTACCGCGTTGCGCGATTGCCTGAGCCCGGCTGCCCTGCCGTGCCACACCCGACTATGCGGTGGGTTGACTTTCGTAATCAACATAATAAAGATGGCAGCAGCGCTCCCATCGATCTCTCGCGATACCTAGGGAGATCAGATGAAACATCGTCATGCACTGCTGGCCGTCGGCGCTGCCGGCGCGCTGGCACTGGGTGGCATGGCAACGGCTACCCTTCCCGCCTCGGCGGCCGCGTCCGGCTGTTCGGTCACGTACACGGTGCAGAGCCAGTGGCCGAGCGGGTTCACCGCGAATGTGGCCATCACCAACCTCGGCTCGGCCGTGACGAGCTGGACGCTCGGCTTCGACTTCCCCAACGCCAGCCAGCGCGTCACGCAGGGCTGGAGCGCGACCTGGACACAGTCCGGCGCCCGGGTATCCGCGGCCAGCATGGGCTGGAACGGGTCACTGGGCACCGGCGCGTCCACCTCGGTCGGGTTCGTCGGCTCGTGGAGCGGCGCCAACCCGGTCCCGGCGTCGTTCGCGCTCAACGGCACCACTTGCACCGGGTCGGTGACCACGCCGACCGCCAGCCCGACCACCGCCAGCCCCTCACCGACCGCTACCACGCCCCCGCCGAGCGGTCCGGCGCCGAAGCTGCGCGTGTCCGGCAACAGGATCCTCGCGGACGGCAAGCCGTACCGGCTGCTGGGCGTGTCCCGGTCCAGCGGCGAGTTCGCCTGCGTGCAGGGCAAGGGCATGTGGGACTCCGGGCCGGTCGACCAGGCCTCCGTGGATGCGATGAAGACCTGGAACATCCACGCCGTCCGCATCCCGCTGAACGAAGAGTGCTGGCTGGGCGTCAACGGCTCTCCCAGCGGCGCCACCTACCAGCAGGGCGTCAAAGAGTACGTCAACCTGCTGGTCGCCAACGGCATCAACGTCATCCTCGACCTGCACTGGAACTGGGGCGCCTATACCAACAGCCCGGACTGGCACTGCAAGGACGCGGCCGCCGTCTGCCAGAAGCCGATGCCGGACGCGCGGTACGCCCCGCAGTTCTGGACCGGCGTCGCGAACGCCTTCAAGGGCAACGACGCCGTCGTCTTCGACCTGTTCAACGAGCCCTACCCGGACATGCCCGCCGAATGGAACAAGACCCTGGGCTGGCAGTGCCTTCGTGATGGCGGCACCTGCACCGGCCTCCCGTACGAGGCGGCCGGCATGCAGGACCTGGTCGACGCGGTCCGGGCCACCGGCGCCACCAACCTGCTCATGGTCAGCGGTCTGGAGTGGACCAACGACATGCGGGAGTGGCTGGCATACAAGCCGAACGACCCGCTGAACAACATCGCCGCGTCCTGGCACGCCTACAGCTTCAACGCGTGCGCCAGCGAATCCTGCTGGGACACCCAGATCGCCCCGCTCGCCCAGCAGGTACCGGTCGTGCTCGGTGAGTTCGGCCAGGACAACTGCGGCTTCGACTACATGCAACGCCTGGTCACCTGGGCCGACGCACACGACCTCAGCTACCTGGCCTGGACCTGGAACCCATGGGGATGCACCAGCGGCGCGGTGCTCATCAAAGACTGGACCGGCACCCCAGAGGCCGGTGTCGGCGAGGGCTTCAAGGCCCACTTGCTGACCCAGAACCCGTACGCGTAGCACGCACCGGCGGTGGCCTCTGCCGGTCGGGCATCGGCCGAGGCCACCCTCCAAAAGGAGACCCTCATGCGCAAGAAGCTCGCCGGCGCGCTATCAGTCGCGTTGGCCGCGGGCGCGACGGCGGTCGCTCTGGTCACGATGAATGCCCCGAGCGCCAGCGCAGCCACGTCCGTGCCGTACTCCTGGAGAAACGTCCGCCTCGACGCAGGCGGATTCGTCTCCGGCATCGTCTTCAACCCGACCGAGCAGAACCTCATCTACGCGCGCACCGACGTCGGCGGCGCGTACCGGTGGAACCAGAGCACGAGCAGCTGGACGCCCATGCTGGACTGGGTCGGCTGGGACCGCTGGGGCTGGAACGGCGTGCTGAGCCTGGCCAGCGACCCGGTCAACCCGGCCCGGGTGTACGCCGCCGCGGGCATGTACCTCAACAGCTGGGATCCCAACAACGGCGCGATACTGCGCTCCGCCGACCGGGGCGCCACGTGGCAGGTCACCGAGCTGCCGTTCAAGGTGGGCGGCAACATGCCCGGACGGGGGATGGGTGAACGCCTGGCCGTGGACCCGAACAACAACAACGTGCTGTACTTCGGCGCCGAGGCCGGTCAGGGCCTGTGGCGCAGCACCAACGCCGGCGTGACCTGGTCGCGGGTCACGAATTTCCCCAACGCCGGCACCTACGTGCAGGACGCGGCCGACCCCAACCAGTACCTGACGTTCAACCAGGGCGTGGTGTGGGTCGCGTTCGACAAGGCCAGCGGGACCTCCGGCAGCACGACGCCCGGCATCTACGTGGGCGTGGCCGACCTCCAGAACACTGTGTACCGCTCCACCAACGGTGGGTCCACATGGGAGCGGGTCGCCGGCCAGCCGACCGGCGCGTTCGCCCACCAGGGCGAGGTCGCCGGCGGCGCGCTGTACATCGCGACCAGCGACAAGGGCGGCCCGTACGACGGCGGCACCGGCGCGGTGTCGAGGTACCAGATCTCCACCGGCACCTGGACGGACATCACCCCGCCCACGCCGGGTGGCGGCGACAACTGGTACGGCTTCTCCGGCCTGTCCGTCGACAAGCGGGCCACCAACACCGTCATGGTCACCGGCTACAGCTCGTGGTGGCCGGACACGTTCATCTTCCGCAGCACCGACGCCGGCGCGACGTGGCGATCCTTCTACGACTTCGCGGGCTCGAACCGCACCAACCACTACAACCTCGACATCAGCTCGGTGCCGTGGCTGACGTACGCCGCCCAGCCCTCGCCGCCGGAGCAGGCACCGAAGCTCGGCTGGATGACCGAGGCGCTGGAGATCGACCCGTTCAACTCCAACCGGATGATGTACGGCGGCGCCTCGGTCTACGGCACGACGAACCTGACGGCGCTGGACACCGGCGGCACGGTCAACCTCGCGCCGATGGTGCGAGGCATGGAGTCGAGCGTCGTCACCGATCTGGTGAGCCACCCGAGCGGACCGCTGTTCTCCGGCCTGCTCGACATCGGCGGGTTCCGGCACACGAACCTCGACGCCGTGCCGGCCCTGATGTACACGCCGTTCATGAGCGCGGTCACCAGCCTCGACTACGCCGAGAGCAATCCGATGTGGATGGTCCGCGTCGGCCAGACCGACCGTACGAACTCGGCGAACATCGCGTACTCCACCGACGCGGGAGCGAACTGGTTTCAGGGCAGCGTGCCCAACGGCGCGCAACGCGGCCATGTGGCCATGAACGCCAACGCCAGCCGCGTCGTGTGGAGCAGCGAAAACGCGGGCGTGTTCTTCTCGACCAGCGTGGGCGGCTCGTTCAGCCAGTCCAGCGGCTTGCCGAACCAGGCTCGGGTCGAGGCCGACCGGGTCAACGCGAACAAGTTCTACGGGTTCTCGGGCGGCACGTTCTACGTGAGCACCAACGGCGGGCAGAGCTTCACCGCGGCCGCGACCGGCCTCGGCTCGACCGGCCAGTTCAAAACCACGCCCGGCGTCGAGGGCGACATCTGGCTCGCCAGCGACACGGGTCTCTACCACTCGACCAACTCCGGCTCGACCTTCGGCAAAATCGCGGCGAGCTCGAGCGCGGTCAGCATCGGATTCGGCGCGCCGGCTCCCGGCCGCACCGACCCGGCGCTGTACACGATGGCCACGATCGACGGTGTCCGGGGCGCGTACCGGTCCAACGACACCGGGGTCAGCTGGGTGCGGATCAACGACGACCAGCACCAGTACGGCAACGCCGGCCAGGCCATCACCGGTGACCCAAGTGTCTACGGCCGGGTGTATCTCGGCACCGACGGGCGCGGCGTACTCGTGGCCGATCCCAACGGTCCGCCGACAAGCAGCACGACATCGCGTCCGCCGACGACCACCATGTCCCCACCGCCCACGACAACGTCGCCGCCGCCTACGGGCACGGATGGCTGCTCGGCCACGTTTGTACGGATGGGCCAGTGGGGGACCGGCAGCGGCGGCTTCCAGGGCGAGGTCCGGGTCGCGAACACCGGAACGACCGGCACCACGAGCTGGACGGTGACCATGGCCTTCGCCAACGGCCAGACCCTGTCCCAGATCTGGGGCGGCCGGACCACGATCCCCGGCAGCAGTCCGTACACCGTACTCAACGAAGGCTGGAACGGCGCGCTGTCACCCGGCCAGACGGCGACGTTCGGGTTTGTGGGCAACTGGAACGGAGCCAACAACCCACCCACGGTGACCTGCGCCCGCAAGCCGTAGGGGGCGCCCTTGACCCCGGTGGCGGCGATGCTGTTCAGGGTGCGTGCCCACGGAAGCCGGTTCTGCCTCCGGCACCCGTGGGCACGGGTCCGATCCGCCCGCGTCACCGCCTTCCGTGTGGGGTCGACCGCCGGCTGAGGCCGGCCGGGGAGGTGGCGGCTGGCTGACCGGCCGCCCGAACTGGAATCGAACGGTGCGCCGTGGTGCGTCGCCATCGCACCATGGCGCCCCGCCCGCCGTTTGCCTGAATCCCTTTGCCCAAACGTTTTGGCTTCGTGCTTAGGTTGACTTTGCTCTCCGACTGCGACGAAGTCAAGAGCCTGTTACGCGCTCGTTGTGGTGACCCCGAAGTTACGTCCATTCTGGACGGCCGGTGCCTCAGCCGTAGGCGGGGTTCATCTGCCATACCTTGAGGTTCTTCACGGTCACGTTCGCCTCGGCCCATAGTTGCAGGCCCAGGGAGTCGCCTCGGAACGGGTAGACGCGGCTGGTGATGGCGCGGCGTCCGTTGGCGTATGCCTCGATCATCGACTTGTCGAGGTAGATGTCGAGTTTGAGGTTCTGTCCGGCCAGGTTCAGCGGCCCGCCCTGGACGCCGAGGTTGCCGAAGAGGCTGGAGTTGTTGCCGGACCTGGTGCGGTCGATGGAGAGGGTTCTGGTCGCGGTGTCGTAGAACAGCAGGGTCTCTTCCTCGCCGCCGGGGCTTCGGCGCAGTTTGACCCCGTAGCGGCCGGTGCCGCCCGCGGCGAGCTCGAGGCTCAGGTGCAGCATGTCACCGCGGACGCCGGCCAGTTGCTGGTTGGCGGCCTCGATGGAGGTGTCGGACGTGATGGACACCGGCGGGTTGGTTGTCGTGTGCAGGGTGGTCAGCTCGGGCAGTGGCTGGACGGCGACGTCGCCGTCCGGGCCGAGGGACAGCACGATGGGCAGGCCGGCGTTGTGCGCCCATCCCGAGTCGTAGTGGGCGCGCTCGGTGCGCTTGTCCTGGGCGATGGAGAACACGACGGAGCGGCCCTGCTGGTCGACGAAGCCGCTGGGGCCGGTGAAGTGTTCGCCGTAGTCGAAAAGGCGCGGGGCGGTGCTGTCCGGGGTGAAAGTGCGGGTGGTCGGGTTCCAGGCGCCGATCCAGTACCACACGTACTTGACGTTGTGTTCGGTGCCGTAGCTCCACATCGGATTGGTCAGCAGGATGTGCTTGCCGCCGCCGAGGGGCAGGAACACGGGCAGCTCCCACACCTGGCCGGTTCTGGGGTAGGCGTTGACGTCGCCGACCATCAGCGGGCCGGAGTAGGTCCAGTTTCTGGCGTCGGCGGAGGTGTAGAGCAGGGCGGTGCCCCCGACGTCGCCGCCCGAGCTGGTCTGCACGCCGGAGCCGACGAGCTGAAACCAGGTGTTGCCTTCCCGCCAGACGAACGGGTCGCGAAAGTCGCCGTAGCGGACCTTGCGGCCGGCGCCGACGTCCAATGTGGGGGACTGCACGGTGACCGGCGCGGGGTCCATGGTCCAGGTGTTCAGGTCGGTGTCGCCGGGTCCGCCGCTGCCGCGGGCGACGCCGGTGCGCTGGTTGGGGAAGACCGAGTCGTCGCCGGCCGTGATGAACAGCAGCGGCCTGCCCGAGGCGTCGACGGCGGCGCTGCCGGTCCACACGCCGTCCGGTGCTACCGACCCGGCGGTGGGTACCAGTGCGACCGGGGTGTCGCGCCAGTGCACCATGTCCGGGCTGACGCCGTGTCCCCAGCTGATGTTGTGCCAGTAGGGGCCGTGCTGGTTGTGCTGGTAGAACAGGTGGTACTGCCCGCCGGCGTACACCGGGGCGTGCGGCTCGTTCATCCAGTGTTCGGGCGGCATGAAGTGGTACTGGGGACGATAGATGTCCCCGTCGTAGCGGCTGCGGCGCATCGCCAGGTCGGGGGTCGGCGCGGCCGGCACCGCCTGGTAGGCGGCGGTCACCTCCGCCGGGCCGAGCGCCCGCCGGCGCAGGCTCACCTCGTCGATGAGCCCGGCGAACATGTTCACGGTGAAGGTGCCGTTGATGACCACGCCCTGGTTGTGCCGTCCGATCTGAAGGTTGCCGGGATACGGGGTGATGCCGCCGGCTGGTGTGCCGAGACTCCCGGCCGGCGTCCCGTCGAGGTAGAGCCGCATCGTGCGGGTCGCGGCGTCGAAGGTGGCGACCAGGTGGTGCCATCGATCGCGGCGCAATGGCTTGGCGGAGTCGGCCCACAGCGACTGCCAGGTCCCGGCGATGCCGGCCTGGAACGACCAGGCGCCGTGCCGGCCCACGCCCAGGATGAAACCCTGTCGAGCGGCCTCGTCGTGCTGGTCGACGATCGCGGACAGCTTGCGGTCGTCGCCCCACTCGAAGGCACGCGGCGCGACCCACGCCTGCACGGTCAGCGCCTGCGTCGGGGTGTCCAGCCCGGAACGGGTCAGCCAGGTGGAGTACCCGTCGAACAGCAGTGCATTGGATACCACGCCCGGGCGTCGCTGCGGCGGCGAGGAGGGCTTGTAGACGGCGTTGTTGAATACGTAGTTGATCGGATCGTCCCGGCCGGCGACGCTGTCCCGGGCCACCGCGCCGCCCGGCTCGTCAAACGACCAGTGCGCGACCAGGTCGCCCGGTGCGGGCTCGTCCAGGCGCACGTCGTCGAGGTTGAGGTGGCCCCAGCCGCCGGTGGCGGTGTCGACCGCGCGTAGGTAGAGGGTCTGTCCGATGTGGGCGGAGGCGTCCCAGGTGACGCGGTGGTAGTTCTCTTCGTTGCGGCCGGTGGCGCGGAACAGGATCGCGCCGTCACCGGCCCGTACGAGTGCCAGGTAGAGGTTGGTGGTGTCGTTGCCGCCGCCGAGCAGGAAGCTGACCTGCCCGGAGCCGCCCAGCTCGAACTGACTGGATGTCAGCGTCCCGGTGGCCGCGTCTCCGGCGGTGCGGTGACCCCAGACATGGGATGCGCCTTGCTGGCCGAAGCAGCACCCCCAACCCCAGCCGGTGTCCTTCGTGACCGCGTGCGTGAAGGTGGTCCCGGTGGCGGTCCAGCCGGACAGGTCGCCGGTCTCGAAGTCGGCGTTGACGATGTCGGCTGCGGCCGCGGATGCCGGTGCGGGCAGCGCGACTGGGTGGAGCAGGAGCAGGACAGCGACGGCGGCGCCGGTCAACCGTCTCATCACGACCGTCCTTTCCGAGAAGGGAAATGTGTCGGTCATGTGAGCGTGCCGTTGCCAAAACGTTTAATCAAGGCCTGGAAACGTACATTCCCTGCCAAAATCGTTTGGCAGGGAATGCGCCTCGCGGAAACACGCAAGCCGGCATCGGCGCCAGCGCATGGTGCGCCGGTGCCGATGCCGGCCTGGAGATCGTCCGCGTTACGGGGTCGGGCGGAGGGTGTAGTTGGTGGTGAACGCGAGGATCTGCGCGGCGGTGCCGCTGTCGAGGATCTTCGTGTTGGTCGTGCCGGCATCCAAGACGACGTGGTTTGTTTCGGTGTTCGTGACGAAGTGGTTGTTGCTGATGAAGTTCGCGTCGCCGGCAGCGACCAGGACCATGGTCGGGGTGGCGCCGGACGGCGTGATAGCCGAAGGCGGCACGTCGAAGCTGACGATGTTGGTGGACACCATGTTGTTGTCGCCGACGAGGTGGATCAGGCCGTACAGGTCGTCCTTGCCGTTGTCGAAGGCCTGCAAGGGCGGGAAACCTTCCGGCACGCGCCGGAAGTGGTTGCCGACGATCAGATTCTCCTTGTTGACCCCCTCGAAGTCGATCATGCCGGGGTAGAAGGCTTGGAACCGGTTGCCGGTGATCGAGCAGCGGTTGCTGGTCTTCAGGTGCACCATGCTGCGCCCGCGCGGGAAGATGTTGTTTCCCTGCACGAGCAGGCCCTCGGCGTTCTCGGCGAAGATGGAGAAGCCGACGAAGCCGGCGCCGATGAGGTTGTTGGTGATCTTGCTGGCTTGGGAGGCGCCGGTCAGCTCGACGCAGCTGCCGCATTCGGCGATGAAGTTGTCGGTGACGTTGAACGCGTCGGCGCCGTTGTTGACCAGGGCGCGTTCGAGGTAGACGAAGCCCATGCCGGCGACTTTGAGCGCGTCGTTGTCGGAGGCGATGCGGATGCCGGTCTTGCCGTTGGTGTAGGAGTTCTGGGTCGGGGTGAAGCTGAGCCCGTCGATGCAGAAGTCGCGGAACTCGATGGAGCTGAGCCGGGGTGCCCCGCCGCGGGTGACCAGAAAGGCTTCGGCGTGTCCGTCGGTGTTTTCCACCTTGACGTGGCTGGCCCCGGGCCACAGCTCGTGCCAGCTGGAGGTGTCGCCGGCGTTGTAACGGATGCTCGACGAGGCGAAGCCGTGGCCGGATCCCTTGATTTGCAGGTAGCTGACGTCGATGACGACGCGGGTCTTGAGCGAGTAGTCACCTGGCGGGATGTAGATGACCGCACCGGGCTTGGACGCCTGGTTGGGTTGCCGGGCCTTGACGTCGGCGATGATGCTGTTGATGACCGCCCCTATGTCGTGCTTCGCGGTCACCCCGGGCTGTCCGGGTATCGTCCAGCGGGTCACGTCGTACACAGTGGACATGGTCCACCGTCCTTCCTGAGAAAGTCGTGGCAGGGCAGGCGATTGCGGCGTCACAGGACGCCGATGAGGGTCTCGTGCGCCAGGACCGGCGCGCCGGACGGTCGGCGCGGCGTGCGGCTGTGCGGTTGACCGGTGGGCTCGCCGCGGCCGGTTGAGCCGGCGGTCAGTGGACTTGCCAGGACCGGTGCGGCGGCCAGCGCTTTGAGCACCGAGCGCCGGCCGACTGGATTGACGTAGGCAGGCATGAGCCACTCCTCGAAAGTGGGTAGCGGCGATTGGTGTGGGAGCCGGAAACGACACGGCCGGGGCAGACCGACGCGTCCTCGGGCGGGCCGGCGACGCCACGCCAAGAGGAGCGAGCTCGTGTCAGCGACGTTCCTAGCACCGTGACGGCGGCAGCGTCAACCATCCGCCTCGCGGGCAGGCGATGGCTGATGGCCGCCGCAACACAGCCGACACTTGACGGCTACACGAGCCGCGATCTATCGTTGCCAAAACCATTTGGCGAAACGTTTTGGCACGTGGCCGGCGGCGGGATCTTCGCTGGTCATGGGCGATATAGCGCTGCACGCCGAGCTGTCGGCGCGGGCGGCGCGGTCGTGCCGTCCCGCGCGTCCCGGCGCTCGACGGTCGTTGGCGCGATTGAAGGAGCGAGATCGTGTTTTCTGCACGTGGCGGTGCCGGCTCCGCGGCCCGCGGTGACTGGCCGGCGGCCGGCGGCGGTGCGTCCAGCCTGACTCGGCGGCGACTGCTCGGCCTCTCCGCGGGTGCGGGTGTGGCCCTGCTCGCGAACGCCTGTGGCGCCGGCGGCGACAGCGGCTCTGGCTCGGGTGGTGCGAAGACGCTGTCGCTGGTGTGCGAGGGCGGCGGCAAGATCGAGTTGCAGCCGATCGTGGACAAGTTCCAGCGGGAGACCGGCGCCACCGTCACCTTGATCGAGCTGCCGTACGAAGGCTTGTTCAACCGGTTGACCAGCGAGCTGGGTGGCGGCAACGCGAGCTTTGACCTGTGCGCCGTGGACGCGGTCTGGCTTCCGTTGTTCGCCGGCAAACTGGCCCCGATCGACGACCTGTTCACCTCGGCGGTGCAGGCCGACCTGTTCCCGGCACTGGTGAAGGAGCCGAAGGTCGGTGGTCACGTCGTCGGCATGCCGGTGTGGACGAACGCCGAGGTGTTGCTGTACCGCACGGACCTGTTCGAGGACGCCAAGGAGAAGACGGCGTTCCAGGCCAAGTACGGCTACGAGCTGGCGCCGCCGACCACCTGGCAGCAGTTCACCGACGTCGCGCAGTTCTTCACCCGCCCGGCGCAGAAGCTGTACGGCACGGACGTCAAGGGCAAGGTCGAGACCGAATGGCTGGCGCACGTGCTTCAGGCCGGCTCGCCCGGCGTGATCCTGGACGACGGCGGCGCGGTAAACGTGGACAATCCGCAACACCTGGCGGCCCTGACGTTCTACGCGGACCTGCAAAACAAGTACAAGGTGAGCCCGGCCGGGGCGGCGCAGACCGACTGGAACGCCGCGCAAACCCTTTTCAACCAGGGCAGCACGGCGATGACCCGGTTCTGGGCGCACGCGTACCGGCAGATCCCGGCCGACGCCGCGGTCGCCGGCAAGGTCGGCGTGGCGCCGATGATCGGTGGCTCGGCCGGCGTCGCCGGCATTCCGGGCCCGTGGTACCTGTCGGTCCCGCAGTCGTCGACGAAGCAGGACCTGGCCAAGCAGTTCATCCAGTTCTGCTACGACAACAACGCGCTGAGTCTGGAGACCACGCTCGGCCTGGCCGCGCGCAAGTCGGCATACCAGCAGTACGCCGACAAGAAGGGATTCGAAGCGTTCAGCCCGCTGCTGACCACTTTGGACGCACCGGCGACCACGTCGAGGCCGGCACACCCGAAGTGGCAGCAGATCGTGGACAGCGCGCTGATCCCCATGTTGCAGAAGGCCGTCGCACCGGGCGCTGACTACGCCGCACTGCTGGCGGCGACCCGTACGCAGATCGAAGGCATCATCAAGTGACCCGTACGCCGCTGGCCACCGCGCAGCGCCCCGCGTTGCGCGGTGCGGCCGCCAGCACGCACCGGCGACGCCGCCGGAGCCTCAGCGACAACAGCTACGCGCTGCTGCTGATCGCTCCGGCGGCGCTGGTACTGCTCGCCCTGGTCGCCTGGCCGCTGGTGAAGCTGGTCGTCGACAGCCTGTACAGCGGCTCCACATTCGACATTGGTGGCCGCCGGTTCGCCGGGTTGGCCAACTATCGCGAGATGTTCAGCGACCCGGCCGTGCGCGCGGCGTCCTGGCGGACCCTGGTGTACACGGTCGTGGTCGTGTTCGCCGAGTTGGTGCTGGGCCTGGCGATGGCGTTGCTGTTCTACGCGCTCGGCCCCCGGTCGCAGATACTGCGGACGGTCTTTCTCTATCCGCTGATGATCGCGCCGCTGGTGGCCGGCCTGCTGTGGCGGTTCATGCTGATCGACAACTTCGGCATCGTCAACGAACTGCTGGCCCGGGTCGGCGCGATCGACAGCACGGGAGACATCGCCTGGCTCAGCGACCCGGACCTCGTGCTGTTCTCGGTCGCCATCCCGGACGTGTGGCTGACCACCTCGTTCATGACGCTGATGCTTTTCGCCGGGTTGCAGTCCATCCCGCCGGAGCTGATGGAGTCGGCGCGCCTGGACGGCGCTCGAGGGCTGCGGCTGCTGGGCTCGATCCTGCTGCCGTTGCTGCGGCCGGTGATCGCGGTGGCTTTGATCATCCGCGGGGTCGACGCCGCCCGCGCGTTCGACGTGATCCTGATCCAGACCGGCGGCGGGCCGCAGTCCGCGTCGGAGACGCTCAGCCTGCACATCTACAAGACGATGGTCACCTACAGCGACCCTGGCTCGGCCGCCGCGATCAGCACCGTGTTCATGACGGTGATGATGGTGGTCGCGCTGATCGCGGTGATGACCATCTGGCGTCCCGGCCGGGGGTCGTGATGAGCCGTCGTGACCGTGCCCGCCGGATCCGCCGCGCGGCGCTGTGGCTGCTGGCCGCCGCGGTCGTCGTGGCCTACGCGTTCCCGTTCGTCTACCTGCTGCTGACCTCGTTCAAGCCGGCCAGCGACGCGATCGCGGTGCCGCCGACGGTCCTGCCGCAGCGGTTCACATTGGACAACTACGTCACCGCCCTCAACCGCGAAGGCGTGCGCGCCTCGTTCGTCAACAGCGTGACCACCGCGACGCTTGCCACGGTCATCTCGCTGGCGCTGGCCATCCCGGCGGCCTGGGGCATCACCCGATATCGCACCCGAGCGGGGCGGATCATGCTGGCCGGCTCGCTGCTGGTCCGGATGACCCCGGCGGTCGCGATCGGCGTGCCGCTGGTCGGCATCTTCAGCGCGGTCCACCTGACCGACACGCCCACCGGGCTCGCGCTGGCCCAGACCACCGTCGCGCTGCCGCTGTCGATCTGGCTGCTGGCCAGCTTCTTCGAGTCGGTGCCCCGGGAGATCGAAGAAGCCGCCCTGGTCGACGGCTGCTCCCGACCGCGAGCGCTGGTCTCGGTCATCCTGCCCGTCGTGGGCGGCGGCACCGCGGTGACGGCGATCTTCGCGTTCCTCGCCTCGTGGAACGAGTTCCTGTTCGCGCTGCTGCTGACCTCGGTCAAGGCGCAGACCACGCCGCTGGCCATCGCGAACCTGCAAAGCCAGTTCGGGCTCGACTGGGGTCCGATGACCGCCCTCGCAGCCCTGTACTCCCTGCCCGCCGTGGTGCTCACGCTGCTGCTTCAGCGGCGCATCGTGGCCGGCCTCAGCCTCGGCGCGGTCAAAGGCTGACCCGCCGCACAGCACGAAAGGCAAACCACTGTGACGTTCTGGCAAGCCAGCAGCCCGCTCGGCGGACTTCCGAAAATCAAGTCCGCCCGGTCCCGGCGCGAGTCGAGTTGGGACCGCACCGGCGGCAACCACGACTTCGTGGTCGTCCCGGCCGGCGGCACGCACGTGCTGGCCGACCTGACCGGCGCGGGCATCATTACCCACATCTGGCTCACCACGCGCTGCTACTCCCCGCAGTACCTGCGCAAGCTGGTGCTGGAGATGTACTGGGACGGCGAGGACACCCCGAGCGTGCGCAGCCCGCTCGGTGACTTCTTCGGCGTCGGGCACGCCACCTGCACCCACTACGTGTCGCTGCCGCTGAGCATGGTCTTCGGCGCCCGGCGCGGGCCGAAGGGGCCGTTCGCGGCGGCGATGAACTGCTACTTCCCGATGCCGTTCGGCTCCGCGGCCCGGATCGTCCTGCGCAACGAGAGCGACCAGCCGATCGAGAACCTGTTCTACTACGTCGACTACGACCTCACCGACGAGCCGGTACCCGACGACATCGGCCGCTTCCACGCGCTCTACCACCAGGAGAAGCCGACCCAGAAGGTGGTCCACCCGGCCACCGAGGAGAAGCCGGCACCGTGGGACCTGCCCGGCACCAACCTCACCGGCGCCGACAACTACGTCATCCTCGACGCCGAAGGCACCGGCCACTACGTCGGCTGCGTGCTGAGCATCGACAACTTCGACGCCTCCAACCAGGTCTTCACCTGGCCCGGCGAAGGCGACGACATGATCTTCATCGACGGTGAACAGTGGCCGCCGTCGCTGCACGGCACCGGCACCGAGGACTACTTCGGCGCGGCCTGGGGCTTTCCCAGCGGCGCGTACGCCGGCCCGTACCACGGCATCACGCTGGCCAGCAGCGTGCAGGAACACTTCGGACTGTGGAGCATGTACCGGTTCCACATCGAAGACCCGGTGCGGTTCAGCACCTCGATCCGGGTCACCATCGAGCACGGGCACGCCAACGACCAGGGCAACGACTATTCGAGCGTCGCCTTCTGGTACCAGCACCTGCCGCACCGGCCCACACCGCGGCTGCCGCCGGTCGAGCAGCGGCTGCCGCGCCGCTGGCCGGAGCACGGGCTGTGGGATGAGTAGCGGCTGGATTAGCGTGGTGCCGGCACGGCCAGCCGCGGCGGCACCCGGGTGGACATCAAAACGGCATAGGTTGGGCGATGGGACGGAACATAAGCATCCGGGATGTAGCCAGCGCGGCGGGCGTGTCGGTGACGACGGTCTCGCACGTGCTCAACAACACCACCGGAGCACGCGTCAGCGAAGAGACCCGCGAACGCGTGTCCACGGTCGCCGCACGGCTCGGCTACGCCCCGAACAAGCTCGCCCAAGGCCTGCGGCTCCAGCGCACCCAGATCCTCGCCCTGCTGTCGGACCAGATCGCCACCACCCCGCACGCGGGACGCATCATCCTCGGCGCGCAGGAGGCGGCCTCGGCGAAGGGCTGGGTCGTCATGCTGCTCAACAGCGGCGGCGACCCCGACCTGGAGGACCGGGAGATCAACGCCTTGCTCCAGCACCAGGTCGACGGCGTGCTCTACGCGACCATGTACCACCGGCAGGTCACCGTCCCGGACCGGCTGACCGGCGTCCCGGTCGTGCTGCTGGACGCCAGCTGCACCGACCCGCGATACCCGTCGGTGGTGCCGGACGAGGTCGGCGGCGGCCGTGCGGCCGTACGGGAGCTTGTCGCGGCCGGGCATCGCCGGATCGGGTTCACCACCAACATCGACGACATCCCGGCCACCCACGGCCGGCTCGTCGGCTACCGGCAGGCACTCGCCGACGCGGGCATCCCGTTCACGCCCGAACTGGTGGTGGTCGAGGAGTCCGACACCCCCGGCGGCTACCGCGCCGCGTTGGAGCTGCTGCGCCGCCCAGACCGGCCGACCGGCCTGTTCTGCTTCAACGACCGCATGGCCATGGGTGCCTACCGGGCCGCGCACGAGCTGGGGCTGCGGATACCCGACGACGTGTCAGTGGTCGGCTTCGACAACCAGGAACTCATCGCCGACGGCCTGTACCCAGGGCTGACCACCGTCGCCCTGCCGCACTACGAGATGGGCGCCTGGGCGGTCAACACCATGATCGACATGTTGGACGAGACACAGCCGGCCCGTCGCCGGCGCCGCCGGTCCTCCCAAACGACCATGGAATGTCCGATCGTCCGGCGGGACTCCGTGGCGGCACCCGCCACCGCCTGACCCGCACGCGTACCCCGTCACCCCGGTACCGCGCACGACGCGGCACCGGCGTTCACCCTGCACCCAAAGGACTTCTCTGTGTTCAAACCCGCTAACGCCTGGTCGTGGGACTTCTGGCTGGCCCGCGAGGGCGGCAGCTACCACCTGTTCTTCCTCCAGGCATCCCGGGCGCTGCGCGACCCAGACCGCCGGCACTACCGGGCCAGCATCGGCCACGCCGTCTCGACCGACCTGCGCCGGTGGACCCAGGTCGACGACGCGCTGGTCCACGACGACCGGCCAGCCTTCGACGACATCGCCACCTGGACCGGGTCGGCAATCCGCGGCCCGGACGGGCTGTGGCGCATGTTCTACACCGGCGTCGGCAGCCCCCACGACGGCCTTGTGCAACGCATCGGACTGGCCACCTCCGCCGACCTGACCACGTGGACTCGACACCCGGGCGGACCCGTTCTCCAGGCCGACCCGCGCTGGTACGAACGGCTGGGCGAGTCGTCCTGGCCGAACGAGGCATGGCGGGACCCATGGGTGTTCGCCGACCCCGACGGCGACGGCTGGCACATGCTCGTCACCGCACGGGCCAACCACGGCCCCGCCGACGACCGCGGCGTCATCGGCCACGCCCGCTCCGCGGACCTGCTGCACTGGGAAGCACAGCCGCCGCTGACCGAGCCCGGCAGCGGGTTCGGCCAGCTGGAGGTGCCGCAGGTCGAGGTCGTCGACGGCCAGCCGGTGCTGCTGTTCTCCTGCCTGCGACCCGAGCTTTCCGCCGCCCGCCGCGAAGACGGCGAGACCGGCGGCGTCTGGGCCGTCACCGGCGACAGCCTCCTCGGCCCGTTCGACACAGCCAAAGCCCGACCGGTCACCGACGAAAGCCTGTACGCCGGCCGCCTCGTCAAGGACCCGGCCGAGCGGTGGCAGCTGCTCACCTTCCACAACACCGACGCCGACGGCCGGTTCGTCGGTGGACTCAGCGACCCCATGCCGGTTTGGCTGGCCGGCGGCACCCTGACGGCCGACACCACCACGGTGGCAGCGTGCTGACCGTCCTCGGCGAAGCCGTCGTCGACCTGCTGCCCACCGACCCGGACGGCGGCTATCGCGCCCACCCCGGCGGCAGCCCACTCAACGTGGCAGTCGCCCACGCCCGCCTCGGCGAGCCGACCGCGCTGCTGGCGCGGACGTCCGGATCCGCGTTCGGACAACTGCTGCACGCGCACGCCCACCGCAACGGAGTCACCGTCACCGGCCCGGCCGACCAACCCGAGCCGGCGTCCCTGGCCGTGGTCACCCTCGACAGCGACGGCGTGGCCGGATACGACTTCTACCTCGACGGCACAGTCGACTGGCAATGGCGTCCGGCCGAGCTCGCCGTGCCGGCCGGCACCACGATCCTGCACACCGGATCGCTCGCGTGCTACCGGCCGCCGGGCGCCGACGCGGTGAGCAACCTGCTGACCCGCCTGCGCGGGGAGGGAGAAATCCTGCTCAGCCTCGATCCGAACATCCGCCCGACTGTGGTGGGTGACCTGGCCGAGGCCCGGCTTCGGACCACCCGGCTGGTCTCCACCGCGCACGTGGTCAAGGCCAGCAGCGAGGACATCCAGACCCTCTACCCGGACCAGCCGGTGACGGCCGTCGCCCGCCACTGGGCCACCCTCGGCCCAAGCCTCGTCGTAGTCACCCTCGGCGGCGAGGGCGCCTACGCCGTGCACGCCGACCTGGAAGTACGCCGCACCGCGCCGACGATCGACGTCGTGGACACCGTCGGCGCCGGCGACGCCTTCACCGCGGGCCTGCTGTCCGCACTGCGCTCAACCGGACACGGCACGCCGGCGACGAACCGCGACCTCGACCGCGAACAACTCGTCGCGGTGATCGACCAGGCCATCAACGTCGCGTCCGTCACCTGCACCCGCGCCGGCGCCGACACCCCACGGCGCGCGGACCTGTAGCCGGGATCTACCGATACGACGCGCCGTGTGGAAGGTGGCCCAGCCGAGCGGTCCGTCCAATACGGATCCGGGCTCAGTGGATCGGGCCCGGAGGTGACTGGATGTACCACATCTGGTTGTAGGAGTTCCATTGGACGCCGGACGTGACGCAATCCCATTGTTGCAGCCGTGCTTGCTGGCCTGGCTGGCCGGAGGAGGAAGGCGCTTCCAGACACCTTCCGGTTTGGCGGTTTACGATGGTCCTTTTCCACTCGGCAGCCCAGACGCCGTGCGCGGGGATCTCCACCCACCGGATGTACCACTCCGCCGGCGCGTAGCCGGCATCGCAATACGGGTACTGGATGATCGGCGTGCCGTTGACGTAGGACCCCGACCGCCAGTCGAGCATGAGGCATTGGTTCGAATGCCGCGCCCTGATGCGGAAGAAACCGTTCCCGCTGTCCAGCAGGTCGAACTCCTGCGAGGCGCTGGTGTTGTTCGGCCACAGGAAAACGCCTGTGTAGGGGTCGACGGACGCCCACATGACGTCGGCCCGAAGGCCGTTGCCGACCATCGCGATCTCCTGTCTGAGCGTGTCAGCCGCGTACGCCGGTGTCGGTGTGATCGCTGCCGAGAGGGTGATCGCCAGAGCCGCGGCCAAGCTGAGAGGTGCGACCCTCCTGAAACGTTTTCTCATCCTCTCTCCCTTTCAGTCGGAATAGCCCGTGACCCGCCATTGGTCAAGACTCCTTCTGCCGGAACACGGCTACCTCGGTGAGCGTGGCTATGACGCGGATAGTTGAGCGTCGGCCGGCGGCCCAGAAAAGCAGTCCCGGAGGCTGGCACGGTTGCTTCGGTACTCCTGGTGGTTGGTAACAAGTCAGGGGAGCAAGCGCGTGGCCAGATACACCCGATCCGGGGATCGACACGGCGGCGGAGTGCTCTGATGGTGGACGTATCCGGGCGACCTCCCACGTCCCCTTGGATTTCAACACCGTGTTCACAAATCGCTGGAGTTGACGATGAACGACGCCCACCGCAAGAGCGGCTACGAGGTCGCCACCAATGGCGAGGCGCGCCCCGGTATCTACCAGCTGTATGGCGAGAAGAGCGGGCACGGACGCTGCGACGCCGCATGGATGCCAGTCGATCGTGCCGAGTTGGGAGACCCGCCCGCTCGGCGCCCGGCGCGCCGGCGAGCGGTGGTCGCCCTGCTGGACAGCGGCGTACGTGAGCATCCCTGGCTGCTTGAGCGGGGCGGGGAAGACTTCGTCCTCGACGCTCCCGGGTGGGAGGAGGCGCGCCCGAACGCCATGCCAAAGTTGGCCAAGGTAGGCGATCAGGAGAACTTCGGGAGCCACCTGGGCCACGCCACCTTTATCGCCGGCATCATCCGTCGGGTCGCGCCCGATGCCCAGGTGTTGTCGATGAAGGTGATGGACGATCAGGGCAAGGTCGACGAGAAAAACGTGGTAGCCGCCCTAGAATGGCTGGTCAAGTATCCGGGGACAGTTGACGTCGCGCTGCTGGCCTTCGGCCGCCGGATCGAAGATGGGGACGATACGACCGCCGAGGCCGAACAGACCAGGGAAGGTATCGACAACTTGGTCCGACGTGGTGTCCGGATGGTGATCTCGGCTGGTAACGGCGGCACCGATGAGCCGGTCTTCCCGGCCAGCTACGCGCGGGTGGCCGGGCACTCCACCGGCATGGTCGTGAGCGTCGGCGCGGGCCTATCGGCCACCTTCCCGGAGGATTACAGCAGCCGGGGAGGGTGGGTCACCGACTGGCGACTCGCCGGCGACATCGTCAGCACCATCCCCCTGACGCCGGGCTCCAAGGAGGAAACACAGGGCAAATCGACCGGGGAAGGCTACGGGAAATGGAGCGGCACCTCCTTCGCCGCCGCCATCGTCGCCGGCGAATTCGCCGCGCAGGTGGAAACCGTCGTGTAGGCCACCAGCGGCCCGTACCATTTGGCCCATGTCCACGGTGAACCGGGCCGACCGCACCGCATGGCTTGCCGCCTGCCTGGATCGCGCCCGCGTGGGGGATCAGACAGCGCTCAACGACATCGTGATGGTGCTCAATCCGTTGTTGTGGCGTGTGGTCCGAGATCAGGGGCTCGGCGTCGAAGAGGCGGCCGACGTCGTGCAGACGACGTGGATGGAGTTTCTGCGCCGGATGGACGAGATCCGGTCGCCGCAGGCACTTGCGGCCTGGCTGGTCACAGCGGCCCGACGGGAGGCGTGGCACGTGCGGGGCCGGGCACGACGCGAGATGGCCGACCCGCATACGGTTCTCGACGAGGTGCCCGACCCGCAGCTCCCGCTGGACGAGCGGCTGCTGTCCGACGAGCGTGACCGGAGCCTATGGCGACACTTGCAGCAGCTAACCCCCCGCTGCCGTGAGCTTCTGCGCATCGTCGCCCACGTCGAGCGGCCCAACTACGACGCGGTGGCCGAAGCGTTGGCGATGCCACGGGGAAGCATCGGCCCGACCCGGGGCCGTTGCCTGGCCAAGCTGCGAGAGCTTCTGCTGGCCGATCCTCTGTGGAGAGAACGATGACCGATCCAGCCGCCCCGCTAGACGAGGTCGACTTGTCCATTCTGGACCACATCGCGGCCGTACACGGCAAGCTCGACCCACCGCCCGCCGACCTCGACGCACGCGTACGGTTCGCCCTTTCGCGGCCGGATCCAGACGTGTCCGAGTCGGTCTGGGAGTTCGAGGTTGCCCGACTCGTCGAGGAGGTGCCGGTCGGCTCCGGCGCCCGGGCCTCGGAACGGACCCGGACAATTACATTCGAAGCGGACAGTCGCACCGTCATGATCACCATCGTCGGGCGGCTGGACGGGTCGGTCCGGCTGGAGGGTTGGCTGGCGCCAGCCGCGCCCTTGCGGGTCGAGTTGCGCCTCCCCGAGCCTGCCCCGGCCCAGACGGCGCAGGCCGACGAGGTCGGCCGGTTTGTCTTCGACGAGGTGGCGCGAGGGTTAGCGCAGTTGCTGGTCCATCCGCCGGATGACACGGTTCCGCGCGTCGTCACGCCATCGCTGGCCCTGTGAGCTGATGGCGCTCGCCAGTCACGTATCGGCGACGGCACAGCGGATCGAGAAGGCACGTCGGCTGCATGCCGCCGCCATGACGTCGAGCGACCACGGGCGGCCGGCCACCGCGATCCGCCAGCTTCGCACCGGCCTCGCCCTGCTCGCCGGCGGCGACGGCGGTACCGCGGACGAGATCCGGGCCCGGCTGCTGTTGAGCCTTGCCTGGGCCGAGTCCGAGCGAGGGCGGGTCGAGCTCGGACTGCGGCTGCTCGACGAGGCTGAGGTGGTGATGGTCCGGTCCCAACGACCGATCCTGCTGGCCCAGCGGGCGCTTCTGCTGAAACGGCGCGGCCGCAACGACCTGGCCCTGCGCCACTACGACGATGCGGTGGCGCTGCTGCGCGAGCGCGACCACCCGCTCGACCTGGTCAAAGTGCTCAACAACCGCAGCCTCGTACACCTCGAGGCCGGCCGGGTGACGCAGGCCCGGGCCGACCTGCGCCGCTGCGGGCAGATCGCGGCCCGCCATGGGCTCGCCTTACACCTGACGATGAGCCGGGTCAACCTCGGTTGCATCGACATCGCGGCCGGAGACCTGCTCTCGGCACTGCGCCGCTTCGCCGAGTGCCGCGCCGACTACGAGACGATCGCGCCCGGCCGGCTGCCGATCCTGGCCGTCGAAAACGCCCGTGCGCTCGTGGCAGCAGGGCTGTTCCGCGAGGCCGACGGGGAGCTGGCCTGGGCGATCGAGGCCGCCGCGCGCCAGCGGCTCAGCCATACCTATGCCGATGCGATGCACGCGCGCGCCGAAGCCGCGCTGCTGGCCGATCGGCCCGTGGAGGCGGCGGCGTTGGCCGAACGGGCCCGTGCGCTGTTTCTGAGCCGGGCCAACGCGCGCCGGGCCGGCCTGCTCTCGTTGCTGCGGCTTCGGGCCGAGGCGGCCACGACAAACAGCGCCGTCGGGCACGCCGCGCTGGCCGCACGGGCGCAACGGCTGGCGCGCCGGCTCCGGCCGCTCGGGTTGGTGGAGGACGCCCGCGTCGCAGACCTCGTCGCCGTGCGCGCTCTTGTCGCGGCGAGGCAGCCGGCTCGTGGCGCGCGGCTGGCCCAGCGACTCGGAAGGCCGGGTCGGGCCGAACGTCTCGACACCCGCCTCGTGCGGCGCCTCGCGCTGGCCGAGCTGGCCCAGGCCGCCGGGCGCCCCGGCGAGGCGAGCAGGCAGCTGCGTGCCGGGCTGACCGCCGTGCACCGGCACCGCACCCAGTTCGGCTCCTTCGATTTGCAAACCGGAGCCTCCGTACACGGTCGCGACCTCGCACGGGCCGGCCTGGCCCAGGCACTGGCGCAAGGGTCGGTGCCGGCGATCTACCGATGGTCCGAGCGGGCGAGGGCGCAGGCACTGTTGCTGCCACCGGTGCGGCCGCCCGCCGACCCTATGGCCGCGGCCGCCCTGGAAGAACTTCGCCAGCTCCGGTACACACTGCGGGACACTGAACTGGCCGGCCGGCCGACCAGCGGCCTACGGACACGGATTGACGCTCTACAACGGACGATCCGGGAACGGAGCTGGTTAGCCCCCGGAACCCGGTCCGGCGCCGGGCCGGCACTAGCCTCGCTTGGCGAACTCAAAGATCAGCTCAGCGACGTGGCGCTGGTGATCTACCTGCAAGACGGCCAGGCACTGCGCGCCCTCGTTCTCACCACCGGCACGGCCACGGTGATCAACCTCGGCAGCTACAACGCGGTGGCGGAGACGGTCGCGCGGCTCCGGGCAGACCTCGACGCCCAAGCCGGACGCGCCCTACCAGCACGCATGGCCACGGCACTGGCCACCGCCACTCGCTACGACGCCGCCCGCCTCAGCGCCGCGATCCTCGACCCGCTCCTGCCCCACATCGCAGACCGGGCACTTGTCGTGGTACCGACTGGGGCGCTTGCGACGGCCGCCTGGTCGGCTCTGCCAGCCGGGACCGGCCGGCCAGTCACCGTCGCAGCATCGGCCACCGCCTGGCATACGGCCCGGCAACGCCGACGTCGCATCCAGCGCGACGCCCGGGTGCTGCTCGTGGCCGGCCCCGGCAACGACCGTGGCGAAGCAGAGGTAGACGCAATCGCCGCACTGTATCCCGATGCGACCGTCCTCAAAGGAGACTCAGGCACGCCGGCCGCCACCATGGCCGGCCTCGGCCACGCCTCGCTCGCGCACCTGACAGCTCACGGCCACCATCACCCCGAAAACGCCCTCTTCTCCAGCCTCGACCTCGCCGGGGGGCCACTGTTCGGCTACGACCTCCACGACGGCTTCGCTACCCCAGACACCGTCGTCCTGTCCTCCTGCGATCTGGGCTTAGCCGAACTCAGACCCGGCGACGAGCCACTCGGCCTGGCGACAGCCCTGCTCGCCGCGGGGACCGCGACCGTGGTGGCCAGCGTCGCCCGGGTCGCCGACCACACGGCGATGGAAGTGATGGTGCGCTACCACCAGCGAGCGGCAACGGGACAAACGCCCGCGGACGCCCTCGCGGCCGCCAACCTCGCTACTGGGTTCATCTGCCTTGGCGCCGGTTGAGGCAATCGGCGCGGCGGCGGGCGATCCGTGAAACGCGACCGCCCACCGCCGATATCAGCCGCAGCTCAGATCAGCCGCCAGTGCTGCTGCGGAACTCCGTCACATGTCCATTGCTTGACGTTGGCGCCGTTGTGCGTGTAGGCGTTGTCCACGTCCAGACACTTGCCGCTGTGCTGAGCGCGCAGCTGGTAGAAGCCACCCCCCACAGCCTCCAGCGCCCAGCGCTGCTGCGGAACCCCGACGCAGTCCCACTGCTTGACGTTGGCGCCGTTGTACGTGTAGGCGTTGTCCACGTCCAGACACTTGCCGCTGTGCTGAGCGCGCAGCTCGTAGAAGCCGCCACCCATGTAGGCCAGCATCCAGCGCTGCTGCGGAACCCCGACGCAGTCCCACTGCTTGACGTTGGCGCCGTTGTACGTGTAGCCGTTGTCCACGTCCAGACATTTGTCGCTGTGCTGCGCACGTACCTCGAAGTACGGCGCTGCGACCGCTGGTGCTGCCGGAGCGACTGCGAGCAGCCCAACGACCAACGCTGTAACCAGCGCCCACCGGCCTGCTCTACCTGAAATCCGCACGAGACCCCCTCGATCCACCATCGACCGTCCGCCTCTCCGGTGGCTACCGGCGGCGTCGGTCCGCTACCGCACAAGGGATCGCAACCAACCGCGAGATACATGCCAGAACGTTGGCCCTGCATCTTCCCAGCTGCGATGGCGTACTCCCGTTCCACGAGCTGGGCGAAGTCTTCGGCGTGAGCAGCGAGTGGGTCAGACGCAGGTCGAGTGAGCCGAAATATTGGCGGGATCGGGTGGCCCGCCGGGGACTGCGTGCACGTAGAGAACATTCGTTAACTTCGATGCATTTGGGACCTGAGCCTGGCGTGTCCCCATAGGACTGTTCTACCGTCGCGGCATGGTCTCGCGTCGATCGGTTCTCGGGGCGCTCCCGCTCGCGGCCGCTGCCCTTACCGCCGCCCCAGGTCATCCCCGCCGGATCGGCGGATCGTCCACGGCGACGGACCCGCTACGCGTTCCGCCCGATCCGGCCACGACGCAGGCGGCCGCGACCGCGGTACGCGGCTTCACGGCCGACCTCTACCGCAAGCTGGCGTCCACCCGTGCGGGCGGCAACGTGGTGTGCGCGCCGTACTCGGTGGGACTCGCGCTCGCGATGACCCGGGCGGGCGCCGGCTCGACGACGGCGGACGAGATGGATGCCGTGCTCCACGCGCCGTATCCGCGGCCGGGTGCGCTCGACAGCGGGTTGAACACCGTCGATCAGGTGCTCGCCGGCCGATACCAGGACGGCGACGGGATCAAGCAGCCGCGGCTGACCACGGCCAACGCTCTGTGGACACGGCTCGATCTGGGCCTGCGCGCCGGGTTCCGGGACACCCTGGCCGGCTACTACGGTGCCGCGCCGCGCCCGGTCGACTTCCGCGGCGCGCCGGAGGTGGCCCGCCACGAGATCAACACCTGGGTGTCCGACCGGACCAACGCGAAGATCCCGGAGCTGTTGCAGGCCGGCGTCCTGAGCCCCGACACCAGCCTGATACTGACCAACACGATCTACCTCGTCGCGGCCTGGAAGTACCCATTCAAGGCGACGGCCACGGCGGTCGGGGCGTTCACCCGGGATGACGGCAGCGTCGTCGACGTCCCGATCATGCGCGGGCCCTTCGACAGGATGGGCTACCTCGAGGGGGACGGCTGGCGCGCGGTCGACGTGCCGTACGCGGGCGACGGGCTGGCCATGGCCATCGTCATGCCGACCCGGGACAATCTCGCCGCGGTCGAGGCGAGTCTCGACGCCACGTGGCTGGGCGCGCTGCTGACCGGGTTCCAGGTGACCGACGTCCAGCTGCGCCTGCCACGGTGGACGTTCCGCCTCCCGGCCGAGCTGGGTGCCGCGCTGGCCAGCCTCGGCATGCCTACGGCCTTCACGTCACGGGCCGACTTCACCGGCATGAGCACCGATCCGGCCTTGTGCATCGACGACGTTGTGCACGAGACGTTCATCGCGGTGGACGAGAAGGGCACCGAGGCGGCAGCCGCGTCGGCCGTCATCGTCCGACCGCCGTCGATCCCGCAGGGCCCGCAGTTCTTCGTCGACCGACCGTTCCTGTATGTCATCCACGACCGGTTCACCGGCGTACCGCTGTTTATCGGCCGGGTTCACGACCCGCTGGTCACCGGCGCGGCCTGACCGCACCGCGATCAGCCGCTCCAAAGATCTCCGGACGTGTGTCGGGATGGCTGTGCTTCCGATTCGTGATCGTGTGGGCAACACCTTGGTCGACTTCCGGTTCCTCGCGGAGAAGGACCTGGGGCAGGTGCCCATGCCAGCGTCGTTGGTGGTTGCCACTTACGCGAATGCCGTCCTAATGATCTTCGATAGCTGGCGAAAGCAGTGGGAGCTGCCGGGCGGACGGCGTGAGCCAGGTGAGACGGCACGCCAGACCGCCGTACGGGAACTGCGCGAGGAGACCGGCATCGACCTGCCGAGCCTTACCTTCGCCGGCGTGGCCGAGTTCGTTCTGGCGAGGCCGAAGCGCCGGGAACTCCTCGCTGTCTACCAGGTTCACCTTGAGCTCATGCCCCGGCTGACCGTGAACGAGGAGGCTCTGGCCTTCAGGTGGTGGCCTCCATCGGAGCTCCTGAGCCACGACATGAGCCCACTGGACGCGGAGATCGCGCGACGCGTCGTCCACTTTCGCCCACCTCACAGCTGACCGCAGCAGCTCCCAACGCCCTTGGGATGAGAAAGTCATCGCGCGCGGCGGTACCAGGAAAGCGGCGACGGAGGCCACGCCGACGTAGGACAGAAAGCCGACGGTGCGTGCCCTTTCGGTGGGCGTAGCTTCCGATCACGGCGGCGAGGTAAGAGGATTGCCTACGTCGGGTCGGAAAGCAGAGCGCCAGCGGGCGGCCCAACAAACCGGCGCCGGAGGAGGCAGGCCGTGGACCAACGACAGTCCTGGATGGACGGGCCCACGTACGACTACCGTGGTCGGCTCCCGGCACGGCCGGTAGGCACGGCGACCGTACCCGTGCCTGGGCTATGGCTTCCCGCCGGCATCCGGCCACCAAATCTGCGTACACCGACAAGTGTGTACCGGCGCCCGCACCGACCGGGGCGTGCAGCGTGAACCGACCTACGGCACGGTGAAGGACACCGACGTGCCTCTCCCGCCGCCAACCGCCGCGTCATCTGTCCACTGTGGGCGGCCACGATCGCGAGCCGAGCTCACCTCGCGGCCGCCTCGAGAAGTTGTAGGGCGAGCGCCTGGAGTTCCGGTCCAGCCTTGTCGGGGCTGCCGGTGTCGAAGGGTGGCGCGGGGTCGTACTCGACCGCCAGTTGTAGTGCCTGGGCCACCCGATCGCCGGCCAGTTTCGCGGCCAGGTGCAGGGCCATGTCGATGCCGGCGGACACTCCGGCCGCGGTGATGATTTTCCCGGACTCGACGAAGCGGCCTTCGGTGAGGACGGCTCCGAAGGTGTCGCGCAGGTACGTGCGGGAGGCCCAGTAGGTGGTGGCGGGTACGCCGGTGAGCAGGCCGGCGGCGCCCAGGATCAGGGCTCCGGTGCACACCGAGGTGGTCCAGGTGGTGCGCCGGTGGATCCGCCGTACCCAGTCGAGGGTCTCGGCGTCGTCCATGGCGGCGATGACACCCCGGTTTCCGGCGCCGGGGATCAGCAGGACGTCGGCGTGCCCTACCTGGCGCAGGGAGCGGTCCGCGACCAGTCCGAGCACGCCGGTGTCGGTGCGTAGCTGCCCGGCCCGTTTGGCCACGGTGAACACGGACGCGTCCGGTACCCGGGAGAGCACCTCGTATGGGCCGACGGCGTCGAGCGCGGTGAGGCCGTCGTAGAGCAGGATCGCGATCCGCGGACCCCGTCCGGTGGCGGCCGCTGCCGGGGTCGCCGCGGACAGTCCTAACCCGACACCGCCCAGCGCCGCCGCGCGCAGGACCGTACGCCGTTCACTCATGCTGGTTCCTCCCGAGAAATCGACTGGATGGACAAGCGGGTCTACCCGCGGGCAACGGCTGCCCGGCGGGTGATGAGGGTGGCGGCGACCGCGGCCGCGGCGACGAGGATGGCGAGGGCGAGGGCTGCCTGTGGGAGGCTGGCGGCGCCGGTGTCCGTCGGCGCGGCGGGCGCTCGCGCCGCCGCTCCGGGCTGGGGAGCGAGGATCGCTCCCGTGGCGATCAGGCTCGGTGCCGGATGCTCGTCGCCGGGTTGCGGGTCGGTCCACTGGTACTGCTCTTTGTTGGCGCAGCGTTGCACGGTGGGGAAGCGCAGTGGCTGGCCGATCGTGCCGGTGAGCCGGGTGACAAGGGAGAACGCGGCTTCGGCGCCGGCCTTGAGCCCAGGGCCGGTCCAGGCGATGCGACCGGGCTCGGTGGTCGCCTTCCAACCCGCGGGTTGTTCGGTGCGGGACGGCGGCGTCGCGCCGGCGGGAAGCGAGACGATCAGTTCGGTGGTGGGTGAGTCGCCGCAGCCGTGATCGAAGGTGAAGGTGAGCGTGGTGCTGCCGTCGCCGTTGGGTTGTGCCTTGGCGAGCAGGACGTGCGCGGCCGCGGGGGAGCCGGCGAACAGCAGGGCGGCCACCGCGGCCGCCGCGATGACGGTCAGTCGTCCGGTCCGGCGCTTCACGAGATCTCCACAGGGATCTGGGCGATCGGGTTCTCGTACTTGGACGTGCGCACGCTGACCTCGATGATCCATCGGCCGGGTAGCGGGAACTCGGCGACCGCCTCGTAGCGTCCCGGGGCGGTACGCGAGACCGGGCGTTCGAGCGGTCCGACGTCTCGTGCGGGCAGGCTGAAGCTGAGCTCGGGGGCCGCGATCGGTTCGATCGGGCGTTTGCCGGCGTCGAGGATGTTGAGCTGGAGCGAGTTGACGCCGGTGGTGCCGGGGGTGAGCACGACGACCGCGCTGTGGTCGCCGAGCTGCGCGGTGAGTTCCACCGATGCCGGGCGGTCCGGCGGTGTGGACGGGTCGGTGCTTTCCTGGACAGGGCTTTGGGTGACCAGGACGCCGGTGGTGGCCAGGACGGCGGCGAGCAGGCCGGCCTCGGCCCGTACGGTGCGGCGCAGCGCCGGCCATGCCGGGCCGGTGCTCTGCTGCGGCGTGATGCGCGGAACGAGGCGATAGCGGTTCCACGCGGCGATGCCGAGGATCACGGCGACGAGACCGACCTTCACCAACAGGGCGGCGCCGTAGGTGGTGCCGAACAGGGCGGACCAGGAGCGGATGATCCGCCAGCCGAGCAGGACGCCGGTCAGGGCGAGGCCGGCGACCAGCCACGCGGCGATCCGGGAGAACCCGGCGACCACCGTCGCGGCCGCGCCCGCGGTCGCCTCGGACGAGGGCAGCAGCAGTAGGGTCAGGCCGATCAGCCCGCCGAGCCAGAGGGCCGCGTTGGTGACGTGAAGCAGGTCGGCGGAGAGCACCAGAGCGGCCGGGCCGAAGGTGCGGGTGTGCCCGGCCAATGCCAGCGATCCGACGGCCAGCGCGGCGGCGGCCGCGCCCCCGGCCGGCGTGTACCGGGGATGGGTGTCCGCCCGGGCGACGCGGACGGCGAGGAACGTCACGGCAAGGCCCACGGCGGCCAGTAGGGCGGTCAGCGTGGTGTCGCTGCTCAGGGCCGTCCGCCAGGTCCCCGGCTCGGCGAGCGCGTCCAAACCTCTGCCGTCCTGCCAGGCGACCACCACCGGCAGCGCCACGACGAGGACGGCCAGGGTGGCCGGTACCGACCAGCGCAGGACGGCGTAGACGCGGCGGCGTACCAGGACGGTGCCGGAGGAGCCACCCGCCCGGGGCAGCAGCAGCAGCGCGAAGGCGGCCAGGCCGGCAGTGCCGAGCACGCCGGCGTAGCCGAGCGCCTCGGTGACCTGCCTGGTCAGGCGGACACCGCGGCTGGGTTCCGGGACGGTCGCGACGTCGATGCCGGTCGCGGTGGGGGCACCGATGGCGAACGTGAGACCGCCGGCGACCGGGTGGCTGTCCGCGGAGATCACCCGCCAGGTGATCACGTAGCTGCCGTCGCCGAGTCCGGGCGGCACGGTGAGCACGATGCGGGTGTCCACGGTGCGTACTTCCGCCGGCTGTTCGGTGCCGGCGGCGTTCAGCAGCCGGACCGCACCGGTGCGGACCTGGACCGGTTCGTTGAAGGTCAGCGTGACCTCGGCCGGCGCGTCCGGCAGGACCGCACCGTCCGCCGGGTCGGTGCCGAGCAGGGCGGCGTGCGCTCGGGCCGGGGCCGCCGGCCCGAGCGCCACCAGCAGGCCGCAGAGCACGGCACCGGCCAGGCCCACCAGCCGGGCCAGCGGGCGTCGGGCAGCGACCGGCATCAGGCCGTCGTGTCGCGGGACTTGGTGAGGGTCGGGCGCAGGACCGCGAACCCGCCGAGCAGCAGACCGAGAATGCCGACGGCGAGCGCGATCCAGCTCACTGTGCTGGTGCCGCCGCTGTCATTGTCACCGGTGTCGCTCTGGGCGCTGGTCAGTGCCGTGTTGGCGTTCACGGCGGCCTCGTCGCCCTCCTTGGCCGCCTCGGTGACCTTGAAGCCGGGAGCCGGGTGCTCGAGGTCGTCCGGGTTCTGCCCGGTGGCCGGCACCTGTACCCAGGCGGTCTCGCCCTTCTCACAGGTCTGCACGGACGGGAACACCAGCGTCTCGCCCGGCGTGTCCGGCAGCTTCAGCGACAGCTCGAACTTGTCCCGCATGTCGTCGGGCAACGGTGCCTTCGCGGTGTAGACGACCTCGGAGACGCGTTGGGTGACCTCGTTACCGTGGCTGTCCTTGACCGGCGGGTTCAGGTCAGCCATCACCTTCCGCACCGACCAGTTGGTGTTGACCGTCGGCGTCACCGCGATGATCTTCTCGGGGATCTTGATGGCCACCTTGGTCGTGCCGGCGCCGTCGCAGCCGTGCGGCACCGATACGGTCAGCACCGTGTACGACCCGGCCGCGGTAACCGTCGGGCTGACGGTGACATGGGCGGCGGCCGGCCCGGCGGTCAGCAACACGACACCACCAACGAAAAGGCCGGCCGCACCGGCCTGCACGGTACGCCGCAACGCGGTCCTCATGACATTCAATCCTTCCGCCGGGGAGATGGGGATCCGGCTCTCGTAGTAGTCGGCACCGAGCCCGGAAAAGTTCCGACCGCCTCGACGCAGTCCCGGCGGGGCGATTTAGAAATGTCGATGAGTCGCGGGAACTGGACCGGTGTCGCCGCCGACTACTTCCCTGTGGCGCGGTGACGGCCGGGAAAGGGTGATGGTGTGGAGCGCAGGAGCTTCGTGGCAGGGGCGGGTGCGCTGGCCGCCGGTGCTGGTGCGGCCGTGCCGGGGACGGCGCGGGCGGCGTCGGGGCCGCTGCGGGTGCAGATCGTGATGTTCGACGGCGCGGAGGAGCAGGACTTCGCCGGCCCTTTCGAGGTGTTCTCGTTGGCCGGGCGGCTGTCCGGCGGCGCGCTCGCGGTGTCCTGTGTGACCGGTGGGCGTCCGCGAGTGGTGACGCTCGCGTTCGGCACGAAGGTCAGGGTTGAGCAGGGTTGGTCCCCCCACTCCGCCGACGTGATCGTGGTGCCGGGTGGCGGGTTCGCCCGGCCGAACGAGCCGGGCATCTGGCCTGAGATCAACAAGGGCGACCTGCCGCGCAAGCTAGCCGCCGCGCGCCGCCCCGGCCTGACGATCGCGTCGCTGTGCACCGGGGCCATCATCCTGGCCGCCGCTGGGCTGACCAACGGCCGGCCGTGCACCACGCACACCGGGGCGAAGGCCGAGCTGACCGCCCGCGGTGGCCTGGTCAAGAACGCCCGGGTGGTCGACGACGGCGACCTGGTCACCGCCGCCGGCATCACCTCCGGCCTGGAGCTTGCCCTTCACCTGGTCCGTCGCGAGGTCAGCGCCGACGTGGCCACCCGAACCGAGGGTGTGCTGGAGTACGAGGCCCGCGGCACCGTCTGGACTCCCTGACACCTCAGTAGGCACACCTTTGTCCACCAAGGACAGTTGCGGTGACGGGGAGAATCCGAGACCTTTCGGAGTCGGGGTGGCTTCGACCCCCCTATTTGGACAGAGATTTGAGCTACCGCGATGTCCGTCGTGGTCCAGACCGTTGCTCCCGCGGCCTCACCCGTCCGCCGTTGGTCGCGCCGGTGGTCGACGTTTGTCCACAATGTCTGTTCCCGGATCGGCGATCCGGGAAAGCAACGGGGAAGTCTGGTCCGTTTGGCTGGTTACGTTGCGTCAGGGTGGTGCAGGTGGGGCCGCGTAGACCCGCTCGGGCTTGTCTCGCGGAGCTGGCAGTGGACGGCCGGGGGGTTCGGCGAGCGCTGCGATCCGTGCGTGCGGGTGTAGGTGGCCGGCAGCCGGTCCGGGCGGGGTCGTCGGCGACCCACGACGAGCCGTGGTGCGGGCGGATCGACAAGTGGCCCGACGATGACCCGATCGCTGCGTCGATCATGCGTTGGGACGTCCGGGCCGGGCCGATGGTTCGGGGTGCGGTGGAGCGGGTCGTGCGGCCTGAAGTGGGGGGCGGATGCTTCTCAGGTCCAGAGTTCTGGGCATGACCAGGCTTACCGCCAGCGCGCCGGCGACGGCGAAGATGGCGCCGGCCAGGTAGGCGCCGCGGTAGCCCAGGCTTGACGCGATCAGCGCTAGGTACGTGGCTACCGCGGTGGCCCCGCCGATGTGTGTCGCGGCCTCGAAGATGCCGGCTCGGGTGCCCCGGTCGGCGTCGCCGACGCCTCCGATGGTGGCCTGGGTGAGGGCGAGGTAGATCCAGCCGCCGCCGATGCCTTGCAGAATCAGCCAGGGCAGGACGGCGGTGGCATAGCTGGGGCTGCCGGCGTTGACCGCCAGCAGGGTGAGGGCGACAGCGTCGAGTGCGAGGCCGGCCGCGGCCACCGGGCGCGCACCGGTCCAGGCGACGAGCCGGGCGCCGAGCGGTCCGCTGGCGGTGGCTGCTATCAGGGCGGGGGTAAGTGCCAGGCCGGCGGCGGCCGGGGATAGCCGGTGGGCGTCTTGCAGGTGCAGGCTGCCCACCACGACGATCACCGAGTGGACCGCCGAGTGCGCCGCGATACCCAGGCTGCCGCCGGTGAGGCGGCGAGACCGCAACAGATTCAGCCGCATCAGAGGGTTGGCGGTGCGCCGCTCCACCGCCGCGAAGCAGGCGAGCAGCGCGGCACCGGCCGCGACAGCGCCGAGTGCGTCGGCGTGCCACGGGCCGGACTCTCCTATCCGGCCGAGCCCGAAGATGACGACGACCAGACCGGCGGTGACCAGTGCCGCCCCGACCAGGTCGAGTCGCCGGCGCCGGTCGGCCCGGGCCGGATCGAGCGGCAGTACCCGTATCGCGGCGACCATCACCGCCAGATTGACCGGGAGGGTGACCAGGAAAATCGATCGCCAGCCGAAGGCGGAGGTGAGCATGCCGCCACAGATGGCACCGGCCAGACCGGCGGTGCCGCCGAAGACAGCAGCCACGGTGAACGCGCGGTTGCGCCATGGTTGCTCGGGAAACAGCGCCCCGGTCAAGGCCAGTGCGGTCGGCAGCGCGAAGGCGGAGGCCAGCCCTTGCAGCGCCCGCCCGGTCAGCAGCATCGGCATGCTCGTCGCGGTGCCCGCCACGAGGGAGCCCGCGGTTAACAGCGCCAGACTCGCCACCAGGATCCGGCGGCGCCCCCACAGGTCGGCGACCCGGCCGCCGAGCAGGAGCAGACCACCGATGATCAGGGAGGTGAGGTTGACGACCCAGCTCAGCTGGACCGGGCTCATCTGAAGTTGCGACCCGATCGACGGCAGCGCGGTCGCCACGGAGAGGCTGTCGAACACGACCAGGAATACGGCACCGCTGAGCACCAGTGCCGCGGTCCACCGGCGTGCGGCGGATGCGATGGGTGTCCGCGTCACCTTTCGTCGCTCCCGTTCTGCTGGCGCCTGTGGATGGTTCTACCCACTGGACGGTGTTCTCATGCCGTGGATTGGGATGCGGCTGTCCGGGCGATGCTGGCTCAAGACTTGGCGGCCATCCAGCCGACGGTGGTGTATGGCACGTCGATCTGATCCGTGAATCTTTCGCCCACCATCCGCTCGATCGCGTCGATAATATCCTCGAACGCGTCGCCGGCCTGACGCTGAAGAGTGCCGTGGGAGCGCCAGGCGTCTATCCAGTCGACAACCGGCACGCGGTGCACGATCTGTTCCTCCAGCTTGGTTACCGGCCCGTACCTGCCGCTTGCTTCGATCAGCGGTTGTTGGTTCTCCCGCCGGCTTCCGTAGGTGTAGTTCGGAATCTGTCGGTGGATGTAGGCCTCGATCTGGGCTTGCAGTGGGTCGTCGAGCCTGCGGTGGTTCCAGATGCAGGCGAACCAGCCGCCGGTGTGCAGGATCCGCGCGGTTTCCTGGAGGGCCTGGGGCCGGTCCGTGGTGCTGAATGCCGATCCGTAGGCGACGAGGTCGTAAGTGTCCGCGGGCAGGCCGTTGTCCTCGGCGATGCCGACGGACCAGCTGATGTGGGGACGTCCCGCTGTACGTCGTACGCCGATGTCCCGCATGGCCTGGTTGGGTTCGACGGCGTCGACGACGCAGCCGCGGTCCAGCAGATCCACCGTGAGATGGCCGTTTCCGGCGCCGATGTCGGCGGTGCGTGGATTGGGGCGCCCGCTGGCGGCGACGATTTGGTCGACGACGCCGGGCGCGTAGGGCGGCCGCATGGAGTAGGTGGCGGCGAGGTGTGTGTAGTCCCACTCCAGTTGGCCGGTCCTGCTGTTGTCGCCTTTCATGGTCTTCCTTTCGTTGTGGGTGGCCGGGTGGGTCGTGTCTGGGTACGGGGTCATCGCGCCCAAGCCACGCCGGCCTGATGCGCGGCGTTGGCGGTGGCGAGGTCGTCGGCGGTGTCTACTTCTATCCACTCGTCCGGCTGGGCGTAGAGCGGCGGTATCCGCAGCCGCTTGGCGAGCTCGCGGATCGCGAACACGTACCATGTATCCGTTGTGCCGGCGTCGACCATGTCACGCATGGTCTTCAGGAGCTGCAAACCGCTCGCCTTGCTCCATCGCGAAACGCCGAAGAACTCCCCTCCGATTTTGGCTGGCGGCATCTGCTTGGCAAGGTGCCATACCGCGCCGTCGCGCAGTTCGACAGCCATGTCTATGGTGTCGGGTTTCCGGGAGGTGTCGATGACCATGGTGTCTCCGGTGTCGCGGACGATCTGCTCGACGATCCGGGCGGAGACGAGCACGTCGGAATCGATGATGGCGATTTCTCGATCCCAGTACGGCGCCGTGGCGAGCAGCGACATGATGTTGTCCGCGCGGGCGTAGTGTGCATTGTGGACGAAGGCGACGGGTGGGCGCTTGGAGATCCGCTGGACGTGCTGCTTCAGTTTGGCGGCCTGGTGTCCGACGACGCAGACCACGTCGGTTGCTTGTGCGTCGTGCAGTTGGCCCAAGAGCCGTTCGATGATCGGTACGCCACCGACGGGGAGCATCGCCTTCGGCATGTCCGTGGTGTGCGGCAGTAGCCGGCGTCCCTGGCCCGCGGCGGGGATGATGACGCGCACGACGTGTCCTTTCTTAGAGCGCCTCGGTTTCTGTTAGACCAGGCTGTAGATGCGAGCCGAGACGGCGCCGTGGTCCAGGGGGACCGGGTTGTTTCCGGATCGGGTGGAGCCCAGCCCCGCGTCGACGAGGTGGCAGACGTCGGCGTGGCGTACGCCGTAGTCGCTCAGGCGATCGGGGAGGCCGGCACGGACCAGCAAAGATCTCACCGCCTGCGCCGGCGCCGAGCGCGGGTCAAGGCGTCGCAGGGCGGCTCGTACCGTGGACACCCGCGTCGCGGCCGGGGTGCGGTGTGCGATGCGTTCGCTGTTGTAGTCCACGAGCCAGAGCAGGTTGAGCAGGCACGCCACGCCGTGCGGTACCCCGAAGTGGGCGGTGAGGGGATAGGAGAAGGCGTGGGCCGCTGTGGTGCGGGTCAGGTCGATGGCCCGGCCGGCGGCGGTCGCGGCGGACGCCAAGGCGAGCCGCTCGTTGTCGCCGACGACTTCGAGGTCTCGGGCGAGGATCTCGATGGTCTGGCGCAGCGCTGGTAGTGCCAACGCGCGCGACGGGGCGGTCGAGCGTCGGCTCCAGTAGGACTCCAACGCGTGGCAGAGTGTGTCGAACGCGGCGCTGTACATCAGCGTGGTGGGGCACGTGCGCAGCAGTTCCGGATCCACGATCGCATGTTCTGGAAGGACGGTCGGATGGTCCAGGGAGGCTTTGACGTCGCCGACGTAGACGGTTGCGAACCGTGTCACCTCGCTTCCGGTGCCGGCCGTGGTGGGTACCGCGACCAGGGGCACCGGATGAGGCACGGGCGCCTCGTCGCCGGCGAGTACCCGCAAGGCCGTCTCTCGCCGCGGGGGCAGTGATCTGAGGAGCTTGGCGGTGTCGATGGCGCTTCCGCCGCCAATCGCGACAATGATGTCCGGCTGCCAATGCTCCCGCAGGGCGCTGCCCGCCAGGGTCTGCTCGATGCGAGGGTTGGGTGTGAAGGCGGTGAAGCGAATGAGGAAGCGGGCAGCGGTGCGGTCGAGCATGGCTCGCACGACGCCGGAGCCGGCTGTGCGCTCGCTGGCCACCACCATGACCCGATTGACGGCTCTGGCGGCCAGCACCGCGCGAAGCTGGTGGCGCGCACCGAGGGCGATCGACACCTGCGCGGGCGCCGCATCTGGGGCGAAGGCGGGGCTCTTCATGACCTCACCGAACTGTGGACTCGGGCGGCTCGCGCGAACCGGGCGTGGATCTGGGGAGCGGAGATCGCCGAGGTTGCCCGCGGCGGCGGGTCGCCGCGAAGGCTGGCGACGTCGGCCACGACCAGGTGCGGTCCAGGGGCATTCGAGGCGCCGGCGACCGCACGGGTGAGTTCTTCACGGCTGCGGCAGCGTACGGCGGTGCGGTATCCGGCGGCGAGGCCGACCTCGGCGAGTGAGGTGTGCTCGGAGGTTGTCTTCTGTCCACCGGTCGAGTCGTAGCTGCCGTTGTCGAAGACGACGTGGACGAGGCCTTCCGGCGCGGTCGCGCCGATGGTTGACAGCGTGCCGAGGTGCATGAGCGCGGCCCCGTCGCCGTCCAGAACGACCACTCTCGTGCCAGCCGTGAGGGCCACGCCAAGACCGAACGCGGACGCGTGACCCATGGAACCCTGCATGTAGAAGATCCGTTCGGAGTCCTCCAGGGCGAACAGCTCCCGAGAGGTGTAGCCGGTGGTCGACACGAAGAGTGCGTTGGGAATGCCGTCCAGGACCGTTCGTAGCGCCTCGACGCGGGTCATCCGCCACGGTTCGGCGGGCCGGCCGTCGACCGGGGGAGTTGGCGGCGGGGCTATCGCGCCCTTCTCCACCAGAACGAACGTCGGCCGTCCCGCGGTCATCTCCGCCACCGCCCGGTCGAGCACCTCGCTGATATCGCCGGCCGTCGCCGGCAGCGTCTGGTGCTTGACGCCCACGGCGTCCAGCAGTGCGTGGGTGGCCTCGCCCATGACCCGATGCTGCGGCTCGTCCCGGTTCGGATCGGGCCAACCGCGCAGGCTCATGAACACCAGCACTGGAAGGTGGTACGGGATGAGCAAGGAGGTGAGTGGGTTGAGCAGGTTGCCCAGTCCCGAGTTCTGCGCCCAGACGGCGGATCGGATGCCGGCCGCGGCCGCGCCGGCGGCTACCGCCGCGGCGGCACCTTCGTTCACCGCGGACACGTACCGCTTCTGTCCGGTCAGTTCGGCGATGGGGCCGGCGAGGTAGGAGCACGGCACGCCGGTGTGAAAGCCGAACTCACGCTCGTCCAGCGCCCGCAGGAGGCGATCGGTCGATATCACTCCTCCACCTCCAACCACTCATCGAGACGTTGCAGCGCGAAGATCTCGGACACTGACGCGATCTTGTCCTCCACCGGTGCGGAGTTGCCGTGCCGGCGAATCGTCTCCAGCACCTCGCGCACTGACCTGACCGTCGCTCTCAGCGACTGATTCGCGTATATGATCATGGATACGCCCGCGCGGTGCGCGTCACCGGCGTCCCAATTGGGGTACGTCGTGGGAACGATCACCACCGGCACCCTGCGGTCCCAGCCCGCAAGGAACTCCAGGATCGGCTCGTTCGACTTGGACTTCGAGTGCACGAGCACCGAGTCCGCGCCGGCCTCGGCGTAGCGTTCGCAGCGGTGCAGCGCCTCGTCGACGCTGTGGCCGTCGATCAGCGCCTCGGTGCGGGCGATGACGTGGAAGTCCGCTCCCTGCTGGACGCTCTTGGCCACCTCGATCTTCCGGCAGAAGGTCTCGACGTCGACGAGGGTGTGGTCGGTGGACACGAAGCTGTTCATCTTCGGGAAGACCTTGTCCTCGATGCAGACGGCGGTCACACCTTCGCGCTCGTACTCGCGGACCATGTGCGCCACGTTCATCGTGCCGCCGAACCCGGTGTCCACATCGGCCACGACCGGGATACCACATGCCTCCTGCATCTGGACGGCCGCCTGTAGGTAGTCCGTCATTGTCAGCAGGCTCGCGTCGGGCAGGCAACGCGCCGCGGAGATCTCGAAGCTCGAGGCCCAGACGGCGTCGAAGCCCGCATTCTCCACAAGAGACGCACCCAACGCGCTGTGCGCGCCAGCGGCGCGCACCAGGCCACCTTCCGCGAACAGCGCGTGCAGCGAACGCGGGCTCGCGGCCTCTGTCAACGAGGTCGTGTGCAAACTCATCATCAGATCCCCGGTCTGTGACGGCGATGCCAGCACGATCGTCGGCGTGGGCCGCAAAGCAACCCCAGCGCCTCCTCCGAGTGACACCTAGGCGTATGGAGAGTGAACGTTGGGCGGCTCGTACCCCGGTCCGCCGTGCTCAAACGAACTAATTCCGAGTCGCGAAAAATAGTCGAAGATCAATTCTCGGCGTGCCAACATCTCTTTCTGGCTGCTCCGATCAAGGTGGGGGAAAGCGCAATAACTGATCGGCCGATGAGTCGTCAAGGGCTATCGGGAGATCTGCCGGCGCGGGATTGTTCAGCATGTGATACATCCGTTGGCAAGATCCTTTTTGTCGTGGCGCAATCGGATGTTTACCACTCCGCCTCCCGGGTAGCGCCGGTGTTGTTCCGACGTCTCGAAGGTGCAGCAAATGATCTCCGTTGAACCGAGCAGGACAGCTACGGACACCGGCGGCCAGAAGTGGCATGCGTCAATGGGTCCGCGGGCATCGGTCATCTGGATCACCGGCCTTTCCGGAGCTGGAAAGACCACAGTGGCCCGTGAGCTGGTGCGACGTCTACATGCCGGCGGCTGCCGTCCGATCCTCCTTGACGGGGACGATCTGCGCTACGTCCTCGGCGTCACGGGAGCCTTCGACCTGGCCAGTCGCCGGCAACGTGCGTTTGTCTATGCGCGGCTATGTGAGTCGCTCGCCAACCAGGGCCACATCGTCGTTTGCGCGACGATCGCGATGTTCCACGACGTCCATTCGTGGAACCGCGCCCACCTGCCCGGATATGTCGAAGTGCTCTTGGACGTACCTATGCCCGAGCTCCACAGGCGTGATCCGAAAGGGATCTATGGCGCTGGTGGCGCAAATGGCGAGATCGTCGGCGCGGCCTTGCCGGCCGAGTTCCCGAACGCGCCGCACCTGGTCATCGCCAACCATCCGCCGGAAACACCGACGTCGGCCGCGGATCGCATTCATCGAGCCTGGACACAGGTAGTCCGGGCAACCCACCCTCCCACATCGACAAGCACGGACACCGCGACCTGAGAAAGGAATCATCGTGACCACACCGAACTCGTTCGACCCTCAGCGCGTTCCCGTCCCGTCCGACCTGCGGCGACAGCTGTCCGCCGGCGACACCGTCGACGTCGACGACGGCTGGCTCGCGGAGCTCGTCGAGAAGAACATCCAGCACGGAGCCGGCTATCTCGTCCTGACCGGACTGGATGGCGACGATGCCGTCCTGCGCGACGTGTGCCTGCGGCTGTCCTCGTCCATCGGCACGGTGCTCGCCCAGGATTCATCCGGCACACGGCTGCGTGAGGTCGCCGACCGCGGCACTCAGATCGGCGAGGGGGCCTCGGCGCGATACGCCGATTCCCGGCACGGCGGCAGCCTGCACACCGACGGCGCCGAGAGCCCCATGCCGGTCCCTGACTGTTTCGCTCTCCTGTGTGTACGGCAGGCGCCGGTCGGCGGTGCCCTGCGGCTCGTACATGTCGAAGAAGTCGTGCGCGGGATGTCGAGCAGAGCAGACCTCCTTGAAGAGCTGCGCCGCCCGTTCCATTTCGACCGGCGCGGCGACCAAGGCCCGGGCGAGTCACCCACCACGCAGAAGCCGGTTCTGTTCGAGGACGGCGACGGGCTTGGCGTCACTTACCTACGCGAGTACATCGAGGTCGGACACAGCCAGCCCGGGGTTCCACCCCTGACCGAGAAGCAGCGCGACGCCTTGGACCTGCTCGACCGCATCCTGAACCAGTCACCCAACGCCATCGAAGGAAAGCTGGCGCCCGGCGAGTTCGCGCTGTTCAACAACAAACGGCTTCTGCACGGACGGACCACGTTCCAGGACGACTCCGACCCGGGCGCGAAGCGGTTGCTGTTCCGGACCTGGATCCGGCGTACCCCATGAGGCGGCGATCTCTATAGCCCGGCGAGGAGCGGTACTGTGATCATCTGTGGCGCAAAGCTCACCCACGACGGAGCGGTGGCGCTGATCGACGGAAACCGTCTGGTATTCAGCGTCGAAACCGAGAAGATCGACAATAACCCGCGGCACTCGAACATCCACGACCTCGACCTCATCTTCCAACTGTTGAGAGAGCACGGATACGACCCTGGGCAGGTCGATCGGTTCGTGTTCGACGGTTGGTGGAAGACGGAACGGATCAAGCCGTGGGGAGACCAGCAGGTACGGATCGAGTTGGCGCCGTACCGGCGCGGGCTCCTGGATACCGATCTGCTGCGGTCCTATCACCTACGAACCTTGGATCTGGAGTACACCAGCTACCACCACTATGCCGGTCACCTGGCCAGCGGGCTGTGCACCAGCCCGGCCACGGCCCGCGGTGAAAGCAGCTATGTGCTGTGCTGGGACGGGGCGGCCTTTCCCTACCTGTACCACTACGACCTGCCGACCGGAAAAGTCCGCAGCCTCGGCCCGCTGCACTACATGATCGGCAACTGCTATCACAGCATCGCGATGGCGTACCCGCCGTTCGATCTGGACATCGAGTATCCGCAGACCATGTCCCTACCGGGCAAGATTATGGCGTACGTGGCCAACGGCAGCCCAGCGGACGCCGGCCGGAAAATGTTCGACGAGGCGTACCGCCACGCCATCCGGGTCGTCTTCGGTGACGGCGTGGTACACGACGAGCAGTGCAGTCACCGCAACGGCCAGCGGGTGTTGGGCACCATGCGTGAGGCATTGGACGATGTCGACGTCCATCCCGACGACATGCTCGCGTCCCTTCAGGCGTTCATGGGCGACAAACTGGTAGACGCGCTCGCCGCCGCGATCGCGGCAGACGGGCGACAGAGTCAAAACCTGACCCTGGTAGGCGGCTGCGCCCTGAACATCAAATGGAACCGGCAGATCCGTGACAGCGGCGTGTGCGCGGATGTATGGGTGCCGCCGTTCCCGAACGATGCCGGAAGCGCGATCGGCACCGCCTGCTGCGCCCTCATGGAAACCGGAAGAGCGCAGCTGGACTGGGACGTGTACGCCGGACCGGACCTCAAGCCCTCGGAACTGGACGACCGCTGGACGGCCAAGGCACACACCATCGAGGATCTAGCCCATTTCCTGCACCACACCGGTGAACCAGTGCTGTTCCTCCACGGCCGGGCTGAACTCGGGCCGCGGGCGCTGGGACATCGCAGCATCCTCGCACCCGCGGTCGACCCGGTCATGAAGGACCGCCTGAACGAGGCCAAGGGACGCGAGGCGTACCGGCCGGTCGCCCCGATCTGCCTGGAGCACCGCGCCGCGGACGTGTTCGACCCGGGCACGGCCGATCCATACATGCTCTTCGATCACGATGTGAGACCCGAATGGCGCAGCCGCGTACCGGCGATCTGCCACATCGACGGCACCGCACGCGTCCAGACGGTCAATCCCCGCCAAAGCCCCGAGATACACGCGCTACTCACCCACTACGCGGACCTGAGCGGAATCCCCCTCCTGTGCAACACCAGCGCGAACCGCGGCGGCGCCGGCTTCTTCCCGGACCTGCGCAGCGCCGCCGAGTGGGGCCGCGTTCCGTACATCTGGTCCGACGGCGTGCTTTACGAACGTAGCTGACCGCACCCGAAGGGAGTGTCCTCGTGGAACCGTCCGTCGCCGAGCGTCGGCGCCTGATCGGCGGTCCGCTCAAGGAAGAGAACCTGCACGTGCTCAGCGCCAACGACATCGTGCTCGCCAGCTACGGCGGCGCCGGCCAAGCCCTGGTCGGCAACGTACTGCTCAACCTTGGGCTCAACTACGTCGACCCGTACACCGAGAAGTTGCAGCCGGATGGAGGCTCTGCCGCCAGCGCCAAATACACCGAGTACCGCCGCCGGCTGGCCGCAACGCACCAGCACGATACGGCTGCCCCGGACACCCGACCCTTCCGACCGTGGCCGCGGTTCGTCAAGACGCACTTACCACTCGAACGTTTCCACGGGTGCACCTACGGAGGCGTATGGCTACTGGTCAGAGACCCGCGGGACGCGCTGTACTCGTGGCACAAATGGCGTCTCGGCTTCGCCGAGGATGTGTGGGACAAGGCGCCAGAGGAGTTCGAGCAGTTTCTGCGGGCACCCGACTACACCGGGCGATCGCCCATCGACGACTGGAGCTCGTTCTACGAGCACTGGTACGAAAGGCTGACCCAGATGAGGCGGGGCGTCGTCATCCGGTTCGAGGATCTCAAGGCAGACACCGCCGCAACGATGCGTTCGGCACTTGAATCCGTCGACATCCGCCCGACGGCGCCGCAGCTACAGGCGGCGGTCCAAGCTAGCAGCTACGAAACCATGCGCGCCCACGAAGATCTGATCAGCGGTACCGAGCTGCCGGCATCCGCCGGCCCGCAAGCCGTTCGTAGGAACGCGACCGCTGAACCCCGAATAATGCGGAAGGGCGAGCCAGGCGAATGGCGGCGGTGGATCACTCCGCCGCTGGCGCGGCTGTTCTCCACGCCTTCCACCGTCGCCGTCGCCGCCACCTTCGGCTACCAGATCGATCACAGCTAGCGCGCCGCCACCACAGACACCCACGTACGGATGACCTCAACGAGGAGAACTCATGCTGCCTGGCTCCGCGAACGGATCCGCGCCCAACGGTCGGGACCGACTCAACAAAAGCTTCATCACCAACGTGATCGCCGGCATCGAGGGTCTTTCCCTCGTCGCGTTGGCCTCGGCTCAACGCGCCCTACACGCGGCACGCGCCCGCGGCAGCCGGGTATACGTCGCCGGCAACGGCGGAAGCGCATCCACCGCGAGCCACCTCGTGTGCGATCTCACCAAGACGGCCGAACGAGCGACCGAACGGACGTTACGAGCGTTCGCGTTGGTCGACAACACCGCCACGCTCACCGCCTATTCGAACGATGTGAGCTACGACCAGGCGCTCGCCCGGCAGGTACGGGCACACCACGACCCCGGCGACATACTGATCGTCATCAGCGCCAGCGGAAACTCTCCCAACATCTTGGCCGCGATGCGATCCGCCCGAGCGTGCGGCATGTACACCATCGGGCTGCTCGGCCCGCGGCGCGCGCCCGCCACCGCGCTCGCCGACCTGGCCCTCAACGTCGAGTCCTCCGACGCAGGGGTCATCGAGACAGTCCACGTCGGCGTCGTCCACGCCCTTGCCCGTGCGCTCCGCGAACCCGACAGCGGAAGTACGCCACCGTGCGCCAGTGACGGCCACCACGTGACGCTGACACCGATCGGCCATATGTCGGCCGCGCGAGGAAAGAGCCGGCCGTGACGAAGGCTGGGCCGGTCGGTCGGAGCGCGGCCGGCGCCGCCGCTCACGTCGTCCTCGTCTCGGACCGCGGTCCGATCGAGTTCGCCGCCAAGGCCCGGACGCTTGAACCACGCCGCCGGCACGGCAGCGTCACCGCCTTGCTCGACGGCGTCGCCGGAAGCCTCGCCGCGCCGACAGAATGGATCGCGCCGTCGACGTCGCCGCAGGACCAGCGTGCGCAACAAGAAGGACGCTTCGACCAGCTGGAAACCGACCTGGGCTACCGACCAGTGACGGTGCACGTCGAGGCCGAGCGTTACCGGGCCTACTACGACGACGCGGGCGTGTGCGCGATCTGGAACATCTGGCACGGCGTTCACGACGACATTCCCATCCGGTGTGACCCCGCCGCCATCGCGGCGTACCGTCTCGTCAACCGCCACCTCGCCGAACGGGCCACGAGCACCGCGGCGGCCGGCGCCGTCGTCGCGATCCAGGACTACCAACTCCTGTTGATGCCCGCCATGGTCCGCGGCGCCCGGCCCGACGTGGCGATCGTGCACTTCAGCCATACTCCCTTCCCCGAGCCGGACACACTCGCCCTCCTACCCGCCGCGCTCCGCCTTGAGCTGCTGACCGGAATGCTCGGGGCGAACGTTCTCGGATTCCAAAGTAGACGCTGGGCTCATCGGTTCTTGCGGTCGTGTCACCGCTGGGGTATCGGGGCGGTCGACTACCAGCAGGCCTGCGTCGAGCGAGCCGGCCGGCGCACGTGGGTCCGCACGTATCCCGTGCCGGCGGACGTCGACAGCCTTCGCGCCGCGGCGCGCCAGCCACCAGCCACCCGATGGGCCGAACGAGTCCGGGCGGGCGACCGCCGGCAGCTCATCCTGCGCGTGGATCGTCTCGACCCAACGAAGAACGCCCTCCGCGGATTCGAGGCCTACAGCCTGCTGCTACACCGCCAGCCGGACCTGGCAGAGCGCACCCGGTTTGTCGCCTGCCTGATACCCTCCCGCGAGCGCATTCCCGCATACCGGAAGTATGCGGAAGCGGTCACCAGACAGATCGAACACATCAACGCAAGGTTTCCCGGCGCCATCGCCGTCCACCACGGCGAAGACCGCGCCCGCGCCCTCGGCATCATGCGTGAATACGACGTCCTACTCGTCAACGCCGTAGCCGACGGCATGAACCTTGTCGCACAGGAAGGGCCAGTGCTCAACACCCGGGACGGAGCACTCATCCTGTCATCGCAAACCGGCGCCAGCGACCTGCTTCCCGACGCCATGACACTGCGACATCCCAGACACGTGGAGGAGACAGCCGACCTCCTGGCCGCGGCACTGAGCGCATCCCCGCTCGAACGGGCCCGGCGGGCACGCACCATGCGGGCATCAGTGGAAAGCTCCGACCCCCACCGGTGGTTGGGGCGCCAGCTCGCCGACGCCTACGCAGCCCGCCGCGGCGGCCGTCTTGCCGCCGCCGCCGCGCGGTCGGTCCCGCCACAGCCAGGAGCCCACCCATGCCACACCCGCACCGGTTCAGCGCCGTACTCCTAGACTTCGACCGTACGCTCTTCGCCTTCGACGACAGCGTGCGATGGCCCCGCACAGCGCTGTCCACATTGCACCGCGACCTCCCGCCGGACGAGGTTCTTGCCCTGCACCATCGGCTGGAGCACGCACGACAGCACCCAGACATACGCGCACAACAAACCGGATGCCAACGCTCACCCGAACAACACCGACGCGCACACACTGCCTGGTTTCAACACGCCGGCATCGACCCACCGCTGGCCGAAGCCCTCTACAACCAGCTCACCGGCACTACCGCATGGATTCCCTACGCCGACACAGCCGATACGATCACGAGGCTTCACAAGCGCGGCATTCCCGTCGCGATCGTCAGCAACGTGGGCTGGAACATTCGCCCACTCTTCGAGTACCACGGCCTCGCCAGCCTCGTCGACTCATTCGTTCTGTCCTGCGAACACGGAACCGAGAAACCCGACACACAACTATTCAGCGTCGCCTGCGCCAACCTCGGCGTCCACACGGCCGAAACGTTGATGGTAGGCGACGACCCGGTCAACGACGGTGCCGCGACAGCCATCGGGATTTCAGTGGCCATCCTGCCCAGACGACCCATGGGCGCGGAGCGAGGACTGGGCACACCCCTGGCCCCTCTGTGATCATGTAACCCGCGGCCAAAGGTGGGGATTTTCGCCAGGACGGGTGCGGTCGCGGTGCGGGGCGGTGAGCCTATGCCGGTCCCGGCGCCGGGGCGGGAGCCTGCCCCGCCGGGGGCGGGTCGACGGCGGTCAGATCCATGATCTGGGTCAGTCCGAGTAGTTCAAGACGCCGCCACACCGTGTGGCTCGTCTTGATCGTCAGTCTGGTTTCCGCGTCGGCGGCACGCTGCCCGGCGTCGACGAGGGCGCTGGCGCCTTCGGAGGAGATGAACGGTACGGCGGTCAGGTCCAACACCACGCTGCCTGGGTAGCCGGCCAGGACCGCGCGTACCGCGGCGTCGAACGCGTCGTGGGTGCTGTGGTCGATCTCGCCAGTCACGATCAAATGCGTCCCATCCGCACGTTCCTCGACGTGGCACGACAACGGGTCCGGGACGGGCACGGGCCTCAGAATATCGAGCCGTCGGCGCCGTCGCCGGACGACCGAGGCAGCGGGGCTGTCACGGGCTGCCCAGCGGGCCGCTGCCATCACCGGTCGGCTGGGGCGCTGTCGGCCGACCGGCTTGGTCGGCGTCGTCAGCGGTGATCTCGGTGAGCCCGACGCTGTGCAGGCGCCGTGCGACCTGCGAGCTCGGGCGGATGGCCAGCGTGCTACCGCCGTTGACGGCGCGGTAGCCGGCATCGACCACGGCCGCGACGCCCTCCAGTGACAGGAATGTCACCGCGGTCAGGTCCAGGACCAGCATCGCCGGGCGGCCGGACAACACCGAATGTACGGTCTGGTCGAACACGTCGCGGGACTGGTGGTCCAGTTCGCCGACCGCGATCAGGTGTACCGCGTCGCCGCGCACCTGCACCTCGCATGACAACCCCGGCGACTGCGGCATGCCAACCACGGTAGCGACCGGCGAACCGGCGGTGGCCGACTACATCCGCCTTTGTCTACTCCGCGGACCCGCTACCAAACAACCTGTACGGGTGCTGACCTGTAAACCTCGTCGATACAAGGGTGTCGAGCAAGGAGGGGATCGAACATGCGAGCTACCCGAGTGGTCGTAGGATTGGCCACCATCATCACCGCCGCTCTCGGGCTGAGTGTGCTAACGGCCGGGCCCGCCGCAGCCGCGGAGAGCGGCACCTGGCGTGCTTAGGGCAACACAAACCCGATCAGCTCCAGCCCCAGCACATGGCGTTGCGACGACACCAGGCCGGTCGCCACCGATGTGGTCGCGCAAATCTGCTCGGTCAGGTCCGCAAGTGGAACCTCCGTGCAGGCGGCGGTGATCGTGCGCAATAACCGATCCAACCTCTATTCCGCAACAGCAACGATGGACATGTACACCCATGATGCCTATCTAGGCACGTGGGTATGTCCGTCCTCGGGAGTCGGGGCGAACTCGTGGTCAGTGTGCTTCGGACGCACCTGCTCTGGAACGAGGCTGTGTGGTTACGGCCGTTGATGCGGCGCCGGCGATGGCCGGTCTTGCCGGCCGACGACGCGCCGTTGAGGAAGACGACCTGTGCCATCCAGCCATCCTCGCAGCGAGATTCTCTCCACGGGAGCGTCCAGAGGACCGCCTGCCGGGTCGCGAGCGCCCTCGGCCGTTCCAGCAGCATTTTCCGCCCCGCCCACCTCTCGATCTCAGAGCCGGTCGCTGGCGACCATCGCGGCGAGCTTCGCGCGGGCGGTGATGTCCAGCTTGTCGAAGATCCGGGCCAGGTGACGTTCCACCGTCTTCACGCTCAGGAAAAGTTGGCCGCCGATCTGCCGGTTGGTGTGGCCCTCCGCCACCAACTCGGCGACCTGCCACTCACGCCGGGTCAGCCGCTCCATCGTTGCCATATGTCCCCCTCAACGTCCGCGGCGGAAAGGCCCCGCCGCCGCGTCCCGAGGATGCGGGCCGTGGGGCGCTGGGAGGTACCTTGGCGGCGCGAGTTGCCGGCAAGCTGCCGGTCGTCGCCGGGCCGGTGTCGGATCCACGACCGTACGAGCCACGCCGCACCGCATTTCCCGCGCCCGGTCGGCGGTGAGCGTGTTGAGTGGGATGGTCGAGGCGTGCACGGCCGAGACCGGTCTTCGGCCGGACCACCCATTCGGTCTGCGCCGCGGACGGGGCGTTGCGGTCACCGGCCATGCCGATCACACCGGTTATTGACCCAATGCTGCGCGCAGGGTTCGCAACGCGTAGTAGAGACGGCTTTTCACGGTACCCATCGGGATGCCCAATTCGGAGGCGAGCTCCTCATACGTGCGCTGGCGGAGATAAAACCCAGCAATGATGGTTCGATGGTCTACACTAATCCGGTCAAGGGCAGCGGCAAGCAACTCCCAGTCAAACAACTGGTTGAGGTCATGGTCAGGCGTAGGCAGCTGGCCCAGGTCGTGGTGGTCCAACAGTTGCCATGCCCGTCGTCTGCCCGCGCGCACCACGTCGATGACCGCGTTACGGGCGATCGCAAAAAGCCACGTACGCAAACTAGCAACACCGGGCTCGAAGCGGTGGCAGTGCCGCCAGGCCCGCATGAACACCTCTTGCACCACGTCTTCAGCCGCCGCGTAATCGCGCAGGGACCTGCGGCAAAACCCAAGCAGCTCACCGGCATGCACGGCATACGCCGAAGCCAAACCCGCTGACGTGCACAGCCGCGCACATTCCAGGCGGCACGCTCGTGGGATGAATGATCCTGACATGGTCGACTCGAGGTCCTGTTCGCCGGCCGCCGTTCCTGCCCAGTGCCAGGATCCACACACGGGCGGAGCTTCAAATCGGGGAAAACACCCAACCTCATCCCTTGAGTATCAGCCGTCCCCTGCGGCGCATATGAATAGTGGCCCGAGACGCTGCCAAGGAGGCTGTGCCCGGGCCTACCGTTGCTACGGTGCCGGAATCAGCCGCCACATCGCGTTTGCGCCAGCAGCAGCCGCGTCCTGCGGCGGAGCCAAAACCACTGACACCACCGCGGGTGGCGTCGCCGCGGCACTCATCGCCACCAGACCGGTGAGCGTGCTCGTCAACCTCGACGGCACAGGGTCCCGCGGTGCGGGCCCTGTCCATCCGGTGAAGTAGCCCGCGGAGGTGCAATCCAACAGTCGCAGCCGCTGCGGCCACTCATCCATCGGATCCGCCAGGCACAAGCCGGTGGCGACATTGGCGAATTGCCAGCCGCCGAAGGGATGACCAGCCGGAAGCTGTCGGCGGTGCCACCGCTGTAAGGAGCTAGACGACGACGCGGCGGGCGCGACGGTTACGGTTGCCGTGGCCGGGTCCGCCGTCAGTACCCAGGAGGCGCCTGTCGAGTCGGCCCGCGAGCTGACAATGTGGTAGCTGGCCGGTAGGCCGGCGTAGACGGGACTGACTACACCCATCGACAGAACAGCTGTCACCAGTGGCAGCACGAAACGGAAGTTCATGGCCCGGATACGTCGCAGCCGGCGTTGATGTTCAACGAGACGTTTCCTCGTGCCGGGGTTACCCGGATTGGTCAGCGACGGATCACCGCGGTGAGCGTGCACGTGGGTGTGGCCGACCGATTGCCGCCGCCGTACGCGTGCCGGCGTCAAGAGCGCGTCAATATTCGCCGCCGGTCCGTATGGATCCCGTCAAAGCCCCTGTCGCCGTGCCGTGGCCCGCGTTTGTATTTGCCCGGCGCGGTCGAACGGCGACCGCGGGCCAGGGTCAGGAGTAGGCAATGTCCGCTGAGGCGGGGCAGCAACGCGGCGGCTGGCGCTGCGCTGATGGTCGTCGCGGCGATGGCCGCCGCGACGCTGTTTCCGGACAGCGACGCGACCGGGCGACTGCTCGCGATCGTGCTCGCGGTCGGCGGGTATGCCGCGCTCGTGGCCGACACCTGGGCCGCGCTTGTCACGGCCGGACTCGGCTGCCTGCTGTTCGACGGGTTTCTGGTGAACCGCTTCGGCGACCTTACCTGGGACGGTACAACCAGCATGTGTGGATTTGACCGTTTTCCCTGGTGGTCGGGTTGGGCCTCGGGCGGCGGTGGATCCGCCGACTCCCGGACACACCGGGCCCTCGATGAAGAGCTCGACCAACGTGGTCGGGCATCCAAACAGGAGTACGAAGGAGAAGCACGGTGGCTGACGTGGCCCTGGTGCTGTTGACGGTGGGGCTCTTCGCGCTCCTCGCCCTGGTCGTACGGGCGGTGGAGCGGCTGTGAACGCCGTCAACCTGATCGGTCTGATCATTTCCGCCGGCCTGGCGATCTTCCTGGTCGCGGCCCTGCTCTTCCCGGAACGGTTCTGATGGGCCTCATCTTCGTCACCACCCTGATCGCCGCCCTCGCCGTGGCCTACCGCTTCCTGGGTGACTACATGTACCGGGTCGTCTCCGGCACGAAGCACTCCGCCGTCGAGCGGGGCATCTACCGCCTGGTCGGCGTCAACCCGAACGGCGAGCAGACCTGGGGCGTGTACGCCCGCAGCGTGCTGGCCTTCTCCGCGGTGAGCATCCTGTTCCTGTACGCGTTCCTGCGTCTACAGAGCTACCTGCCGCTGTCGCTGGGCTTCGACAACGTGATGACCCACGGCGCGTGGAACACCGCGGTGTCGTTCGTGACCAACACCAACTGGCAGTGGTACTCCGGTGAGTCCACGATGGGCCACCTGGTGCAGATGGCCGGCCTGGCGGTGCAGAACTTCGTCTCCGCCTCGGTCGGGATCGCGGTCGCGATCGCGCTGGTGCGCGGCTTCGCCCGCCACCGGACCGATCAACTGGGCAACTTCTGGGTCGACCTGACCCGGATCACCATCCGCGTCCTGCTGCCGATCAGTGTGCTCGCCGCGATCGCGCTGATCATCGGCGGTGCGGTGCAGAACCTGTCCGGTGGCACCGACGTCACCACGCTCGGCGGTGCGGCCCAGCACATCACCGGCGGCCCGGTCGCCTCGCAGGAGGCGATCAAAGAGCTGGGCACGAACGGCGGCGGCTTCTACAACACCAACTCGGCTCACCCCTTCGAGAACCCCACCACGTGGACGAACTGGATCGAGATTTTCCTCATCTTCGTGATCCCGTTCAGCCTGCCCCGGGTCTTTGGCCGGATGGTCGGTCAGAACCGGCAGGGCTACGCGATCCTCGCGGTGATGGCGAGCCTGGCGATCGCCAGCATCGCGCTGACCAACGCTTTCGAGCTCTCCGGCGACGGCACCGTCCCGCAGGCGGTGAGTGCCGCCATGGAGGGCAAGGACGTCCGGTTCGGCGTCTCCAACTCCGCGACGTTCGCCGCGGCCACGACCCTCACCTCGACCGGCGCGGTCAACTCCTTCCACGACTCGTACACGTCGCTGGGCGGCATGATGCCGATGATCAACATGATGCTCGGTGAGGTCGCGCCCGGCGGGGTCGGGGCCGGCCTGTACGGCATCCTCGTGCTCGCTGTGATCACCGTGTTCGTGGCCGGGCTGATGGTCGGTCGCACGCCGGAGTACCTGGGCAAGAAGATCGGCGCCCGCGAGATCAAGTTCGCGTCGCTGTACTTCCTGATCACCCCGACGCTGGTCCTGATCGGCACCGCGGCGGCGATGGCGACGAAGAACCACGAGACCGCGCTCAACGTGGGCCCGCACGGCTTCTCCGAGGTGCTCTATGCGTTCACCTCGGCGGCCAACAACAACGGCTCGGCGTTCGCCGGCATCACCGTCAACACCGCCTGGTGGAACACCGCCCTCGGGCTGGCGATGCTGCTGGGCCGGTTTCTGCCGATCGTCCTGGTGCTCGGCCTGGCCGGCTCCCTGGCCAGACAGCAGCCGGTACCCGAGTCGGCCGGGACGCTGCCCACGCACCGGCCGCTGTTCGTCGGCATGGTCGCCGGCGTGACCGTCATTCTCGTCGCGCTCACGTTCCTGCCCGCCCTCGCGCTCGGCCCGCTGGCCGAGGGTCTCTGAGATAAAGGAAAGTCTGAAATGACCGTCACGTCAGTGACAACCGAGGCGCCGGCGCCGGTCCAGCGGGCCAAGCCGGTGGGCGGTGGCCTGCTCGACCCCACGCAGCTGTGGCGCTCCACACCGGACGCTTTGCGCAAGCTCGACCCGCGCACGCTCTGGCGCAACCCGGTCATGTTGATCGTCGAGGTCGGCGCGGTGTTCACCACCGTCCTGGCGATCACCGACCCGTCCGTGTTCGGCTGGCTGATCACCGTGTGGCTGTGGCTCACCGTGGTCTTCGCCAACCTGGCCGAGGCTGTCGCCGAAGGCCGCGGCAAGGCCCAGGCCGCGAGCCTGCGCAAAGCCAAGCAGGACGCGGTCGCCCGCCGGCTGGTCGGGTGGGGGACCGACGGCGTCCGCGAGGAAAGCGTCGACGCCGTCGACCTCGCGCAGGGCGACATCGTGGTCTGTGAGGCCGGCGACGTGATCCCCGGAGACGGCGATGTCGTCGAGGGCATCGCCAGCGTCGACGAGTCGGCGATCACCGGCGAGTCGGCGCCGGTGATCCGGGAGTCCGGCGGCGACCGCAGCGCGGTCACCGGCGGCACGAAGGTGCTGTCCGACCGGATCGTCGTGAAGATCACCCAGAAACCGGGGGAGAGCTTTATCGACCGGATGATCGCCCTCGTCGAGGGCGCCAACCGGCAGAAGACGCCGAACGAGATCGCGCTGAACATCCTGCTCGCCGCGCTGACGATCATCTTCCTGCTGTCCGTGGTGACGCTACAGCCGATGGCCATCTTCGCGAAGGGCTTCCAGGCCGCCGCGCCGGACACCCAGGCGATCAACGGCGACGGCGTCACCGGCATCGTGCTCGCCTCGCTGCTGGTCTGCCTGATCCCCACGACGATCGGAGCGCTGCTGTCCGCGATCGGCATCGCCGGCATGGACCGCCTCGTCCAGCGCAACGTACTCGCCCTGAGCGGGCGCGCGGTCGAGGCCGCCGGCGACGTCAACACCCTGCTGCTGGACAAGACCGGCACGATCACGCTGGGCAACCGGCAGGCCAGCGAGTTTCTCCCGGTCGACGGGGTCACCGCCGCCGGCGTCGCGGACGCGGCGCAGCTGTCCAGCCTGGCCGACGAGACCCCCGAGGGCCGCTCGGTGGTCGTGCTGGCCAAGACTGCATACGGGCTGCGGGCCCGGGACGACGGGATCATCCCGCACGCGCAGTTCGTGCCGTTCACCGCGCAGACCCGGATGTCCGGTGTGGACCTGACCGAGGACGGCCGGATCCGCCGGATCCGCAAGGGCGCCGCGGCCGCGGTGATGAAATGGGTACGGGACAGCGGCGGCCACCCCACTGACGAGGTGGGTCCCATCGTCGACGGGATCTCCGCCACCGGCGGCACGCCGCTGGTGGTCGCTGAGTGCGTCACCGGCCCGAGCGGCACCACCGCGCGCACCCTCGGCGTGATCCACCTCAAGGACGTGGTCAAGGCCGGCATGCGCGAGCGCTTCGACGAGATGCGCCGGATGGGCATCCGCACCGTGATGATCACGGGTGACAACCCGCTCACCGCCAAGGCGATCGCCGACGAGGCCGGCGTGGACGACTTCCTCGCCGAGGCGAAGCCCGAAGACAAGATGGCCTTGATCCGCAAGGAGCAGGAGGGCGGCCGGCTGGTCGCGATGACAGGCGACGGCACCAACGACGCGCCCGCGCTGGCTCAGGCGGACGTGGGCGTGGCGATGAACACCGGCACGTCGGCCGCCAAGGAGGCCGGCAACATGGTCGACCTCGACTCCGACCCCACCAAGCTGATCGAGATCGTGGAGATCGGCAAGCAGCTGCTGATCACCCGCGGCGCGCTCACCACGTTCTCCATCGCCAACGACATCGCGAAGTACTTCGCGATCATCCCGGCGATGTTCGCGGCCGTGTACCCGTCGCTGGACGGCGTGAACGTGATGCGGCTGCACTCGCCGCCCTCGGCGATTTTGTCCGCGGTCATCTTCAACGCCCTCGTCATCATCGCGCTGATCCCGCTCGCCCTGCGCGGCGTGCGGTACCGGCCGTCCAGCGCATCGAAGCTGTTGACCCGCAACCTGTGGATCTACGGCCTCGGCGGCGTGATCGTCCCGTTCGTCGGCATCAAACTCATCGACCTTCTCATCCAGTTCGTCCCAGGGATCTCGTGATGCGCCTACCCGGCTGGCTCACCCAGCACATCGCCGCGCTCCGCGCGCTGCTCGTCTTCACCGTCCTGTTAGGACTCGCCTATCCGCTGGCCATGGTGGCGGTCGCGCAGCTGCCCGGGCTGCGGGACAACGCCAAGGGCTCGCTGGTCGAAAACGCCGCCGGCCAGAGGGTCGGCAGCAAGCTCATCGGCCAGGCGTTCACGGACGCGGACGGCAACCCCATCCCGGTGTACTTCCAGTCCCGGCCCTCGGCCGCCGGCGACGGCTACGACCCGACCGCGACGTCGGCCAGCAACCTCGGCCCGGAAAGCATCGTCGACACGCTCGCCGCCAACCCGGACGACGCGACGCAGAGCCTGCTGACCCAGGTCTGCGCGCGCAGCCTCGCCATCGGGCAACTGGAAGGCGTCGACGGCCGCCGGCCCTACTGCACCCCGGATGGAGTCGGCGCGGTGCTGGCCGTCTTCCACCGCGACGGGCTCACCGGCCCGATCACCCGCGTGGTCAGCGTCAACCAGACGGGCATGCCGTTCATCTCCGCCTACGAAGGGGTACCGGTGCAGAGCGCACAGGTCGGCATCGACTACCGCGCCGAAGGCGCCGTGATCGTCCCGGTCCGCGGCGACGCACCGAGCAAGCCCGCAGTTCCCGCCGACGCGGTCACCGCCAGCGGCAGCGGCCTCGACCCGCACATCAGCCTGGCGTACGCGCGGCTCCAGGCACCCAGGATCGCGCGCGAGCGGGGCACCGACACCGCAACCGTCCAGCGGCTGGTCGAGGAGTACACCGACGGGCGGGCGCTGGGCTTCATGGGCGAGCCGGGAGTCAACGTCCTGGAGCTCAACCTGGCCCTCGACCGCGAGTTCCCCCGGTAGCGGAGGAAGATCGAGTCATGGCACGTGGCCAGTTGCGCGTCTACCTCGGCGCCGCGCCCGGGGTGGGCAAGACCTTCACCATGCTGGAGGAGGCCCACCGCCGCAAGGGCCGGGGCACCGACGTCGTGGTCGGGTTCGTGGAGACGCACGGCCGCACGCACACCGCGCGGATGGTCGGCGACCTCGAGGTGGTACCGCGCAGGCAGGTGAGCTATCGGGGCACGACCTTCGAGGAGATGGACGTCGACGCGATCCTGGCCCGCCGCCCCGAGGTCGCGATCGTCGACGAGCTCGCGCACACCAACGTGCCCGGCTCCCGCAACACCAAGCGGTGGCAGGACGTCCAGGAGCTGCTCGCGGCCGGGATCACCGTGCTGTCCACCGTGAACATCCAGCACCTTGAGTCGCTCAACGACGTCGTTCAGCAGATCACCGGCGTCGTACAGCGGGAGACCGTGCCGGACGCGGTGGTGCGCGCTGCCGACCAGGTCGAGCTGGTCGACATGACGCCGGAGGCGCTGCGGCGGCGGATGGCGCACGGCAACGTGTACAAGCCGGAGAAGATCGACGCCGCGCTGGGCAACTACTTCCGGGTCGGCAACCTCACCGCGCTGCGCGAGCTGGCCCTGCTGTGGCTGGCCGACAAGGTCGACGAGCAGCTCGACCGGTACCGCGCCGACAACCGGATCGGCGGCACCTGGGAGACCCGGGAGCGGGTCGTGGTCGCGCTCACCGGCGGCCCGGAGGGCGACACGCTCGTGCGCCGGGCCGCGCGGATCGCCGCCCGCAGCAAGGGTGCCGAGCTGCTCGCCGTGCACGTGGCCCGCTCGGACGGGCTGGCCGGCGCCGACCCGGCGCTACTGGCGAAACAGCGGCTGCTGGTGGAGAGCCTGGGCGGCACCTACCACCAGGTGATCGGCGCCGACGTCCCGCAAGCCCTGCTGGACTTCGCCCGCGGCGTCAACGCCACCCAGCTCGTGCTCGGCGCCAGCCGCCGCGGCCGGCTCGCCCAGATCTTCGCCGCCGGCATCGGGGTGAGCACCACCGCCCGGTCCGGGCCGATCGACGTGCACCTGGTCACCCACGAGCAGATCGGCCAGGGCCGCCGCCGGCCGGTGCTCACCGGGCAGGCCGCACTGTCCCGGCCGCGGCGGATCGCGGGCTTCGCGCTCGCGGTCTTCGGGTTGCCGCTGCTGACGCTGATGCTTCACCTACTGCGCGGCGACCTCGCGCTCGCCAGCGACATCCTCTTCTACCTGGCCTGGGTCATCCTGGTCGCGCTGGTCGGCGGGATGTGGCCGGCGCTGCTCACGGCGCTGGCCGGGTCACTGCTGCTCAACTACTTCTTCACAGCTCCGATCCACCAGTTCACCATCGCCGAGACCGAAAACCTGCTGTCCCTGGTCGTCTTCCTGGTCGTCGCGGTCGCGGTCAGCGCTGTGGTGGATACCGCCGCCCGGCGTACCCGGGAAGCCGCCCAGGCCAGCGCGGACGCCTCCACCCTCGCTACCGTCGCCGGCAGCGTGCTGCGCGGCGACCGGCCCTTGCCCGCCCTGCTCGAACGGCTCCGCGAGACCTTCGGCCTGGAATCAGTCACCCTGCTCGAACGCCGCCCCGACGCACCACCCAGCCCGGACCGGCCGCACGACCCGCAGTCCTGGCGCATCGCGGCCACCGTCGGCGGCAAGCCCTGCGCCGCACCCGGCGAAGGCGGCACCGACGTACCCATCGACGACGACCTGGCCCTCGTGCTGCGCGGGCATCCGCTGCCCGCCGCCGACCGGCGCGTCGTCGAGGCGTTCGCCGCCCAGGCCGCCCTCGCGCTGCGCCAGGAACGCCTCGCCCAGGAGGCTGCCAGCGCCCGGCCCCTCGCGGAGGCGGACAAGATGCGCACCGCGCTGCTCGCCGCCGTCAGCCACGACCTGCGTACCCCGCTCGCCTCCGCCAAGGCGGCCGTGACAAGCCTGCGCAGCCACGACGTCGCCTTCTCCGACGACGACCGCGACGAGCTGCTCGCCACCGCCGACGAGTCCCTGGACAAGCTCGGGCGCCTCGTCGCCAACCTGCTGGACATGAGCCGCCTCCAGGCCGGCGTTCTCGGCCTCGCGCTCACCGAGATCGGCGTCGAGGAGGCCGTGCCCCGGGCGCTGGACGAGCTCGGCCCGCACGCCCGTGCCGTCCGCGTACGCATCCCACCCGAGCTGCCCGCGGTCCACGTCGACCCGGCACTACTCGAACGCGTCCTGGTCAACGTCATCGGCAACGCCCTGCGGTTCAGCCCACCCGATGACCCCCCGCAGATCACCGCCAGCGAACACGCCGGGACGGTGCAGCTACGCGTCATCGACCATGGTCCCGGCATCCCCGAAGGCGCCCGCGAGCACATGTTCCAGCCGTTCCAACGACTCGGCGACCGGGACAACCACAGCGGCGTCGGCCTCGGTCTGGCCCTGTCCCGCGGCCTGGCCGAGGCGATGGGCGGCACCCTGGCGCCCGACACCACGCCCGGCGGCGGCCTCACCATGATCCTCACCCTGCCGTCAGCCGAGGCTAGCGGGAACACAGCCGGCGACGCGGCCACCGAGGCCGAAGCGGCCGAGGTCGCCGACCGGGCGATTGTCGAACGCCTGCGCCGGCGGCCCGCGACCGAACAGGAGAACCTGCGATGACCCGGATCCCGGTCCGGGCATGGGCTACCGCCTGCACCTCGCGGCGCGGCCGGCCCAACAGGAGCCCTGACCGCGTAGGCCGCGGCTCAGCGGTCAGCGCGCGGTGTTGCGGTTGTACAGCCTCTTGGCCCACCAGAAGGCGACCACAGTGATGGCGGTGCACCACGCGGCCGCGGCGATGGCGTTGTTGCCGATGCCGGTGCCGAGCAGCAGCCCGCGCAGGGTTTCCATGATCGGGGTGAACGGCTGGTACTCGGCGAACCAGCGCACCGCGGTGGGCATCGAGTCGGTGGGCACGAAGCCGCTGCCGAGGAACGGCAGGAGCACCAGCGGCATGGGCAGGTTGCTGGCCGACTCGACGGTCTTGGCGAACAGGCCCAGAGCGACGGACAGCCAGGTGAGCGCGAACGCGATCATGGCCAGCACGGCGGCCGCGGCGAGCCACTCGATCGGGTTGGCGTCGGGGCGGAAGCCGACCAGCAGCGCGACGCCGACGACGATCGCCAGGCCGAGCATGGTCTGGATGACGGCGCCGAGGACGTGGCCGGTCAGCACCGACGGGCGGAAGATCGCCATCGTACGGAACCGGGCGATGATGCCCTCGGTCATGTCCATGGCGACTGTTATCGCGGTGCCCTGCGCCGTCCCGGCCACCGCCATCAACAGGATGCCGGGCACGACGTAGTTGGCGTAAGCCTCGCGGCCCCCGGAGGCTCCGCCGAGCCCGTTGCCGAGCGTGCCGCCGAAGACGTAGACGAACAGCAACAGGAACACGACCGGCATGCCGACCAACATGAACGTCAGGGACGGGTAGCGGCGCATGTGCCGGAGGTTGCGCCGCAGCATGGTGCCGGAGTCGCGGACGGCGAGCGTGAGGGTGGTCATCGCACGGTGGTCCTTTCACGGTCGGGCTGGCCGGTGAGGGCGAGGAATACGTCGTCGAGGTCGGGCTGGTGCACCGACAGGCTGACGGCTTCGACGGATGCGTGGTCGAGCTGGTCGAGCAGAGCGCGCAGGGACCGCACGCTGCCGTCGTGGGGCACCTGGATGGCCAGGGCCGCCTCGTCCCGTACCGGTGCGTCGAGGGCCTGGGACGCGAACTGGAACTCGTCGGCGTCCGCGAACTGGAGGCGGACGTGGCCGCCGGGGACCCGGCGCTTGAGCTCGTCGGGGGTGCCCTGGGCCACCAGACGTCCGTGGTCGAGGAGCGCGATGTGGTCGGCGAGCTGGTCGGCCTCTTCCAGGTACTGCGTGGTGAGGAAGATGGTGATGCCGGCGGCGGCCAGGTCACGGATGACGTCCCACATGCCGCGGCGGCTGCGCGGGTCGAGCCCGGTCGTCGGCTCGTCGAGGAAGATGACGCGTGGATCGCCGACCAGGGTCATGGCGAGGTCGAGCCGCCGGCGCAGGCCGCCGGAGTAGGTCGACACCGGCTTGCCGGCCTCCCGTGTCAGGTCGAACCGCTGGAGCAGCTCGGCGGTGCGCCGGCGGCGGGTCGGCTTGTCCAGGTGGTGCAGGTCGGCCATGAGGTTGAGGTTTTCCTGGCCGGTGAGCAGGTTGTCGACCGCGGAGAACTGGCCGGTGACACCGATCAGGGCGCGTACCGCGTCGGGTTCGCGGGCCACGTCGCGGCCCAGGATGCGGGCTTCGCCGCCGTCGGCGCCGATCAGCGTGGACAGGATCTGCACGGTGGTGGTCTTGCCGGCGCCGTTGGGGCCGAGCAGGGCGAAGATGGTGCCTTCGGCGATTCGCAGGTCGATGCCGGCGAGCACCACCTTGTCGCGGTAGGACTTGTGCAGCCCGGTGACGGTGATCATGGGTTCCTCGTTTCCTCGAACGGGTTTACGCGGCGCGGCGGATCATGATGTCGCCCCAGTTGGAGCTGGCCCGGACCTCGACGGTGTCGTCGCCCTGGGCCGGCCCGTCGGTGGTCTCGAGCGCGTTGTGCACCCGGCCGTGGCGGGAGCTGAGCTCGAGCCACGCGGCGGTGCCGGGGCGCACACCGATCTCGATACCGCCGTAGCCGGTCTGCACGTCTACCGATCCCCGCGTGACCTCACCGATCCGGACGCTGCCGTGGTTGCTGCGCGCGGTCACCGAGGCCAGCGCCCGGTCGACGGTGACGTCGCCGTACGCGGTCTTGACCCGGACGTCCCCGGTGCTCTGGCCGATCCAGCAGTCGCCGGACGAGTTCTTGATCTCGACGGTGCCGTCGACCTCGCCGAGGCGCACCTTGCCGGAGGAGGCCGTGACCCGGGCTGCGCCGCTGACCTGCTGCACCACGACCTCGCCGTGGCTGCTGTCGACCTCCAGCGGTCCGGTCTGGTCAAGCCGAACGGCGCTTCCGCTCTTGAACCGGCACTCGCCGAGCCGCCCCTCGCAGCGAAACGACGCCCACGACGCCTCGGCCTGGATGCGCGATCCGCTGGGCAGCTCGATCACGACGTCGACCGACGGGCTGTTGCCGGGAGCGAATCGGCGCCAGGACTTCGGTGCCCTGATCGTCAGCTGGCCCGCCGCGTACTCGACGGCCGTCTGCTCCGCGGCGTTGACGTCGGCCTTGTTCGACGCTTTGCGCGGACGCACTTCCACCACGGTGTCGGTACGGTCGGACGCGGTGATCCACGCGTCTCCGATCGGCAAGTCGATCTGGACGGCAATCGGTTCTGGCGTGTCGAAAACAGGCATGGTGGTCTCCCGAAATGTGCCTGATGGATGTCGTTGCTGGTCAGATGGATACGGCGAGGGGTGTGCGGTCAGCGTGCCCAGCCGGTGAAGTGCTGGCCGGAGCCCGGCTCGGCACGCCGCGGCGGCCGTCGCCGCGGGTCGCCGGCCTCGACCGCCGCGGCGGCGGCCCGCACGAGCCACGCGTTGACGGACAGCCCGGCCCGGCCGGCGGCCTGCTCGATGCTGGCCTTGAGGTGGTCGGGCAGGCGCAGGTTGATCCTCGAGGTGCCCCCGTCCTCGCCCTCCGCCACCGCCACCAGGGCCGGTGACGCGGCCGGATCCTCGTCCGGCGGGGAGGGCAGTGCCACCACGAACGTGGGCTCCCGACCCCGTAGTCGCACGTGGACCGACCCGGGGGCCAGCTCGCGGGTGATCTCGTCGGCCGCGTCGGACAGCGCCTCCAGCAACGTCAACTGGGTCGCCGCCTCCAACTGCGTGACCAGCCGCTCGGCCAATGCCCGGCCTTCGGGGTCGGCGCCCTCCGCGGCCACGGCGAACTCGGTACGCAGCTGGTCGATGTACGGCCTCAAGTCCATGGCGCCATAGTGGCACCACAATGGCATCATCGCAACCCGATCTGGCTCACGGCTGGCGCCATCGCGAGCGAGCGGGTGGTGGTCCGCTCGATGTCCGAATGATCCGCGCCGACCTGGACGAGCCGCCTGGGTCAGTGTCCGAACGCCCAAGCCACCATCAGCGGGAACTCGTGTTTCCAGAAGGCGTCGCCGTGCGAGCCGGCCCGTTCGGTCATGACAACGTCTCCACCGACCTCGCGTAACGCGTCTGCCCACCGGGTGGCGTTCGTGAGGAAGAACGGTTCGTCGGTGCCGGCGACGAGGTAGGTACGCGGAAGCCGGCCGGGTAGCGCGGCGGGCGGTCGGTAGCCTGCCCCGGGTGAGGCGCAGAAGACCGTGCCGTAGATGTCGGGATGGCGTAGCCCCATGGCCAGCGCGAGTTCCGCACCGACGGAGACACCGAACACCGCGGTTCGGCTGGCTGGCAGGCTGACGGCCAGGCGGGTCGCCGCCCATCGCCGGACGTCTTGGACGAAAAACTTCTCGTGGGCCGCGAACCGTTGCGGATCGAAGGCGAATTCGGCCGTGGTACGGCCCGGTGAGTACTCGTGCAGCCGCAGTGTTTCGTCCTCGATGCGGTGGGCGCCGATGATCATCGTGGGCGGCAGATCGGCAGCCGCCAAATCCTTGCCCCACGACGTGATCAGTTCTCCGTCGCCAGCGAAGACGACCGCCTCGGCCGCTGCCGCCGGTACGTAGGCGGTGACCTGCCGCCCACCGTCGTACTCCAACGACTCGGTAATGAGCTCGCCCGCTGTGGACGACATCGGCATGGGCTCCCTTACAGGCGTGGGACAGCGGACAACGCCGGCATCCTCAGCCGCTCGGCGACGATCGAGGAGAGCGCCCCCCGGAGAGTTTCCGGCACGTGCTCGACGTCAACCTCACCGGGTGCCGTTGCTGCGCCGCGCCGGCGGCGGCGCCCCGGACCTCGCCCCGCACCTACAAGATCCATCAGATGGGCTTTAGTCCGCTGGCGATGCAGCGTCGATCGCCTTCAGCGCGTTGTCGTGTGTTGCCCGGTGGGCACGGGCCAGCTCGGCGAACCGAGCGCCGTTCTCGTCGATGAATCCCTGCTGTATGTCGGTCTCTACCGCGACCCAGATCCGCACGAGGTCCACCCTGTTCTTGCATCCGGCGTCGGCCAGCGCGGTGGCGAACTCCTCTTCGGACACATATGGTGCGTCGAGGTCCCATCGGGGGTCACTGACGGCGTCGTACGGGTCCTCGTAACGGTGTCCGCGTTCGCTCATGCACCGTCGCCAGAACGCGACCGCAGCGATGACTCTCGGATCGACTTCAGATTGGTCGAGAGACCTGAAGTCGAATTCGGTGAGAATGTTGGTGTCCACCTCCGGCACGCCGCGTGAGAGCGCCGCGACGGCGTCGTCCAGACAACCGGGGCGCGTGGCGGTGCCATACAGCGCCGCTTTTTCGGCGCCGCCCAGGCTGGACAGCCAGGCGTCCAGATGTGCGGCCCTCGCGTCGGAGTCTCGATCTGCGGGGAAGTGGTATCCGAACCGGCGCGCCGTGCGCTCGCCGACGATGCCGTATCGGCGGATGTTGTCCGGCATCGCCTCGACGGCTCCGATCAGGCTGGCCGGCACGGCGATGTCCGGACGGCCCCGTGCATGCAAGCATCGGTCTACCAGGATGTGCGTCGCGCGGTTGACGACGTTCTGCTCCGCGGCGGTGGGGCGGTATTGGTCGAACGGCAGGACGATGCGTTCGGCGTCCGACCAAATGTCGTCAGTGTCGCGGCCTTTCGCGTCTGTCCGGGCTAGCCCGACGATTAGCAGGGCGGCCACGGAAAGTCCGGCGAATTTGAGCGCTTTCCACATCGCGTCGCCCCTTGATGTCGACGGACTAAAGGGTCGGTCCGACCGCGGAGCCGGCCGTCTGATGTCGGCTCCGCGGCCGCACCCTGGTGCTCAGCAGAAGATCCTGAGTGAGCTTCCTCGGTTGTCGCCAATGTCCCGGCTGCTCAGGCTGGAGAATGCCCCACCGTGCGCGATGCTTGTCCGAGCCCCGCTGTAGTCGGCGTGCTGGTACAGCGCGGCGGTGCAGCCACGGTCGTTCCTCATGGAACTCGTTTCGTCGTTCATGCCGTCACCGGTCGCCACGTGGTTTTCGTCCAGCCACTCGTTGTTGTTGAAGGACGAGTCGCTGGTCAGGAAGTTCATCCAGTGCTCGGCACTGCCCTCGTTCCGGTTGTAGTTGGTGTTCTCGTACAGGCAGACACGGCCACTGTTGCAGAACCCGCCCGGGTCGGCCGAAGCCGGTTGTGCCGCGACGGCGATGCCGGCAACGGGAAGCAGTGCCATCGCCACCGCAATGATCAAGCGCCTCATGGTGAAACCTTTCTGAATGGGAATGGCCATGGCGGTCAACGGGCCATGTGCCAAGACGACCCGAACATGATTACGTCGCGGCCGGGATTGGAAGCAGGTCGATCAACGGCAATGCCGGGAAGGCACCAAAATCCTGCAAGATCGCGAAGGATGCGATGCAGTAAGCGGAAAGAGATCTTTTCTCGTCAGGAGCCGCATTCGGATCTTGCAGGATCTTGCATCATGAAGGCGCGATTCGATAACAGCGGCACCGCCGTCGCCGATGATCTGGTTGTATTTCCGGCACGGGGGAGGTGACGGCAATGTCTCAGCCCATGGGGGCGGCTGCGGGTGGATCTATCCCGTCACTGGTCAGCTTCGGTTGTTCGCCAGATGCCGATCTGATCTACAGGTACATCGTCCGTTACGGGCCTCGGCCACCCGGCGCGATTCAACACGACCTGGGGATGCCACGTCGCCGGGTGGCCACCGCCCTCGACGAGCTCGCGTCGGTCCAGGCGGCTACGGCCTTCTTCCCCTCCGTGGCGAAGGAGCCGGTCTGGCGGGCCAGCCCACCGGCCAAGGTCAACGAGACGCTGCGGCGCATGCGTGTCCGGCATGTCATGGCGAACGCTGGGATCCGCCGCCCGAGCAGCCCTCTCGCGCTCCTGACGGACGTGCCGACAGCGCTCGGCGACGACCTGCGTCACCTGCCCAGCCGGGCGGTCGCGCGCGCCCGGCTGGCGAGACTGGCCGAGGTGGCCCACCAGGAGCAGCTCGCCATGCATCCCGAGCCGACCTTCGACGCGGAGACGCGCCGGGCGGCCGCGCCGATGGACCGGACCCTGCTCGAACGCGGAGTCCAGATGCGTGTCCTGGGCGTGCAGCCGGTGGACCCGGACGGCTTTCCGAGCGTTCCGGCAGCGCCCCAGCCCGCCTACCGGATGAGCCGTCGGGTGCCGGCCAAGCTGATCATCGTCGACCGCAAGGTGGCCGTGTTTCCGGTCGCCCCGGACAACCCGGAGCGCGGCTACCTGGAGGTGGCGCAGGAAACCATGGTGTCGGCGCTGGTGGCGATGTTCGAGCGGGAATGGCATCGGGCCGATGACCCGCCGACGCTTCCCGCGCGGCTGACGCTCCATCCACGAGAGCGTGCCGTGGTGGCCCGGCTCGCCGAGGGACACACCGATGCAAGCGCCGCGCGAGACATGCTGATCAGCCCGCGGACCGTGGCCAACATCCTGCGCCGCCTGATGGACCGGCTTGGTGTGGAAAACCGGTTCCAGCTTGGCCTGGCTCTCGGCGCCGCGCACGCCGTCGCCCTGCCCCAGCCAGACCACGAGGGGGAGCTATGACGCGTGATCACCGCCTGCGTCGATTGCTCTTGGCGTCGCTCGCCGTCGTGGCGGTGCTGGCGGCTCAGCTCGCCGTTCCCGCGGGAGTCACCAACGCAGCCACCCGCCCACCCGTCGACGGTCTCCCACCCGGGCTGGTGTGGTCGTCCTGTGCCACCGGAGCGATCACCGAGTACTCGGTCACCGTGGAGCCGGGCCCGCCCACCCACACTCGCATAGCGATTTCTGGCTGGGCCCAGCCCTGCGCCGGCACGTCGCCGAATACATTCGCCATCGTGAAATACGGCATGTACGCCACCCTCTCGCCGGCAGGGCTCCGGAGGTACGAGTCGTTGACGGCACCCACCGCGTTCCGCGTGTTCGCGGACTACTGGGGTACGTCGAGCGACGCGTTTCCATCGGGCACGGGCATCTGCCTGCACCGCACCCTTGACGGCCGGCTCGCCTGCCTCGCGGTGGGGGTCCTCGGCGACACCGGCCAGTTGGTCGCGTCGCTGGTGCCGCCGGCCGAGATACCGGCGCGTCCGCTCGTCGTGTACTCCGATCCCGACCCGAACTGCGGCATGTGCCTATGAACGGGCGCTACGCGAGCACGCCGTCGACGTCGACGATCGTGTAGGCGTCGCCCTACTCGGCCACGTCGAAAACACTGACGCACTCCGTGAGGTGAGTAGATTTGTGAAACAGTTGCCGCCGAGGGAAGCCGAGGCAGCGGCTTCGTGGCTCTCTGGGCGAGCAGACTGCCGTGATCCCGCGGGCGACGGATCTGCTGCCGCGGAAATCTGAGACCATGTCGCGATGGTTGTCCTCGTGCAACTACCGGACCCCAAGACGTGGCTGGGTGCCGTCGGCTACAGCAGCCTGCTGTACGCGACTCTCGACATCGCCACCCCGCTGGTGTTCCTGCTTCTGGAACCCTCCGCGCTCTGGTGGTACCCACTGCCATACCTGGGCATCGGCTGGCTAGCCGGTAGCGTGCTGACCTTCATCCTTCGGACGACGGACCCATGGCGCACCACATGGCGGCCTCGCGTCTCGAGGCTCGTCCTCGCGGCATGCGCCGCCCTGCTCGGACTGCTCCGGCACACGCTCGGCGGGGCGACCCCGAACGGTGACTTCGATCCGCTGTTCTACTTCCTACCGCTGCCGGCGATGGTGGTCTGCATTGCGTTGACCGGCTGGTTCCTCAGCCGGTAACCCGGCCGCATGCAGCTGTCTACGCCGTGCGGGCACCGCTTCGGCGACGACCAGACCGCCCTGGTCTGGTACGACGCCCGAACCAACTGTCGCCGCGGTGACCACCGCCCTCGACCACAGGCGTCGACCACACACAGCCCTCACCGGCTCTCTGGATGTTGCTGCGGATCAGAGGTGTGGTGTCAGCCGAAGAGGGCGCCGGCGATGTCGGCGTAGAAGAGGGCGGGGTCGCGGGACAGGGAGGCCTTGACGTTGGCGGTGGGAGTGTCGGCGATCACCTCGAGTTTGCCCGCTTCCAAGCCGTCCAGGGCCATGGCGACTACCTCGCGGGGTGGGAGTTTGGGGATGTCGTAGGCGGCCATCATGTCGGTGTCGGCGATGGCCAGAGCCAGGGCGGTGACCTGAGTTTTCTGGTCGGTCAGCTCGAGTCTGATGCCGTTGGTGAGGGACCATTCCGCGGCTTTGGAGGCGGCGTAGCCGTTGCTGGCGGGGGCGAAGGTGTACCAGCTCAACGCCGAGATGACGTTGAGGATGGCGCCGCCGGCGAGTTTGGGGGCGAAGGCGCGGGTGACGTTGAGGGTGCCCCAAAAGTTGGTGTCGAATTCGCGGCGGATGTTTTCCGTGGAGGGACCGAGCAGGGGAGCGTTCGTGGAGATGCCGGCGTTGTTGATGAGGACGTCGAGGTCGCCCACCTCGGCTGCTGCGGCTTCGATGGAGGGCGGGTCGGTGATGTCCAGCTGGAGGGGGATGACACCGGGGACGTCGATGCGGTCGGGGCGGCGGGCGGTGGCGTAGACCGTTGCGGCGCCGCGGGCGAGGAGAGCCTCGGCGAACGCCTTGCCGAGGCCGCGGTTGGCGCCGGTGACGAGAGCTTTCGTGCCGTTGATCTGCATGCCGCTACGCTAAAACCTCACGTTGACGTCAGAGGCAAGTATTGCGAGGTGGGTCACTGTGCGGATCGGGGACCTGGCGACCCGGACGCAGGTGAGTGTGCGGGCGCTGCGCTACTACGAGGAGCAGGGGTTGCTGGCCTCGACGCGTAGTCGGAGCGGGCAGCGGCTCTATGGGGACGCGGCGGTCAACCGGGTGCGGCTGATTCGGCAGTTGTACGGCGCGGGACTGGCCAGCAAGACGATCGCGGAGCTCTTGCCGTGCGTTGACGCCAAGGTGAGCACGCCGCAGTCGCGGGAACGGCTGGCAGCGGAGCGGGACCGGATCAACATGCAGATCGCCGAGCTGATGATCGCGCGGGACAGGCTCAACGACATGATCGACCTGACGTCGAGACCGAACCCGAAATGCGACTACGTATAGGCGTGGGTGCGCGATCCAGCGATTTCCAGAGCGCCGGTCGTAGGTGTCGGCGGCGGAGAAGCTAGCGCTGAGGGCGACAGTCCAGGGCTAGCTGTTGCGGGGTGTGCGCCACTGCACGACGACCGCGCTGGCATCGTCCTGGAGTTGGTCGTGTTGGTAGGCCAGGATGGCATGTACCAGCCGGCGCATCGTCTCGGGCAGGGGAAGCTGGTCGGCCAGCGCACGGGTGAGGAAGTCGACGAGCCGGTCCAGTCCGAACAATTCCCCGTTCTCGGTCCGGGCCTCGATCACCCCATCGGTGTATGCAAGTACCTGGTCGCCGGGGTGCAGTGCCTCCACCTCGATCCGGGGGTCATTGTCCGAAAGGTGCCACAGACCCAGCGGCAACGCGGTCGGACCGGGCAACACTTTGATCACCCTGCCGTCCCGCAGCAGCAACGGCGCCGGGTGCCCGGCGATGATCAGCCGGAGTTGGCCGGTGGCGCAATCGAGCTCGGCCAGCACCGCGCTGACGAACGCGCCGTGCTGGTGTGCGCGCAGATGTTTGTCCACGCTGCGTGCCGTATCGGCGAGGTCCAGGCCGCACCGCCGTGCGTTGCGGTACGCCCCAATGGCCAGGGTGCCGAGCAGGCTGGCCGGGGTGCCGTGCCCGACGGCGTCGAACACGGCGAACGAGAGCAGATCACCGTTGATGGCGTAGTCGAACGCGTCCCCGCCGATATCGAAACACGGCTCCAGGACGCCGGCGACCACAACCTGGTCGGTAGCGAAACTCAACGGCGGCAGCAGGCCCCACATGATCTCCGCCGCCACCTGCATCGGCTCGCGCCGGCGTACCCGTTCGATCAGGTCGCTGGTGAAGCGACGGCTGATCAGGAGCTGGGTCACGGCTGCGGCGACCTGCTCGGCCGCGTCCCGGGTGTGCGGCGAAGCGGGCTGGGCGGTCGTGACCTCCAGAACACCGAGCCGGTCACAGCCGTGCACCAGCGGCACCCACAGCCGGCACGCCTGCCCGCCCTGCTCCTGGACCTGTTCGGTGGCGAAGGCCCGTCCCGCCACGCTGCCATCCACCGACAAGGCCTCACCGCCCGCACGGTCAGCGATAGGCAGCGGGACCAGCCGGGTCTGCGTGTAGTCCACGACGTAGACGAGCACGGTGGCCGCCTCCAGGGCCGGCGCCAGCCGCATCACCAGGCCAGGCAGCTCCTGCACGCCGGCGCCGGTAGCAGACTCCAGCAACGAGCGCACCGCACGGCCCACGTCCATGAACACCACCCACCGAAGAACGCCTGCCCGGCCGGCAGGCCACCCCACTGTAGGGACACCCGATGGACGTCCACCAAACACGCGATCAGCCCTGCCACCTCGTGCAGGGAAGCCGGAGCGCTTCAGTGCCGAACAGCACCGGCTGACCGCGTCGAAGCAACGATCCCAGCGTGCCGTCCACCGTGGGCGACGGCGTCGGTGGTGGCCGGATCCCTTTTAGGGAACGCGGATGTGGTCAGCGGCCCGGGGCCTGCCCGCCTGCTCTGGTTGGGGCGGCGCCATCGCGGCGATACCGACGGGATCTGTTGCCGCCGCGGTCTGTGCGGGCTGGGTGACGAACTTGTAGCCAACCTGGCGGACCGTGCCGATCATCGCCTCGTGGGAGGGGCCGAGCTTGGCTCGCAGCCGCCGCACGTGCACGTCGACGGTGCGGGTACCGCCGAAGTAGTCGTAGCCCCACACCTCGCGCAGCAGCTGCTCCCGCGTGAACACCCGGCCGGGATGCTGGGCAAGGTACTTGAGCAGCTCGAACTCCTTGTAGGTCAGGCTGAGTAGCTCGCCCCGCAACCTCGCCGCGTACGTGTCCGAGTCGATGACCAGATCGCCGTAGCCGGTCGCGTTACCGTCTGCCCGGTCCGTGACGGCGAGGCGGCTCACCGCCAACCGCAGGCGGGCGTCGACCTCCGCGGGTCCGGCGGTGCCCAGGATGACATCGTCCAGGCACCAATCGGCCGACACGGCCACCAGGCCCGCCTCGGTTACGACGGCGATCAGCGCAGCGCTCAGCCCGGTGCTTCGAAGCATCCGGCAGGTCGCCTTCGCCTCGGCCAGCTGGCCGCGAGCGTCGACCACCACCACGTCCGGCGACGGACCGTCGTCGATAGCGGCCGGCACGTCCCGCAAGGCAGACCGGACGGTGTGTGGCAACAGATCAAGCGCGGGAAGGGCATCCGTCCCGTCACGGCTTTCCACGTTGGTCAAAAGCAGGATCTTCACGCGTCACCGTCCGACGTAGCGACTGTCCCGACAACGCCGGCGGGTGGGTATCCCAGGACAATATCGGGATTCCCGCGCGAACGGTTGTGAACTGCGGCACGTCATCGGCAACGTGGGCTGGCCGTTACATCGTGTCGGGCAATGTGCGACGCAGTCCGAGCGGCTCGGCGAGTCCGGTGAGCGTGATGACACGTACGACGAGCTGCCGGTGGGCCACCACCCGCAGTGTCGCGCCGCGCTGGTGAAGATCGGCACGGGCCTGAACCAGGACGGACAGCCCGCCGCACGAGAGGTAGTACACGTCGGACAGGTCGCAGACCAACGTGTGTATCCGCCGGTCGGTGATCGCCGGGGTGAGCGCGGCGCGGAGGGCTGGTTCGGTGGACAGGTCGATTTCGCCGCGGATCGTGACGACCGATACGCCGGGCTGTGGCCGGTAGCTGTCGGTGAACAAGATGGGACGGACCAGTGGGCGGGAACGGTCGTCGGGGTGCGGCTCCGGCTCCGGGTGCGTCAAGGGTGGCCTCCGAGGTCACGCCAAACCACGCACCGCGGGGCCGCGACGGGCCGGCGAGCGGTGGTCAGCGAACGTCAAGATGGCGCACAGCTGACTTCGTAACCGTGAGCGAGACGCAGTTTAGTCCGCCTCGTCAATGGCGGGTGAGTGGCACGGCTGCGGTAGCGGGCCGCGTCGATCACACTGGGACGGTGAGCGATGACCTGCTGCCGATCGCGCATGAGTTGGCGGAGATCACCCGGCTGGTGGAGGCCGATGATTTCGGCGCGACACTCGACCGGTTCGTGACCCGGGTCGTACACGCGATTCCGGGCTGCGACCGGGCGCTGATTACCGTCCGGTCGCGCGGCGTCCTGGAGACAGTGACGGACATCGAAGGGCTGGGGTTGGATCCGATCGCTGCCGGTCCGATCGTGGAGGCGGCGACGTTCGACGAGCCGCGCCGCTTGGACGATGTGGCCGTCGATCAGCGGTGGCCGAGTTTCAGCGCGCAGCTGGCCGGCGCCGGATTCGCCAGCTGCATGGTGCTGCCATTGAGCACCAGCGGTGACGAGACGGCTGTGCTCACGCTGCTGTCGGCGACACCGGGACAGTTCACCGACACCGCCTACGACGTGGTGCTGCTGCTGACCCTGCACGCCGGCGTCGTGTTCGACAACGCCGCGCTGTACCACGACAGCGGCAAGCTGGTCGGGCAGCTGCGCGCCGCGCTGGATACCCGGTCGCTGGTCGGCCGGGCGCAAGGCATGGTGATGCGCCAGTTCAATATCGACAGCAAGCACGCGTTCGACACGCTGAAACGGTCGTCGCAGAACAGCAACACCAAGCTGCGCGATCTGGCCGGGTTGTTGATCGCCGCGCATGAGCAGGGTGAATTTGAGGACGCGCTGATCAAGTTGGCGGTGACCGCGTCCCGCTGACCTGCCCATGGTCCGGCAGCCAGGTCAGCCGCGCCCGGACAGCGCACCGGCCGGCGGGGGCGGCGCCGATCGCCGCAGCGGCGACACCCAACAGGGCACCCCTGACGATCGCGCGGCGTGGTGGCGTGCTCGCATGGCGTCCGGCATGGCGCACCGCTTCAGTCGTGGATCTGGTGGTCCGCGGTGTGCTGGAAGAACGGGTGGGTTCCTTCAGTCATTGCACGGCCAAGGTCAGGCCAGCGGCGGAGAAAATCTGTGGCGTTGGCGCTAGACATTGTCGTTATGACTGGCTAGGCTTCCTCGTGTTGAGCAATGAGGTCGGCAAGAGACGCTGACGAACGCCCCGTCAGTGGGCGTCGCGGAGCAGGGGCCCGAGCAATTTGGCGGGCTCCGCTCCGCGGGATCCGGATGCCGTGCCGGCGTGGCGAGGCAGGTGAGGGTTAACCTCCCCGTTTCAGCCCCGCCAGTGGTGTGGCATCTCCGCCGTACGAGCTTCGTCAGGCGGACAGCACCACCGAACACCGATAGGTAAGTGGAAGCAGAGGAAGCAGAGGAAGGGGAGGGCTGTACACCCGTTTTGATCGCCCGCCTATGGCTCGTCGCAGAGCCGGGGCGGACACCGCAGGTTTCACCCGCACGAAAGGTGGTCTTCGGTCACGCTTATGCGATCTGAGCGCCCCGGTAACCGTCTCTCGGACGGCGGGCGCGGTTAAGAAACCCGGCGTTGCCGCCGGTAATGGTGTACTGATCCACAACCCTGGGCCCCGGCGCTTGCACGACTGCGCCGGGGCCCTCGACTCCGTGGAAGGTGACATGGCCCAACCCGACGACAGATTCGACGACGAGGACTACCCCGCATACACGATGGGCGCCGCCGCCGAGCTGATCGGCGCGACACCAGACTTCCTGCGCCGGCTCGACCAAGCCAAGCTGTTCACCCCGCTGCGCTCTACCGGCGGACACCGCCGGTACTCCCGCTACCAGCTACGCTTGGCGGCCCGCGCCCGGGAAATGGTGGACCAGGGCACCCCGCTGGATGCGGCGTGCCGCATCATCGTCCTGGAGGACCAGCTTCAAGAAGCCCTGCGCCTCAACGAGCAAGCCCAGTCACACACCACCGACCACTAAGTACCCTGGCTGCCTTAGCGCCGTGTCCGCCCCACTACCGGGCCTGACTCGCAGCTCGGCCCCGCGGCCGGCGCGTCAGAGCGTGATCTCCCGAGGCCCGGCCGGGTCCGGACCCCCATCGCTGTGGAATCAATGGGGGTGATTCCGGTTTGGGGCCTGAACCCCGCTGCCGATGCTACCGAGTTGCCAGTGTGGTCGATATCGACCAACGTCGACCCGCCCGGGATGGCGGGGCAGCCTGCCGATGACGGCTGATGCCCGGCCAGCCGGTCCGAGCCGTACCGGCCGGGTGCCTGCGGTCGCCCGGCCGGTATCGGATTGCGTCAGAGGACGCGGACCGCGGTGGCCTGGGGGCCCTTGGCGCCCTGGGTGATCTCGAACTCCACCCGCTGGTTCTCTTCCAGGCTGCGGTATCCGTCCGCGGCGATTTCGGAGAAGTGGACGAAGACGTCCTTGTCGCCGCCGTCGACGGTGATGAAGCCGAAGCCCTTGTCGCCGTTGAACCACTTCACAGTGCCCTGTGCCATATCTGTCTCCTCCTCGGAGTGCGGGACCGCACGGTGCGGCCGCGCTAGCCGTCGTCAGCCGGCAGCTCACCGCCCAAGGGAGATGGCAACGCCCGCGAGACCTGATCCGCGAGCTTCATAGATCAACCACGAACACGCAAGAAAACGACCTGCCAACCCTACCAGGCCCGCCGTACACAACCTCGAGCGCTTGGAGCTCGCTTCGCGTTCGAAACCGCACTCGTCAAGCTCGCGCCGGACCAGCGCCATAGCCCACCGAGCCCACTCCTTCTACGGGCGGCAAGATCTTCGATGGTTTCAGTCCATCGGCGTCGGGAACTGACTTACCAACGACGCAGGCGATGCCAACGCTGACAACGAACAGGGGGTGCGCGGATGCCTCGCAATCACCCACCGCACCGGACGTTGACGGCCCCCCACACCGCCCTCGCAGGCCATGTCCGTCGCCGGAGACGGGCATGCGTCCTCCACCACGGCGGTCTTCGGCCGCGTCCGATCGACCTGCGGGTCACGCTGCCCAGGGAGACCTGGACCGTGCCGCTGGCCCGCCGTGTACTCCGCGATGTCCTGCGCCGTTCGCTGGCCGGCGATGACTGCCGCACCGCTGTGGAGATCGCGTTGGGCGAGGCGTGCGGCAACGCGGTCCGTCACGCCGACCCGGCGACCCATTACGACCTGCACCTGCGGGTGCAGAACGGGACGTGTCTGGTCGAAGTCGCGGACGCCGGCACCGGGTTCGCACTCCACCAGGAGCCGACAATGCCGGCGGCGAACACCGTGTCCGGACGCGGACTGGCGATCATCGCCGAAGCTACGGACGAGCTGGACGTTCAACCGCGACACCCCAGCGGCACCCTGCTCAGATTCGTCAAGCATCTATACGGGTGACTGTCTACGAGGGCTGGTCGGCGAGGCTTTCCCGTCGGGCCAGTACCGCGGCGGGAACGGTCCAGCCGAGCTCTCGAAGTCGTTCTGTCGGAATCGTGCGGAGGATCGAGTCGGGTAGGTCGCGAAGGAGAGCGGAAAGGCGGACTCCCAACGGCTCGTTGCGGTCGAATATGTTGACTTGCCAGATGTCGACGGCGATCGGGATGAGTCGTGGGTCGGCCTCGGCATCCTTGAGGACCCGGTTGACCAGGGCAAGATCACATTCCGCGGCGGACGCCAGGCGGAAGCGATCGGCGGGCGACAGCGGCAAGCTGGCCAGGCATCGCAGGTGGGCGATGCTCACCTTCGGGTTCAGCTGGAGCAGCGTCTCCAGTACCACCGACCCCACCTCCGGTGAAGCGGCGGAAAGGTGACGCAGAAGCAGGTGGTCGTACACCTGCTGGCGGGCCGGCGGCAACCCGGCCGCCGCTTTGGCCGCCTTGATGTAGTCGCTCGCCTGCGGCGCGGGCTGCGACAGCACGTTCAGCAGCGCGTGTGCGGGTGCGATCCGGCTCGTGCTGGAGGGTTGCAGCTCGGTCTGGAAGATTTCGACGACGGGCGTCGCTGCCTTGAGCAGGTCGGTGAGCTCCGGCTCGGGGGCAAGCAGGTTGCGTCGTTGGAGCCGGCCGACGGGGATCCCGAGCGAGTCGTCCACCGGCGCCGGCGTCGTCGACATCATCCGCAGCGCCGGCGCGTTGCCCCGGTGGTACTCGACAAGGCCGGCGAGCACATCGACGCTGGAGCGCCCGTGCCGGGACAGCCACAGCCGCACCTCCCGGCGCCAGAGCCGATGGAGTTCGTCGGGCGTGTCCGGCCCGAACAGGTCCGCCAGGAGGCACCAACCGTCCGCGGTCATGAGGACGAGCAGCATGAGGTTGGTGCTGTAGGCCGCGGCCCGCTCCATGAAGTCGATGCCGGTGGGCCGGTACGACTCGTACCCGCGCCACGGCAGGTGTAGGAAGCGCTGCCGGAAGGCCTCCAGCAACAGCTCGTGGGTCCGCGGCCGGTCGGGCAGGCCGCCGAGCATGTGTTCGAGGAACTCCAGCGCCGGGGTGCTGAAGGCGAGCAGGTCGTAGGAGAGCACCGCCGCGAGCAGGGCATCGTCCACTTCGGAGCGGACGGAGGCCAGCGCGCGCCGCGGTGCGGGCTCCGGCAGGGCCCGGACGACGAACCATGCCACCAGGTACTCGCCGAAGGTCGCGTGCAGGAACTCGTAGGTGCGTACGACCCGTTCGTACCGGGCCTCGGCCACGTGTACGAAGAAGAAGCGGCCCACGAGGCGCCGAGCGCTGTCGTCGCCGGCGCCGATCAGGGCCGAGATGTCGGCGTCGAGGTCGTGGTCGGCCACCTGCCGGCTGCGCCGGTTGAACATCGCCAGCGCCGCGACCGCCAGCCGCTCCATCTCCTGCTCGACCAGGGCCGCGACCACGGTGTCGTCTTCGTGCTCGTGTCCCTTGAGCATCTCCCGGTGGACGAAGGAACGCAGCAGCCGGTCGTAGAGGTCGGCGTCGGCGAGCGCCTCGACCTCGCGGCGCAGCGCGTTGTCCGTCGCGTCGTAGAGGGCCAGCAGGAGCAGCAGCAGGGGCTGGCCCGCGAGGTGCTGGTGGCGGGCGAGCGTCTCCACGCCCAGCGGTGTGAGGCCGTGCCGCGCGTGGTACTCCGCGTTCGCGCCGTTCCAGGTCGCCAGCCAGCGGGACACCCGGCCCTCGTCGAAGGGTTCCAGCCGTACCGCCGTCGTGCCGGCCGGGATGCGCGCCCGGTCCGCGACCACGGTCCGGCTGGTCACCACGACGGCGACCGGGCAGTCACGGGTCACCCGCGCGGTGTCCTGGAACTCGCGGAGCCGTTCCAGGTAGTCGGACCGGCCCGTGGTGGCGCCCTGGAGAAGCTCGTCGAAGCCGTCGAAGAAGATCACCGGCGTGCCGTCGCCGCTGTCGTCGGCCAGGTCGGCCCAGTCGACGTCGCTCTGGAGCGCTTCACGCAGCGCCGCCCTGACCTGGTCGACGATCGGCGCGTCGGCCGAGACCCGGCGCAGGTCGATCCGTAGCGGGCGGAAGCCGGTGTGCTGTAGCCGCGCGGCGAACGCCCGGGTGAACACGCTCTTGCCGGCACCGGGATGTCCCAGCACGAGCAGCGGCCGGACGGTGGCCTCCGGCGAGCTGAGGTGCCGCACCAGGAAGGTGGCGAGGTCTTCGCGTGCCTCCGTCGCCTCGTCCCACCAGTGATCCTCGGCCAGCTTGTTGACCGGCCCGGCGACGGTCACCCGAAACGCCGGGTCGAGGTAGGCCGCACCCAGCGACGGGATCACCAGGTCCGGTGGGGCGCCGTGCTCGCCGCTCGCGATGACCGGCGCGTCGAGGTCGGCCGCGTACCTACGGGCGAGCTGCCGCCACCGCCGCTCGACGTCACCGGCCGGTGCCTGGGCCGCCAGGCGCTGCGCGACCTCGGCCAACCCTTGCCGCACCTCGCCGACCCGCGCCCGCGTCGCGGCGTGGTCCCACACCCCAAGCCAGAAGGCGAACCCGGGCACCTGGCCGGCGAGCTCGCGCACGTTTCGTTCGTACCGCCGGACCGCGGCGGTGGGTGTCTCGTCCGACAGCCGCGCCGAGACCCTGATCCGCGCGGACTCGGTCAGCTCGTCCCAGACCACCAGCCCGGCCAGGAACCGCTGGGTCCTGCGCGCGAGCGTCGCGTAGTAGTCGGCGAGGTCGACCGCGAGCCGCTCCGGCGGTACGTGTGCCGACGGAGCCGGCGGCTCGACGTCGACCAGTGACGCGATGAGGATCCGCTGGTCCTCGCCGCGCCAGCGGACGGTGGCCAACTCCTCGTACGTCGCCAGCTCGTCGAAGAACGCCGAGGTCACCAGGACGGTGTGCGCCGCGACCATGACGTCGGCGCGGTCCTTGCGGGCTCCACCGGCCGCCCGCTCACCCGCTCGGCCACGCAGCTCTCGCAGGAGCCCGATCACGGCGTTCTTCGGTTCGAACAGGTCGATCTGGAGGGTGATCTTGGTGGCCGTCAGCGCGACGTCGAGCACCCGGTCCACGGTCGTCAGGAGCGCGTCATCGTCGCCGGCGAGCAGCCGCACAGCGTCCTTGAACCGGATCGGACGAGACATACGTCGATTTCATCAGCAGGGGGCAAGCGGGGCCGTCAGCCGTGCGGCGGGTCGGCTGGAGCCGGGACCGGCGGTCAGCCGCGTTGACACCTCGGCGGGCGACCAACGAGTATCGCGGCGTGCGCAGGGAAAAGGACGGACCGGCGACTCGGGAGGCCATCCTCGACGCTGCTCTGCGCACGTTCACCGAAAACACGTTCGCGGGCAGTTCGATGGCCGATGTCGCGCAGCGGGCCGGGGTGGCGGTCGGGAGCATCTACCGGCACTTTCCCAGCAAGGATTCCCTGGGCAGTTCGGTGTACCAGCTCTGGAAGGGGCGCGCGCTGAGCGCGACCGTGGCCGCGGTCGACCCGGCGGCGCCGAGCCGGACCGCCTTCGGGCAGATCTGGCGGGCGCTGACCCGCTTCGCGGCCGAGCACCCCGATGCCTTCGCGTTCCTGGAGTACCAGCAGCACGAGGCGTACCTCGACGAGACGGGGCAGGCTGCCGCCCACGGGCTGACCACGTTCGCCCGCGACTTCGTCGTGCGCGGGCAACAGGCCGGTGAGATCCGGCCCGGGCCGCCCGACATGCTCATCGCCCTGGCCTACGGTGCGCTGGTCGGATTCACCCGGCAGGGCGACTCGGGCTCGCCGCGATCCGCCGCCGACCCGGCTCTGGTGGCCGAGGCCGAAGAGGCGGTCTGGGCGATGCTGCGCGCTGACGGCTGAGGCGCGCACCGAAGCTGAGACGGACCTGAGTCCGCCCTTGACAGCTCCGCGGATGCGAATGAACATTCATTCGCAGGGTTTGGAGCGCGTCCGGCGGAAAGGGACACCCGCATGGCTGACCAACCACGCACCAACGACGCCGAAATCAAGATCCTCGTCAACCGCGAGCCGCGCTCGGCGCGGGTCGACGACGACACCCTGACCGCCGAGGTGCTGCGCGAGCAGCTGGGCCTCACCGGTACCAAGGTCGTGTGCGCGGCCGGGGTTTGTGGCGCCTGCACAGTGCTGCTCGACGGCGAGCCGGTGGTCAGCTGCCTGCTGCCGGCCCGGGCGCTCGCCGATCGGGCCGTCACCACCGTCGAAGGCACCGCCGAGCACCCCGTCGCCCGCGCGTTCGCCGCGCACAACGCACTACAGTGCGGCTTCTGTACCCCCGGGTTCGTGGTCGAGGCGACCGCGCTGCACGACCGGTGGCGGGCCGAGCATCCGGGCGAGGTTCCCGACCGGGCCACCGTGGAGGCCGCACTGGCCGGCCACCTGTGCCGGTGCGGCGCCTACCTCGAGATCGTCGAGGCCGTACAGGCCGCCTGCGCCGGTCGCTTCGACGACCCCGGCCCGCCGACCGGCCCGCGCCGTGAGGCTGGCGCCAAGGTCACCGGAGCGGCGGCCTACACAGTGGACACTCGCTATTCCGGCCAGCTGACCGGCCTCATCCTGCGCTCGCCGCACCCGCACGCCGAGCTGTCCGGGCTCGACCTGGCTCCGGCCTTGGCGATCGACGGCGTCCGCGCGGCCGTGTCGCTCGCGCCCGAGGACGGCGTGCTCCGCTACGTCGGGCAGCCGGTCGCGGCCGTCGCCGCGGTCGACGAGCCGACCGCGCGGCGAGCGTTGGCGGCCATCGCGCCCCGCTACGTCAGCCGGCCGGCCGTGGTCGGCCTCGATGCCGCCCGCGCGCCCGGGGCCGCCGAGGTGTACGCGACGGGCCGTCGCCGCCCGCCGAACGCCGGCGAAGGGGCGGGCGCGACTCCGGCACCGTGGCGCGGCAACGTCCACGGCCCGGCGGCCGCGTTGTCGGTGGGCCGGCGCAAGGCCCGCCAGCGCCTCGACGCCGCCCGGGCCGCGGGCGATCCCCGACTGGTCGAGGCTGTTTTCACCACCGCCGCCCAGAGCCACACCACGCTCGAGCCGCACGCGACGGTCGCCTGGTTCCGGCCCGACGGCACGCTCGAGGTGCAGGTCTCCACCCAGGCCGTCGCCCACGTCGCCGCCGACCTGGCCCGCTTCACCGGTCTGCCGAAAGACAAGGTGCGCGTGCGGGCCGAGCACGTCGGTGGTGGCTTCGGGGCCAAGGGCACGATGGGCACCGAGACCCGCGCGGCCGTGCTGCTGGCCCGAGCGGCCAAGGCGCCGGTCGGGGTCGCCTACGACCGGATGGAGGAGCTCACCGACGGCGGGTACCGGCCACCGGGCCGGATCGAGCTGGCCCTGCTGGCCGGCGACGGGGACACGCTGTCGGCCCTGCGGGTCGCCGCCTACGCCGACTCCGGCATCGCGACCGGCACCCTGGTCGCCGGCCTCGCCCGGCTCATGTATCCGGCCGACGCCAAGGAACTGCTCGACTACGACGTGGTGACCAACACGGCGCCCGGCAAGCCGTTCCGCGCTCCGGGTGGGCCGCTGCTCAGCTTCGCTCTGGAGCAGGGCATCGACGAGGTCGCCGGGAGGCTGGGCCGCGACCCGATCGTGTTGCGCCGCACGTGGGACCCGCATCCGCCGCGACAGCGCCTCTACGACTGGGCGGCCACCCTGCCGGCCTGGCGCGACCGGGGAGAGCTGCCCCGCACCGGCCGCTTCCGGCGCGGGGTCGGCGTCGCCGCCGCGAACTGGTTGTACCTGTGGGAGCACGGCACCTCGGTCGAACTGGCCGTCGAGCGCGGCCGGCTGGTCGTGGCCAGCGCGACGCAGGACATGGGCACGGGCAGCCGTTCCGTGCTGGCCGGCACCGTGGCCACCGCGTTCGGACTGGACCCGGCCGAGGTGGAGGTCCGCCTCGGCGACTCCCGCCTGCCGGTCGGGCCGCTGTCCGGCGGGAGCCGCACCACGGCCTCGATCGGCCCGGCGGCGCTGGCCGCCGTGGCTCGGCTCCAACAGCGCCTGGCCCAGCGGGACCAACGGGCCCGCGACCTGGTCGACGGGCGAGCCGGCGACTGGCGAGCCGTGCTGGCCGGTGTCGACGGGCTTCGGGTCACGGCCACGCGACCGCCGGACGACCGCCGGCGGGCCCGGTCGGTGGCCAGCCCGTTCGCCGGAACCGGACTGATCGGGCTGGCGGTCGGCACGATGATGCGCTACACCAGCAAGCTGCACGCCGGTCGCGGATCGACCGGCGCGGTGCACGTGGCCGAGGTCGAGGTCGACACCCGGTTCGGGCACGTGCGTGTCCTGCGCTACCACGCGGGCACCGCGGCCGGCCGCCTCATCGAGCCGCGGCTCGCCGAGGCCCAGGTCCGCGGCGCGGTGATCCAAGGCATCGGATGGGCGCTGTACGAGGAGCGCGCCCTCGACCCGACCACCGGCCGGGTGCTGACCGCCGGGCTGGAGGACTACCGGATACCCGGGATCGCCGACACCCCCGAGATCGACCTGCATTTCGACACCGACGGCTTCGACCACGTGCCTGGCGGCGGCGTCGGGCTTGGCGAGGTCGCCACCATCCCGGTCGCCGCCGCCGTCGCCAACGCGGTGCGCGATGCCACCGGGGTTCGCCCCTATGACCTGCCCATCCGGCCGGACCGGGTCCTGGCCGGCCTATCCGGAGCCGTGACCGCATGAGCGCCACGACCCAACCCATCCTGGCGGAGTACCGCGCCGGCGGCACCGATCTCAGCGAGCGCCGCCGCACCGGCGTGTCCCGCGGCCAGGTACGCGACGTCCCCCGCACCGGACCGGACGCTCCCGGTTCCGACCTCGTCCGCCGCGCCGATGGCGGGCTCACCCTCGGCGCCCTGGTCAGCATCGACACCCTGGCCACCGATCCAGCGGTCCGCGACCGGTACCCGGCGCTGGCCCTCGCCGCCGGTGCGCTGGCCACCCCGCAGATCCGCCGCGTCGGCACCGTCGGGGGCAGCCTCCTTCAACACAACCGTTGCTGGTACTACCGGCATCCGGAGACCAGCTGCCTGAAGAAGGGTGGCGACGACTGCCCGGCCCGGGCCGGCGACCATCGATACGGCGCGCTGTTCGACCTGGGGCCCTGCGTCGCCGTACATCCGTCGACGCTCGGGGCGGCGCTGCTCACGTACGACGCCACCGTCACCACCGACCGCCGCGAGCTGAGCGTCGCCGACCTGTTCGGCGACGGTCGCGACGGGCGCCGCGACCACCAACTCGACCCGGGGGAGCTGCTCACCGCCGTCCACCTGCCCGAGGCCCGCACCGGCGAGCGGGGCGCGTATCACCGGGCGACCAGCCGCCGCTACGCCGAATGGCCACTTGTCGAAGCGACCGCCCGCGTCGTGCTGGACGGTGACCGGATCGCGTTCGCCGCGGTCGCGGTCGGCGCGGTGGCGCCGATCCCGCTGCGCCTGCCGGCGGTGGAGGCGCTGATCACCGGGGCGACGGTCACACCCGACCTGCTGGGCCAGGCGGGCGCCCGCGCGGCCGACGGTGCGACCGGACTGCCGCAGACGGAGTACAAACGGGACCTCCTGGCCGCCACCGTGACCGAGGTCCTCGAACAGGCGACGAGGTAGGTCTGCCCCCCCGTATCCCGTCGGGTTCGGCTCGATTGACGGTTGTCGGTGTGGTCGTTAGGGTCGCCGTGGAGTGTCCTTTGTAGTCAACGGGAGGGAGCGCGGTATGCAGGCCGAGCAGGCGGACGAGGCGTTCGAGGTAATCGTGCACGACGACTACGACCAGGAGCTCACCTGTCTGGAGCCACCGATCGACATCTGAGTCGGTGCATGAGTGCCCCGGGCTGATGTTTGGCCCGGGGTTCACGTCTGTTCGGGGAGGCACGGCGTGCGGGTACGCGTTTCGCGGCTGGTCGCTTTCTGGTGGCGTGACGGCCAGCTGATCTGCGACGATCCGGTGCGCCACCGGCAGCTCGCGTTGACCCCGGAGGCCGAGCGGCGGCTACGATCCTATGCGCGGTGGGCTGACCTGGCTGATGGCGACGCGTTGGCTCGGCGTCTACTCGACGCGGGTGTGCTGATCGCGGAGGGTTCGCCGGAGCACGCGCTGGAGGAGCGGTTGGGTGCCTGGCGCGCGATGGGTCCGGCCGCTACGCATTATCACTTGGCCAGCCGCACGCAGGCCGGCGACTCGTTCCGCACGGCTGTCGAGGACGCCGCCGTGCTGCGTGCCAAGGCGGTGCGGACCCCACAGCCGAGTCCGGTCAAGGAGTACGCGGGGCCGCGGGTGCCGCTGCCCGACGGTGAGCTGCCGGCGGAGCCGTTCGGTGCGGTGCTGGAGGGCCGGCGGTCGACCCGCTGGTTCGACGCCGAGCGGCCGATGTCCGTGGTCGACTTCGCCACGCTCCTGCGCTGGACGGCTGGTGTGCGCCACGAGGTCGACGTGCCCGGGCTCGGCCCGACCCTGTTGAAGACGACCCCGTCCGGCGGCGCCCGGCATCCGATCGAGGTCTACCCGGTGGTCCGCGCCGTCGACGGGTTGGCACCCGGCGTGTATCACTACGCGTCGCGTGAGCACGCGCTGTCCCGCCTCACCGCCGCACCTGTTGACGCGGACACGCTCCAGGCGTGGTGCGGCGGGCAGCCGCACGCCAGCTCGGCCGCGTGCCTGTTGCTCTACACCGCGGTGCCGGAACGCACCACGTGGAAGTACGCGTCGAGCCGCGCGTACCGGGCGCTGCTGCTGGATCTGGGCCACCTGAGCCAGACGGTGTACCTTGTCGCGGCCGCGCTGCGGCTCGGCGTGTTCTTCACCGCGGCCACCCGGGACGCGATGGTGGAGGAGGCGCTCGGGCTGTCCTGGACGGACGAGGTGTTCCTCGGCGTCACCGGTGTCGGCGTCCCGCACCCGGCCGAGCGGGACCGGCAACGCGCGATGCGGTCCGGTGCCGGTGCCGGCTTCTCGTTTCCCCCGGATGCCTGGCACGGGTACGGCGAATGACCCCGAGGGTGACGGTGGACCCGGAACGCCTCGACGCCAACCTGATCCGGTTCGGTGCGGCCGCGCGTGCCGCCGGAGTCGTGGTACGGGCGCATGTGAAGGGGCACCGGACGGTGGCCATCGGCGTCCGCCAGGTCGCGGCCGGCGCGGTGGGCATCGCTGTGCACTCGGCGGCCGAGGCGCGGTGGTATGTGGACGCCGGAGTGTCCGATGTGGTCATTGCCTGGCCGTGGCGGGACGCCTGGCGATGGCCTCGCTTCGCGCGGCTTGCCCGGCACGCCCGGGTGGCGGTACACGTCGATCGCGGCGAGGCGTTGGCCGGGCTGAGCGCGGCCGCCGCCGAGCAGGGCGTGACGCTGGGTGTGCGGGTCGAGGTGGACACCGGCCTGCACCGCACCGGCGTCGCACCGGAGGAGGTGGTGTCCCTGGCGAAGGCGGCCGCGAGCACGCCCGGCCTGCGCCTGGACGGGGTCACCGGTTACGTGCCCGTGCTGACCGCTCGGGACGCCGCCGACCGGTACACGCTCGGCCAGCGGGTGGCGCGGCAACTTGTCGACGTCGCCGGGGCGGTACGCGATGCCGGGCTGCCGTGCCAGGTGGTGAGCGTCGGCGGCACGGTCACCGCGCCCGGTGCGCTCAGCGTGCCCGGCGTGACCGAGCTCTGCTCCGGGGCGTACGCGCTGCTCGACGGCGGCCACGCCATGCTCGGCGCGTGCCGGCCGCAGGACGTCGCGATCGCGGTGACGACGGCGGTCACGGCGGTGGCCCCGGATGGCAGCATCTCGACCGATGCCGACGAGTTGCTGGCCGGTGCCGACCAGGTCTGGGCGCCCGGCGTGCGGATGACTGATGCGAGCGGCACCCCGCGAGTCGGTGGGCCGCTGCGGGTCCTGCCCGCGCACGTCTGTCCGGTGGTGGCCCGGTGCCCGCCGCTGCACCTGCCCGACGGCACGGTATGGCGGCCGCGAGTCGCACCGGACCGGCCGTGACCACCGGCCAGCTGCTGCGCCACCGGCGGTTCGTCCGGCTGGTGGCCGCGCGGACCATCTCGGTGTTCGGTAACGGCCTCGGCCCGCTCGCGCTCACGTTCGCGGTCCTCGGCCTGCCCGACGGGTCGCCGACCGCGCTGTCGTTGGTCCTCGCCGCGCTGGCCATACCCCGTTTGGCGTTGCTGCTGCTGGGTGGGGTGGTCGGTGACCGGTGGCCGCGGTACCGGGTCCTTGTCGCGGCCGAGCTCGCCGGCGGCGCCGCCTATGCCGCGATGGCGGTACTCCTGCTCGGCGGCTGGGCGTCGGTGCCCGCGCTGGCGGTGTGCGCGGTGTTCGCCGGCGCGGCGTCGGCCCTGCTGCTGCCGTCGCTGACCGGTGTGGTGGCCGAGGTCGTCCCCGAGCCGGACCGGCAGTCCGCGAACGCGCTGCTGCGCCTCGGCACGAACAGCGCGATGATCGCCGGCTTCCTGGTCGGGGGAGTGCTGATCGTACGGCTCGGCGCCGGCTGGGCGCTGGTCGTGGACGCCGCCACGTTCGTGCTCGCCGCGGTGCTGCTGGTCGCGCTGCGGCTGCCGGTGGCGGCCCGGACGGCGCGCCGGGACCTGCTCGGCGACCTGCGGCACGGCTGGCGGGAGTTCGCGAGCCGGCAGTGGTTGTGGACGGTCGTGGTCGCCGCGGCGTTCATCAACGCGGCGGTCGGGGTGACGTTCGGGCTCGCCGGGCCGCTGCTCGCGCAGACCCGGCTCGGCGGCGCCGCCGTGTGGAGCTGGGTCCTGGCCGGGTACGCGGCCGGCACGTTGGGCGGCGTACTGATCGCGATGCGGGTGCGGCCGGCGCACCCGTTGCGCACGGCGGTGCTGGCGGCCACCGCGCTCGGCCTGCCCGCGCTGCTGCTGGGCACCGGGGCGCCGATGCCGTTCGTCGTCGCCGCCTCCGTCCTGGCCGGCGTCGCGTTCGACGTTTTCGGTGTCCTGTGGGAGACCACGTTCCAGCGTGAGGTGCCGCCGGCCGCGCTGTCCCGGGTCAGCGCGTACGAATGGATCGGCGCCATTGGCCTCGGACCCGTGGCGCTGCTGGCGGCGGGCCCGATCGTCGCCACGACCGGTGCCGCGACGCTGCTGGTCGGGCTCAGTGGCCTGATCGCCGTGGCCGGGCTGGCCGCACTGTTGTCGCCGCAGGTATGGCGATACCGACCGAAGGAGCTGACATGACGCCGGAATATGTCGAGGACTTCGCCACCGCCTACGACCGCTTCTGGGCGCCGTACCCGCTCCGGATGGGTGCGGCCTGGCTGGCGTTCCACGCGCGGGTGGCACCCGACGCGCAACGCAGCCTGCTCGACGTCGGCTGCGGCACGGGCATCGTCGCCGAGCAGTTCTGCGCGGCCGGCTACGAGGTGGTCGGCCTCGACGTGTCGGCGGCGATGCTGGCCCGCGCCCGCGAACGGCTGGCGCCGGCAGCCGACCGGGTAACGCTGCTGCGAGCGGACGCCACCAACTTCGCCATACCCCGACCGGTCGCGTTCGCACTGTCCACATACGACATACCCAACCATCTGGGCGGGCTGGATCGGGTGCGCGGCTACCTGCGAAGCGTCCACCGGGCGGTGCTTCCCGGCGGCTGGCTCGGTTTCGACCTGTGCACGCTGCGCGGCCTGCGGTCCGACCTCGCACCGGTCAGCCGGGACGACGACACCGTGTCGGTCGCGGTCAACCGGGGGCCACTCGACCCCGCCACCGACCGCCGGCCACTGCACGTCTCCGGCACGGTCCGCGACGCCGCCGGCGGCCACGTGCCCTTCAAAACGACGATCACCAACACCGCGTACCCCATCGCCGACATCCTCGCCGCACTCGCGGACACCGGCTGGACCGACGCGTACGTCGCGGCGCTCGACGACCTCGGCACCCCCGTCCACGACGGTGAACAACGCGACCGGGTCGCTGTCATCGCTCGCCGCCGCGACCACCCGCATGAGGGGTGACCCGCCCGCTCGCGACCGTTATCCGCGACCGTGACCCGGCCGCGGCCACACCACCAGCAAGCACGCACCGAGCACGTGCACGACCGCCGCGGTCCGCGGGCCACCGCTCAGCGAACGCGCCGCACCGCCCGCGCCTACTCCGCGGCATTCCTTGCGGGTGGGACCCACCGTCGCCCTACGCCGTCGCACCACCACAATCTACTACGTGGCGTAGTATAAGGCCAGGTCCATGTCCGCGGTCGGTGTTCACTCGGCATCTGGTGGCCGTGGTTCAGGAGGGTTCGCGGCGTTGGCGGCGGGTCAGCACGGTACCGAGTGTCCAGAGGACGTCGATCACGAGGATGACGGCCCACACCCTGGTCGCGCCGTAGACGAACTCGGCGACGTCGCCGAGTTCGCGGTTGGTGCCGTTGAGCACCTCGAGCGGGTCGTCAGTGAAAAGGTGGTGGATCCAGGACAGGTCGAGGAAGGCGAGTACCACCTGCGCGGCGGCGTACAGGCCGAGGTGGCCGGCGAGGTCGATGACCCGCTTGCGCGCCGAGGTCTGCTCCGGCCTTGCCTGCTCCGGGCTCGGGTCGGCGATCGGCGCCGGCGCGGCGGGTTGTGCGGAGTCTGGGGCAGGGCTGGTCGGAGCGGGTGGGGGAAACTCGGCGACGCCGAGACGGCGGACCGCGCGGGGCACGACGACGGTGCTGGCCAGCAGTATCGTGGCGGCGGCGAGGCAGGCCACGACCCAGCTGGCGTGGTCGTACACCACGCCGGCGGCGATGGTGCCGACGAAGGCGCCGATCAGGCTGGCTGACTCGTACACGCCCATGCCGCGGCCGACCTTGTCACCGGAAGCCTCGGCCACGACGGCTTGCTGGATCGGCATAACCGCTGCCCAGGCGAGGCCGCTGAGGATCCAGAGCGCGGCGATGGTGTAGGCGTTCGGCGCCCAGGCCAGGCCGACGACGAAGGCGGTGCTGGACAGCGAGGCGGCGGCGAGGACGCGGGTGCGGCCGAAGCGGACGGTGTACCGGTGCAGGTAGGGTGCGGCCGCGCTCATCGCGATGGCACCGGGCAGGAACACCAGCGCGACCTCGATGACCTCCAAGTCGAGCTCGCGCTGGAGGTGCAGCATGAGCAGCAGTGCGACGGCGGCCTCGGCCATCATGGTCATCGCGACCGCGAACAGCATCGGCCGCAGGCGGCGCCCCACCGCGCGGAGTCCGGCCGTGGCCCGCCCTTCGGTGTCCGGCGTGCCGCCTTGCCTCGGGGGAGCGGTCAGCAGCAGCGCGGCTGCCGCCGCGCAGGCGGCGCCGCAGGCAAGGAACACGGCGCGGAAACCAAGCGGGCCGACCAGGGACATGCCGGCGACGAAGGCGACCCACGAGCCGGTCTCCTGCGCGCTGAACAGTCGCGGGAAGACCCCGGAGTCCCGCTCCAGCCGTTCGCTGACAATGGTCCGGACGCTGACCCAGAGCAGAGCACCGCCGGCACCTCCGACCGCCGCGGCGCCATATGCGACCAGCGGGTCGCCACCCACCGCGTACCCGAGACAGCTCACCATGTAGAGCAGCGCGCCGACGCCGGCGACGTTGCGGCGTTCCCGCCGATCCGCCAGGACGCCTGCGATCGGCCGGACGATCACCGAGACGGCGATCTCGACGGCCAGCAGCACGCCGATGGCGGCGCCGCTCATGCCCAGAGAGGCGCCGGCCCACAGCGGCAGGACGAAGTCGATGAGCTCGTTCGGCCCGTTGGTCAGGGCAGCAGCCAGCAGCGTGCGCTTCTCGCGGCCGCGCGCTCGGGCGGTGGCGGTCGGGTCGAGGGTGGTCATGTGCCGTCCACACGAACTTCGAACACCGTTCGTACAATACCGAACGTCGTTTGGAGTTTCCAGTGGCATCGCGTACGGTGAAGCCGGTGGAAGACGCTCCGGGCGCGCAGGAACGGGCGCTGCGCCTACTCTGGTCGAGCGCCGGCCGACCATCCCGCGGACCGCGACGCGGGTTGACCGTCGAGGCGATCGTGGCCGCCGCCATCGAGCTCGTCTCGACTGAGGGCCTGGCGGCGCTCTCCATGCGCCAGGTCGCGGCCAAGCTCGGTGTGGGCGCGGCATCGCTGTACACGTACCTGCCCGGCCGGGCTGAGTTGGCCGCGCTCATGCTCGACGCGGCCATGGCCGAAGCGCCGCTTCCGCACGAGCTGCCCGGTGACTGGCGTGCCAAGCTGGCGGCCTGGGCCCGCGACGACTGGGCGGCCTACCGAGACCACCCGTGGGTCCTCGAGCTCGCCGCCCTCGGCGCGGCGCCCGGCCCGTACATGCTGCGCTGGCTCGACTCCGCCATCCAAGCCCTCGACGGCACCGGGCTCACCGACCCGGAGAAGCTCGCCGTGATCGAGTCCGTGGACGGCTACGTCAGGGGCCTGGCCACACTGCACCAGCGCGGCGGCGGTGACGTGACACCTGACGAGGCCGAGCGGCGCAACGTCGCGCTGCGTGAACTGGTCGACTTCGACCGCTATCCAGCCCTGCGACGAGCCTTGCGCGCCGGCGCCAAACCCTACGCGGGGGACCAGTTCGAGTTCGGTTTGCAACGCCTGCTCGACGGCGTCGCGTCGCTTATCCGCGATCGCCGACCGGGCGGAGGCCGGCGAAACCCGAACTAAGTGCCGCGCCGCCGGTGCCATACCGGACGAGGCGTCAGCAGCGTTCGCCAGGACGGGTGGTCTGTGCCCCCGCCTCAGTGTTGATCTCGTATGCGCTGTGCCAGCGCTGCCTGAGCGACGTCGTCGACTACGAGAACGCCGTTTTCGGCCATGAGGGAGTGGAACTGTTGCTGGTGGTACGGCACTCCGGGAGGTAAGGGTGCGAGGTGCCAGTGCAGATGGGCGTTGCCTTGTCGGCTGCCCAGGCTCATTGAGTACATCCGCTCGGTAGGCACCGTGGCAGCCAGAGCGCGGGCAACTTTGTGGACCACGCTTTGGAAGCGGAGGAATTCCAGCTCCGCCATCTCATGTACCCAGCTCTCGATGTGTGCTTTCGGTGCCACGAGGCAGTATCCCAGCAGCGTCGGGTAGCGGGTGAGGAACGCGATGGTGTGCTCATCCTCGTAGACGCTGTGGTGCTGGTAGTCGGGACGGCCAGCGACGAAGGCGCAGACGAAGCATGGTCCTTCACGGACTCGACGACCGTACGCTTCGAAGTCGAAGGTGGTCCTCGTCGGCGGGTCTTCGTTCATACCGGCACGATAGGCCCGCGCGTGCAGCCGGCGGGCCACCTCAACCACGGCTTTCACGCGCTGACGAACGCTGGGCCGTCGTGCGGGCCCGAGGAGAGCGTTACGGCAGGGCGAGTTCGTAGAGGTGAGTTCGCCGGAAGAAGCGGAAGCCGAGGTGCTCGTGTAGGGCGACCAGGTGGGGATCGTCCTCGGCGGCGGTTTCGATCTCGTCGACGTACGGGTGGACCTCGCGCAGTCGCTGGATCAGAGCGGCGTTGACCCAACGGCCCAGCCGCCGTCCGCGATGCTCGGGAAGCACGGTCGGTCCGTACTGGCGAGCTCGGGGTTGGAAGAGCGCGTCGACGACCGCCACGGCGTAGGCCGCCAGGTCGCCGTTGGTGTCCGCGGCGGTGAGCAGTGCGTTGCCGGGGCGGTCCGGGCTGCGCAGCAGTTCTTCGACATTGGGTGCGTCGGACAGGTCGCCGGTCCAGTGGGTGAGGCGGTAGCCGGGGTGCTCGGCGTCGACCAGCTCACCTAGCCAGGCCCGGTGCACATCGCCGTAGGTGAGCAGATCGTGGCGCCTGGATCGGGTTTGCCGGAAGCCGTGCCGCCGGCAGAATGCCTCACCCGGCGAGCCCTCGGGTACGTCCGCGACAAGACGTGGCTCGCTGACCTGTTGCCGGACGGCGGCCAGCAGCAGGGAGCCGATCCCGCGGCGGCGCCACCGCGGCTCCACGTACAGGCTCAGCTCCGGGGCGGCCGGCTTCGTGGCTCGGACCGGAGGCAGCAGAAGAGCGTGCCCGAGAGGGATGGTCGTCCTCAGGGTGGCCACCCCGACCACGGAGCCGCCTGGTGACACAGCCTGCCACTGCGAGCTCCCCAGGTGATGCGACACCGTCACGGTGTCGATCACGGGTTTGCTCATGGCACCCACGATCGCCCGGACCGTCTGCGCGGAACAATGCGAAAGATCGAATCGCCGCATAACCCACCGGTTATCGTTCGAGCCGACGGGTGGCCGCCACAGGTCGCGGCTGGCCGTCGCCATGGCCGTAAACTTCCAGGTTGCGCCGGTCAGGACGATGATCCGCGCGCGTCGTGACCAGAGGGAGACGGCCCGGGTGGAGCTGCGAGACATCGAGATCTTCCTGACGCTGGCCAAGGAGCTCCACTTCGGGCGTACGGCCGAACGCCTGCGCATCTCACAGGCGCGGGTCAGCCAGTCGATCAAGCAGCAGGAGCGCCGGATCGGCGGCGCCCTGTTCGAGCGGACCAGCCGCAGCGTACGACTGACGCCGCTCGGCGAGCGCTTACGCGACCGGCTCGACGCGGGCTACGGCGAGATCATGGCAGGCATCGACGAGGCCGCGGCCGCCGCTCGCGGGCAGGTCGGCACCCTGACCATTGGCACGATGGCCAGCGGGCACCATCGGATCGCGGGCGTCCTCGATCTGTTCCGGCAGCGGCATCCGCAGTGCGAGCTGCGCATGCGCGAGATACTCCCCACCGACCCGTTCGGTGGGCTGCGTGCCGGCCGGGTCGACGTCGCGATGGTCTGGCTGCCTGTCCGGGAGCCTGACCTGGCCGTTGGGCCGGTGCTGCATACCGAGCAACTGACGCTTGCCGTCGCCTCCGATCATCCGCTGGCCGGTCGCGAACAGGTCGAGATGGAAGCTCTCGGCGACCACCCGGTGGTGTACCCGGACGGGCCCATCCCCGAGTACGTGTGGGAGGCGCACACCCCGTCGGCGACACCGGCCGGCCGGCCCATCCGGCGGGAAATCGCGGTCGCCACCCTCGAGGAGGCGTTTACGGCGATCGCCAGCGGCAGCGTCGTCTCTCCCATCGGGGTGGACGCGGCAGCCACCCGGCGGCGCGGCGACATCACCTTCGTACCCCTCACCGATGGACCGATCCTGCGGTATGCGCTGGTGTGGCGCAGGACCGACGAGACTCTGCTGGTCCGTGCGTTCGTCCAAGCCGCCACTGACGCGCGGCAGACCGCGTAACGCGCTCTGCCGCTTCAAGCGAGGCGGCCGATGCCGCACTCTCCCGCCGGCTCGCGATAACCGACGCGTTATGAGTCGATGCGGAAGTCGTCGTTGATCGACCAGACAAGCCCGCCGCACGCTGTGGGCGGCGCCGGCCTTCCCGCGGCCACGCCGAAATCGGACTTCATGGCCGAACGCCGCACGCAAGGGAGATTCATGATGGGACAAGGCAACGTCGGCTTCTCCAAAACGGGACTGGACAGGCTACGGGAGGTGCTGGCGCGGCATGTCGAGTCGGGCCGGATTCCCGGGCTCGTCGCTCTGGTCAGCCGGGGTGACGAGACGCACGTCGAAGCGATCGGGACGATGCGGCACGGCGGTGGACCGCCGATGCGACCGGACACGATCTTCCGGATGGCTTCCACGTCCAAGCCGGTCACGGTCGCGGCCACGATGGTGTTGCTCGACGAGTGCCGGTTGCGGCTGGACGACCCGGTCGAGCCGTGGCTGCCCGAGCTGGCCGACCGGCGGGTACTGACCCGGATCGACGCCCCGCTGGATGACACCGTGCCGGCCCGGCGGCCGATCACGGTACGGGACCTCCTGACCTCCACATTCGGGCTGGGTATGGACTTTACGGCGCTGGGCACGCCGATCATGACCGCGGTCTTCGAGGAGGGGCTGACCCCGAATCTGCCGGTGCCGGTGCCCGAGCCGGACGAGTGGATGCGCCGCCTCGGCACGCTGCCGCTGATGCACCAGCCCGGCGAACACTGGCAGTACCACATCAGCAACGACCTGCTCGGCGTGCTCGTCGCCAGGGTCACCGGCCAGCCGTTCGAACAGTTCTTGCGCGAACGCGTCTTCGACCCGCTGGGCATGAAGGACACCGGCTTCCACGTACCTGCCGAAAAGATCGACCGGTTCCCGATCCTGTACGCCCCCGACCCGCAGACCGGCGAGTTCACCGTCTGGGACGAGCCCGCCAGCGGACGCTGGAGCCAGCCCCCGGCGTTCCCCGGCGGCGGCGGTGGGCTGGTCTCCACCGTCGCGGACTACCACGCCTACTTCCGGATGCTGCTCAACGGCGGCACCCAGGACGGCGAACGGATCCTGTCCCGGCCGGCAGTCGAGCTGATGACCACCAACCGTCTCACGCCCGAGCAACTGGCCGCCCGCACGGCCCTGGCCCGCGACAACGTCAACATCTCGTTCGGCCAAGGCCAGCACGGCGGCTGGGGCTTCGGCATGGCGGTACGCACCTACCGCGGCGACTACGCATCCATCGGTCAATTCGGCTGGGACGGCGGCAGCGGCACCTCTACCTACGCCGACCCGGACAAGGACCTGATCGGCATCCTGCTCACCCAGGTCGGGGCATCCAACCCGAACTCGGCATGGGCTTTCCACGACTTCTGGACCACGCTCTACCAGGCCATCGACGACTGACGGCAAGCATCCCGGTGCGCGCGAACGCGCGCGGACACCGGGTCAGGGGTCGTGTCAGGGCGGTGGCAGGGCCGCGTCAGGCGGGACGCCGACAGTTGCCGTCGCTGACCCAGGCCGTCGGTCTGCTCAAGCAGGCGGATCCGGCCGAGGCCGACAACTTCCGCAGCACCGCCATCGACGCCGCTGTCCAAAGCCACAAAGCCCCACGCTCCGTCGCCGATGGCAGCTCACGCCTGCCGTCGGCGGCGCGAGCCGGGTACTTGGACGCTTAGGCGCGTGAAGGTCCGGCGCAGGCACGCCATCGCTCACCCTCCGGCCTGAATACGGGTGTTCTGGAACGCGGCGATCAGCCATCCGTCCGGACCCTTGGTGGCCACGAACGTTTGGATCGAGTTGTCGCCCATCGGCACGATCTTGCCCTCCGTGTGGAAGACCGCGACATCGGAGGCCAGGAAGCGCAGGTCGACGATCCGCGCTTCGACCCTGCTGTTTTTGAGCACGCCGTCGAAAGCTGGCTGGAGCAGGTCGATGATCGCCTGCCTGCCGGCGGCGTGGGTGCCGCGGAAGTCGATCAGATCAGCATCGGCCGTGTGGAACGATGCGTACGCCGTCGCGTCACCACGTGCCCACGCCTCATTGATCTTGTCGAGCAAGCCCCGGACGGCGGTCTCGTCGGCCGCGGACGGCACGCTCGCGCTCGCCGGTGGCGGCGCCGATGTGTCCTGTCCCGCGCCGTTGTCCGAGCCGCATGCGGTCGACGCGACGATGGCGATGACCGACGCGGCGACCAACGGACCGAACCGGAAACGTCGCACGTTCATGGATGCCCCAATCCCTTCACCGACGAGTGCCAAAGGCCTTGGCTGTGGCGCCCAGTCAAACAGTCGCTGCTGCGAGCAGCTAGTGCTTGCAGCAGCTATCCGGGATGGATCAGGGTGTGCCCCCATCGTTCTCTAGGGGCCGGCCCCCAGCGGGCGGATGCCCGACACGGCGGCCCCGGGTGCCGTGCTGCCGGCCACCGGCCCGCAGGTTGACGGTCTCCGCTTGGGCGTCCTCGCGGCCCCGCCGCAGGAACCCGAGCAGGAAACGCAACTCGGCGTCGGAGTACTGGCCGATCTGCCGCTGCCAGCGAAGGTTCAGCGGCTCGTAGAACCGGGCGACCCGCGCGATGCGCTCCGGCACGATGTGCACCAATATCCGCCGCCGGTCCGCGGGATCCGGCTCCCGCCGCACGTACCCGTCCCGCTCGAGGCGGTCCACCAGGCGGGTCACCGCACTCGTGGTCATGCCCATCAGATCGGCCAGCCGTCTGACCCCGACCGGCCCGGTCTCCAACAACGCGGCGAGCCCGTGCACATCGGAGACCGGCATGTCCAACTGATGAGCGACCGCGACCTGGAACCGCACCGCGGCGGAGATGTACCGCGGCATCTCCTCCACCAACCCACTGACCAGCTCATCCCGGCCGCCCACCACCCACACCCCTCCGCCCTCGATAGCCGGTCGCCCGGTCGCTCCGCCGCAGCCGAGACTCAGGCCTCAACATCCGCTCATGGCCGATGACAGTGTGCCCGGCCGGTGGTGGGATTCGCCGCTAGGCGAGTGCCTTCGCGGTCTCAGAGGAAACCTTTGGGAGCTGACGGCCCTTTCGGACGCCGAGGCCGTACGGTGCGCTGCTCGGGGAACGTCCAGCCGAAGCGAACGGCGGCCAGACGCAGGGACGTGGTCACGACCAGGCAGCCGAGACCCGCGATCAGGGTCGGTGTGCCGAATCCGGTCAACAGGACGAGCGTCCCGGCCCCCGCGCCGGCGGCGACGGCATAGAGGGTGCCGATCTGGAGAACGGAGATCGGCAGGCTCAGGATGACGTCGCGCAGCATCCCGCCTCCGATCGCTCCGATGACCCCGACGACCAGTGCCCCGGCTTCGCCGACGCCGAGAGACAGCGCCTTCGAGGCCCCGATCGCGCCGAACAGTCCCATGACGACCGCGTCCAGCGCGGTGATCAGCCAGTCCGCTCGCGCGAATACCGGTTGGAGCACCATGCCCAGGACCGCCGAGGCGCCGGCCACCGGCAGGTACCAGTTCTGCCAGACCACGACGGGCGGCTGGTTGAGCACTATGTCGCGCAGCAGGCTGCCCCCGAGCGATACGGCGAGCCCGATGACGATGACGCCGAGCACGTCGATGCGGCGATGCCTCTCGCCTGCCGCGAACAGGGCACCCTGAAGGCCGCCGAGTCCTGCGGCGAGGAGCTCGATCCACAGCGCCACTTCAAACGACGTGGTGGACATGCGGTCACCCTCCACAGAGCTCGGGGCCGGCCCACGTGTCACGTGCGAGCCGGCCCGGGGTGGAAGTGGTCAGCGAGCGCCGCCGGCGGCGTTTTGCGCGGCGGTGACGATCACGTCGGAGACGACGCCGGACTGCGTCACGTACACCGCGTGACTGGCCGGGACGTTGGTGATCTTCGCGTTGATGCGCTTGGCCATGTGCTGAAGCATTGCCTGGTCGAACGACTTGTCGTCCGTCGCGATGACGGCCCAGCTCGGCTTGTCGCGCCAGGCGGCGTTCTTCACCGGCGTCGCGAACACCGCCATATTGATGGGTACCTGCGAGTCGCGAAGGAAAGCGGCCTCGGTGTCGCTGACATCCGCGGCGAACCCGGCCTTGAACTTGTCGGGGTTGAGGAAGCCGTATCCGTCCGCGCCGACGTCGATGACGAAGTCGGGCGTCGCGCCGAATCCCTCGTACTGCTGGGCGGTGGTCTCGCCGGCATCGGGCGCCAGTGCCGACACGTAGACAAGTCCGGCGACGTTCCGGTGAACTCCCGCCTCGGTGATCACCGTGCCGCCCCAGGAGTGGCCGACGAGGATCGTCGGGCCGTCCTGCTGGTCGAGCACTCTTGTGGTCGCCGCGACGTCGTCCTCCAGCGAGGTCAGTGGGTTCTGCACGATCGTGACGCGGTAGCCCTGGGCCGTCAGCTTGTCGTACACACCGCGCCAACCCGAACCATCAGCGAACGCGCCGTGCACGAGCACGACATTCTTGATCTCTTGACCGGTGGTGCTCATGAGGAGCTTCCTTCCGTCGCCGCGCCGGCTTCCCAGGCGGGTCCTCAGTGATCCGGCGGTCGCCGTCTCTGCATGCAATATATTGCATGCAGAAGGACTCGACAAGGATCATGCCGACTTGTGTCCACTGGCACAATGTGTGCAATATGTTGCATGCCGATCCCATCGAGCGGCCCGGCCGTGGACCGCTCCCTCCTGCGCGACGATGTCTACCGGCGCCTTCGCGACGCCATCGTCGACTGCACCTTCCTGCCAGGGGAGCAGCTCAAAGACGGTGAGCTCGCAGAGTGGCTCGGAGTGAGCCGCACTCCGGTGCGCGAGGCTCTGTTACGCCTCGGGGCCAGCGGTCTGGTGGTGGCACTGCCCGGCCGATCGACGAGGGTAAGCGCCATCGATCCGGGGGCGGTACGGGACGCTCGCGACGTCATCGCCGCGATGCACGAACTGGCCGTTCGCCAGACAACGGGCCGGCTTGGCGAAGAGCACATCGATCGCATGCGGGAGGCCAATCGCCGCTTCGCCGAGGCGGTGGACTCGGGCGATGTCGACGCGGCACTCGACGCCGACGAAGAGATACATTGGATTCCGGTCACCGCGCTGGGCAACAAAGCGCTCGAAACCGTGCTCGACCAGTTCGATCCCCTCGTACGCCGCGCGGAGCGGCTGCGTTTCAGCGCGGATGGGCACGCGTCCGTCGAACTTCATTCGCGGCTGATCGAACTCATGGCGGCCGGAGACGCGCAGGGAGCCGCGTCGGTGGCGTTCAACATCTGGCACACCCTGCCGGCCGAGGATGCCGACGGCTGATCTCCAAGGCGGGGGACACCGACCGCGTCGGCACGCGGCCGGCGTCCTCACGGGGGTGACTACTTGATCGAGATGTTGCTCAGCGTCAGCTCGATCGGAATCCACGACCGATCCGGCGTGCCGTCCTCCTGGCGGATGTAGATGTTGCGCTTCGTCGGGACGACGAAGCCGTCGATCTTGGTGTGCGCGGTCACGTAGTGAGCCGTGGGGGAGTAGCCGTTGACCACCGGCTGGTAGTCCATGCGGCGCAACAAACCGTCGTCGTCGAAGTAGTACCGCTGGGTTTCGTTGTGTGTGTCGACGTGGTCAGGGAATGTGACATCGAGTCCGCGCCAGCTCTGCCCGTCCTCCACCCACGGTGCGACTTCCTCGGTTGAGGCTCCGGGCCATGCGAAGAGGAAGGGCTCGGGCAGGTAGTGCCACGTCGCATAGCAGCGGAAGTAGGCCATCTGGGCAAGGCCCCACTTGGTCTCGCTGGTGTATCCCTCGAAGGTCGCTCGCGGATTCTCGAGCTTGTCGAGGATCGTCCCGTCCGCCGAGGTCACCGTCACAAGGCTCTTGGCGCGGTCGAACTCCACCGTGCGCCCATCCGGCCGCCGCTGGCTGATCTTCTGCGAGTGCAGGTCGGCAACCACCTGCTCGGTACCGGCGAAGTCCGGATGACCCTTGAAGTCCCAGAAGGGCCCGCTGTACTCGATGTCCAGCGTCATGGTCGAGATGGAGCGGTAGCGGTCCAGCCCTCCGTGGGCGTCCAGAACCTTGGTGAGCAGGTCAGTCACAGTTCCTCCTGAACAGGTATCGTCTGGTCCTAAGTAAGGACCAATGAGTTAGCCAGCGCTACCTGTCGGGCTGTTATTCCCGCACCGCCAGATCTGTCGGAGCGGCGCCGTAACGTCGTCCTGCGCCACCGAAGAGAGGAAGACAATGCCGTTCGCCGACCAGCTCATCAGCGCGGTCACCGCGGAGCGCCTCGCGCAGGCCATCGGATCGGCCGCCCCCGAAGCGCCGCTGCCGCACCTGCGGCGAGCGCCCGGTCAACTTGACGGCCTGACACTCCGCGCTCGCGCGGACGTGCTACGGGACGCTCTGCTTGCCGATATCCCAGGTAGCTACTCGGATCTGGCCCACGTGGTGCGGACTGCGCGCGATGTGGCGGCCGACTTCAGCGGATGGATGATCTGGCCCGTAACCACCGCGGTCGCCGCCAAGGCTGTGGAGGACGGTGGGTCGACGGTGCTCGACGACGCCATGAGCCTGCTTGCGGAGCTGACCGGGCTGCTGACGTCAGAGTTCGCCATCCGCTCGCTCCTGCGCCACGATCTCGACCGTGCACTGCGGACGATCCTGTCCTGGACCGCCTCCGATGACGTCGCCACCCGCCGTCTGGCCTCGGAGGGCACGCGGCCGTACCTGCCCTGGGCGGTGCGCGTAAACGAGCTGATCCGCCGGGAAGGCGTCACGGTACCGATCCTCGACGCCCTCTACCGTGATCCCAGCGACTACGTGCGCCGCTCGGTCGCCAACCATCTCAACGACATTAGCCGCGACCACCCAAAGCTGGTCGTCGACACGGCAGCGCGATGGCTCGCCGATCCCGACGAGCACACGACCGCCGTAGTCCGCCACGGGCTGCGCACCCTCGTCAAGCGTGGCCACCCCGACGCTTTGTCCCTGCTGGGATTCCCAGCCGCGGCCGCATCGCTCGACATCGACGGCCCCCACCTTGACCGCAGCCTCGTCGCCATGGGTAACGCGATCGAAGTCCACGGGACGATCCGCAACATCGGTGGCGAGGACGTACGCGTGGCCGTCGACTACGTGGTGCACCACAACAAGGCGAACGGCACGCAGGCTCCGAAGACCTTCAAACTGACGACCGGCACGGTGCGCCCGGGGGAAAGCATCGAAGTGCGGCGCGTGCACTCCTTCCGACCCATCACAACGCGGCGCTACTACGCCGGACCGCACGCCATTTCCCTCCAGGTCAATGGAGTTGAAACCCCGCGCGCCGAGTTCGAGCTTGTCACCGAACCAACACGGACATGATCAGTCGGGCGGCCTGAAGAGAGTGAAGAAGTGGGCAGCGGCCGCGGGGTCCCCAGTGAGGTCCAGATCGCCGGCTTCGGCGGCCGATTCCAGCGTGCGATCCGTGAACATGACCTCGCGCAGCACGGCCACGCTCGACGTGATGGTGACGTCGGGCTTCGCGGTCGCGCCCCGGGTGACGTCGACGGCCGCCGGTCCGACCTCCACCTCGATCGTGTCCGTTGCGATGTGCAGGCGAACGGTCGTCGGTGGGACGCTAGGGCTCTGCGGACGATAGAGGGCCTTGAGCATCAACATGAACGAGTCGGTGCTCATCTGCGCGTCCTTCGGCGCCGGCTGCTTCGCGCCCCAGCGAGCGAGGGCGATGAGCGTCGGCTCGAGCTCACGGCCGCGGTCGGTCAGCTGGTAGACCTGCGCGCTGACCGGCGGACCCAACCGGGTGTGCCGGACGATCCCGTTCTCCTCCAAGTCACGCAGGCGCTGGCTGAGCACGTTCTGACTCAGCTGCGGCAGCCCAGCCCGAAGATCCCGGAAACGCTTCGGACCAAAGATCAACTCCCGGACGATCAGCAGGGCCCACCGCTCGCCGACGGCGTCCATGGCCAAAGCGGTACCGCAGGCGTCCTCATAACTCCGCTGTGGCATGCGTCAACAGTAAGCACTTGGTGCTTAACCGATATCGGCCAGTCCTGAGACAGGAGTGTGGGGTGTCGGCGGTGCTCACCTGTGGTCGTCAGCGTAGGTCAGAAGGAAGGAGCTGCTCGGTGAGGAGCCGGCGGATCCGGTCATCGCGGTCGGGGGCGTCGAGCCAGCGGCCGACCAGTCGCCATCCGTGGTAGTAGCCGAGGGTGTAGAGCTGCATGCCGGGGCCGCGCAGCGACCGCAGCGCACCTTCCGCGTCGGCCTCAGACAGGAGCCCCCAACGACACAGGTAGCCCCCGACCTCCTCGTCGGGACGTCCCTGCGCGAGCAGGTGTGCCGCGTTGGCCCACACGCCGAACAGCGCGTTGCGGGCGCGGTGGATGGCGGCGAAGTCGCCGCCATCCGGCGTGATGCCTTGCTCGGCCAGGACGTTGTCGGTCAGCCACGCCTGGGCCTGGTCGTCGGGAAAGAACGGCTGACTTCCGCTCCTCGGCGCTGGCGCGGGAGGGACAAATGTCGGGCGTCGCTGTGCCTTACGCGCTACCGTCGACGCATGAGGATCACGACCGTGACGGCCGCGCGAGCTACCAGCTCGACGGTCGCCGCTGCCTGACCTCCGCAATCCCACCCACCGGCGGCCGAGATCGGCTCGCCGGTGTTTCGTGTCCAGGCACCGCCGTGCGCGCCGTCCGGCCATGCACGGAAGGCCATCGCCATGCATGTCGACCAGACCATCCGCACCTTCATCGAGTACTTCGAAGAGCGTGGCCACCGCCGCGTCGTCGGCAGCTCGCTCATCCCGCCGCCCGGCGATCCCGTGCTCTTCACCACCTCGGGCATGCACCCGCTCACGCCGTACCTGACCGGCCGCCCCCATCCGCAGGGCACCCGCCTCGTCGACGTTCAGCGCTGCCTGCGCACCACCGACCTCGACGAAGTAGGCGACCGCACCCACCTCACCGTGTTCCAGATGCTCGGTTCGTGGTCGCTGGGCGACTACGACGGCCCGCAGAGCCTGCGATGGGGCCTCGAACTGCTCCGCGACGGCTTCGGCCTTGACCCGGGCCAGTTGCACGTCACCGTGTTCGGCGGCGACGGCCAGGTCGGACCGGACACCGAGTCGATGCGGACCTGGGGTGAGCTGGGCCTGCCGGTCGAGCTGACCGGCGAGGAGAACTGGTGGTCCAACGGTCCCACCGGCCCGTGCGGCCCCGACTCGGAAATCTTCGTGTGGACCGGCGACTCGCCGCCACGCGGTACGCCCACCACCGACGACCGGTGGGTCGAGGTGTGGAACCACGTCGGGCTGCGGTACGAGCGCCTGGGCGACGGCACGCTGCGGCCGCTGACCCGGCCCGGCGTGGACACCGGACTGGGGCTGGAGCGGCTGCTCTGCGTGCTACAGGGCAAGGACTCCGTGTACGAAACCGACGTCTTCGAGCCATGGATGTCGACGGTGCCGGTGCTGTGGCGGCTCGACGAGACGTCCACCCGCGTCGTTTGCGACCACCTCCGTTCGTCCATTGTGGTCGTCGGGGACGGGGTACGCCCGTCGAACACCGGACGCGGGTACGTGCTGCGCCGCCTGGTCCGGCGGGTGCTGACCGTGCTGTGGCGGGAAGACCCGACCCGTACGCTTGTGGACCTGCCATCCGGACCGGTCGAGCACACCGTCGACCACTTCGGACTGTCCACCGGCGTCGAGCCGGTGCGCCGGGTGCTGCTGGAGGAGCAGCGCCGCTTCCACGACCTGGTGCGGCGCGGGCGGCGGGTGGTGTCGCGGCGGCTGTCGCGCGGCACCCTCACCGACCGCGACTACCAGGATCTGCACGAGACGCATGGCCTGCCCCCGGAGCTCGTGCGCGGCCTGGTCGACACCGACGGCCAGGTCGTCCGCGGTCAGACCACCGGAGACTGAGGGGCCTGGTGCTCGTCGGCCTCCTGCTCATCGTCGGCGCGTTAGTCGTCGGCGTGCGTGCCGTTTACCGACACCGGCGGGGCGCCGGCCGACCCTGAGCGGCGGGTCCAGGAAGTGGTCGGCGCGGAGCGGGCCGTCGGTGGTTCACGTGGTCCAGTCCTGCCGCGCGGCCCAGGCCCGGACGGTGGTCGGGCCGTGGACGAGGAGGGACGGGTCCGCCTGCGGCGCGGGGTTGGCGTACGCGGCCGCGATGCCCGCTGCCGTCGCTGGCCCGACATGTGGTGTCAGCATCCGGGCGTACTCGTCGGGCTCGATCGTGTGCCAGCGGACCCGGCGGCCGAGCGCGCCCTCGACCTCGGCGGCGACCTGCGGACCGGTCAGGGCGGAGGGACCGGCCACGTATCGCGCGGTCGGTGGCGCCGCCGCCACAGTGAGGTCGGCGACGACCGCGCCGAGGTCGTCGGCCGCCACCCACGGGTTCGCCAGGTGCGCCGGGAGTGGGTATCGCAGCTCGCCGTCGCGGTGCACCAGGATCCGCGACCAGGGAGCCACGAGGTTTTCCAGGTATGTGCTGGCCGGCGCGACCACCGAGGCTACCGGTACCGCGTCGGGCAAGCGTGCGGCGAGACGGAGCCTCGCGTCGACGAACGGTACGCCGACCGGGTCGGCCGGGAGTACGCCGCCGGTGTTGAAGACCGCACGGGCCACGCCGGCTTTCGAGAGCGCGGTGAGGACGACGTCGGCCTGCCGCAGCGCGTCGGCGGCGAAGTGCAGTGGCAGCTGGACGATGACCGCGTCGGCGTCGGCGTACGCGGCGACGAGCGCGTCAAGGTCGAGCAGGTCGGCCGCGGCGGGTTCGATGGCCGGGTCGGTGCTTGCCCGCGGATGCCTGGCCACAGCGCGGATCCGGTGCCCGGCCGCGCGCAGGGCGCGGACGATCGCGCGGCCCTGCGTCCCGGTGGCGCCGTGGACGACGATGGTGGTTTCGCTCATGGGCGAGACCATAGTTACCAAACCCAACTAGTACCCAAGACGTTATATTGTTTCCCCATGGAAACCATTGGCCGGGAGCGGCTGGCGCGGCTGCTCGGCGCGAAGGAATCCGGCTGTGGAGTCGAGCGGACGCTGCGGGTGCTCGACGGCAAATGGGCCACCCTGGTGGTGCGCGAACTGCTGAGCGGGCCGAAGCGTTTTGGTGAGCTCCGGGCCGCCCTCGGCATGCCGAGCGCCAAGACCCTCACCGATCGGCTACGGATGCTCGAGCACCAGGGCATCCTCACGCGTACCATCCACGCCGAGGTGCCGCCACGAGTGGTGTACGCCTTGACCGAGCAGGGATACAGCCTCAGTGACATCCTGTACGCGATGCTGGTGTGGGGCGAGGCGAATCCCGAGCCTGACACACCATCGGCTTGACGCCGCGAGGAGTCGCATGTTCGACGGGCCTGTTCAGCGCATCTTCCCGGGCGTTGACATGGACGCGTTCTGGGTCGACACCGAGTACGCGCTTGACGCCTATGTCGGCGCGGCTCCGTCGACCGCACTGATCGCCTCGGTGGAGGCGGAGTTGGGCTACCGGCTACCGGCGTCGTACGTGGCGCTGATGCGGTCGCACAACGGCGGAATGCCGCACCACGCGTGCTGCCCAGCGCCGAGCCGCACCACCTGGGCCGAGGATCATGTCGCAGTCGACGGGATCATGGGGATCGGACGGGCGAAGCGCTACTCACTGGCGGGCGAAGCCGGCAGCCGGTTCTGGATCGACGAATGGGCCTACCCGGCGATCGGGGTGTACTTCGGCACCTGCCCGTCCGCGGGACACGACATGATCGCCTTCGACTACCGCGACGTGGGCCCGGACGGCGAGCCGCGAGTAGTCCACGTCGATCAGGAGTGGGACTACCGGATAACAGTGCTGGCGCCCAACTTCGTGTCTTTCGTGCAGGCTCTGCGGCCCGAGAGCGCGTACGACGACGAGGGTTGATCCCCACACGCGTGCACCGGCCGGTCGCGAGGATGGGTTCATGGTGGGTGATCTGTTGCTGGCTCGGTAGCCAGTTCGGACGTCGGATCGTCACGTGGCGGACTGGCCGCGTGTGAGGTCCATCAGATGGTGTTCTATCTCGTGGACGGTGTGCCTACCGAGCCAGAGGATCGAGCGTGTCTCGACAGTTGGCCAGTTGTATACGCCAGTGCGGTTCCACTGCGGTGGGCTTAGGGCGCCGAAGGCGTGCGCCAGATCATTCGCGGCCTCCGCCAGCTCGGTCAGCACGGTCTGCGGGTCCTGGTCGTTGTAGGCGTATTGCATTGCTCGCTCTTCGCGGCCCATCGGCGTGAACTGCGGATTGTCGGTTCGCAACGCGAGAGCCAGGCGTTCGCCTTGTACCCGGAGGACGTCCCGGACGTGGCAGGTGTACTCCAACGGCGACCAGACCGACGGGGCGGGACGACGGCGCGGGTGCTGAATGGTGGCGAGGGTGGCGACGAACCGGGGGCCGGCTGCCTCCAGCCGGCGAGGCAGATCTTCCGCCGCGATGGTGGTGTAGGTAAAACCGCACTCGTCGCAGTGATCCACGCGGAGGAGGCTAACGCATGGTCCTGTCGAGACAGGTTTCCCGGATTCGCGTCAGCTGCGGACCGCCGCTCCCGCCGGAGACCGCTGCGGCCGGCGGCTCGCCAGGGCTCGCCGAAACCCCCGGCCTCCGCTGCCACGCCCGCGGTCCACGATCCACCGATGAGCGCTGTGACCAGCGACCGTTACCGCCAGCTCAGGGCTCCGGTCGCGTCATGCACCTGCGGTAGCAGGTGGACGGGTGCCGGTCGCCAAGTGGCTTTTGAAGCGTAGTGGTGCTTCGCCGACCTCGCGTTTGAACGCTGTGCTGAACGCGGCCTCCGACGCGTAGCCCAGCTTCGCTGCGAGAGATGCGATCCGGACGTTGCCATCGCGTAAGGCCCGCTGGGCGAGGAGCATGCGCCACCGGGTGAGGTAGGTCAGCGGCGGCGTACCTGCCACTTCGCGGAAGCGCACGGCGAACGTGGTGCGCGACATGGCGGCGGCGCGGGCGAGTTCGTGCAAGCTCCACGCGCGTTCCGGGCGGTCGTGCATGAGGTCGAGGGCCGGTCTGAGGCGTTCGTCGCGTAGGGCCGCGAGCCAGCCCGGTGGCAGGTCGTTGGTGCTCATGAAGGTGCGCAGGATTTCGAGTAGCAGGAGCTGGCCGTGCTGGCGGATCGCGAAGGCGGCACCGGGCTTGGTGCTGGTCATTTCGTCGACGATGCGGTGTACGCAGCCGCGTAACGAGGATGTGGCCGGGGTCGACGGTCCGATGTGTACCACGGGCGGGAGCGCGTTGAGTAGCAGCGCCCGGCCGGCGGAACTGAGGTCGATGCGGCCGCCCACGACCACGTCGTCGCGCTCGCGGTCGACGGCGAACGAGAAGTGCTCGTCCGGCATGACTTCGCGTGGCGGCTCGTCGCCTGTGCCGCCGTCGAGCCGCAGCCACGACCGATCGTTGAGGATCGCGACGTCGCCGGCTTGGAGGGTCAGCGGCGTGTCGAGGCCGTCGGTGGTGAGGCGGACCTGCCCGAATGGGACGGCGAGGAACTTGAGCGGGAGGTGCACTTCGGCGCGCGTGAACCACCGTCCCCGGGCGGCGAACCCGCCGGACAACACTCCGCGGACCTCGACCAGGTCAACCACCGCGGAGAGGCCGTCAACAGCCATTCCCGTACTCTCGCACAAGAATTACGAACTAACAACCATTCAACGTACGGCACTCGGCGCGCAGGCTATGGGCATGAGCGACGCCTTCAGCGAAGCCGCCGGCTTCCCGGTCAACCAGGCCAGTCCTGTCATCTCCTACGGCCCGATGGCCATACCTGTTTCCGACCGTGCCGTCGACCTACAGATCAAGGTTTCCGCCCCCGAGGCCGGGGAGGAACTGCCGATCATCGTGCTGTCCCACGGCAACGGCCCGTCCAACTTCGTGTCCTCGCTGTACGGATACGGTCCGGTCGCGCACTTCTGGGCCGCACACGGCTTCGTCGTCATCCAGCCCACGCACCTGGACTCGATGACACTCGGGCTGCGCGAGGCCGACAGTTTCGAGGCGCCACTCTATTGGCGTACCCGGGTCGACGACGTGCGCACGATCCTCGACCACCTCGACCGGATCGAGGCCACCGTGCCAGGTCTGGGCGGGCGTATCGACCATGGCCGCATCGCCGCGGTCGGCCACTCGATGGGCGGGCACACCGTGGGGATGCTCTGTGGCGCGACACTGACCCACCCGGTCGACGGCTCGCGGGTCTACCTGCCCGACCAGCGGATCAGGGCGGGTGTGCTCCTCGGCGCGCCCGGCCTGGGCGACGACCTCGCGCCGTACGCGACCGAGCACTGGCCGATCCTGAGCACCACCCGCTTCGACCGGATGACCACACCGGCGCTGGTCGTCACCAGCGACGACGACACCAACGAGTACTTCAGCGAGCGCAAGGACTGGCGAGCCGACGCCTACCGCCTGGGCCCGGGCCGCAAGAGCCTGCTGTGGCTGTACGGAGCCGGGCACAGCTTCGGCGGCATCAGCACCTACGACGCGGCGGAGACCACCGACGAGAACCCCGAGCGGGTCGCCGCGCTCCGCGCCCTGGTCTGGGCCTACCTGCGTAGCGAGCTCTATCCGGACGACAAGTCCTGGGAGGAGGCGGTGACCATGCTGCGAAGCATGGACACCCCGTGGGGCCGGGTGGAGACCACACCTGGCAAAGATTCGATGACCTCGTAAGGAGTGGTGCGCGTGAAGCGGCCAACTGCCGGCCGGGCGTCGCCGGCCAGCCGACCCCGCGGCAGCCGCGATGCCCGGCACGACATCGTCGGCCGGCGGGTAACCGCGTTGGCGGAGGAGGCGTCCGGTACGCGTGGTCCCGGGGTGGGTCAAGGTGGCGATGATCGAGGGTGGCTCGGCGAGCATGGTCATGTTGGTCGACGCTCGTTACGGGGGACACGCCGCGGGTGAGCCGGCCGGGACGGCGCCTCTGCTGAAAGCGCCGGATTCGCTGATCAAATGACCGCGGGGTCCGGGCGGCAACGAAATGTCAGCGCGAACGCCGACTGGAACGTCGGCGTGTCCAGCCAACTCTGCGATCAACACTACGCCGCTTGTGGACAGCCGGCAGCACTCAGCGGCGCGCGACGACACCGCCATGCTCGGCCCGCACCTTCTCCCGCCTCGGCTCGCGCGTGCCGGCGGCCACTGTTAGCGTCCATGTTGAACGCAGCCAGCACCTTCCCCGGCCCGCCGTCCGGTCACCTGGACGGCACAACGGCAATGGTCGACCCCCGGACCCCGGGCGACGCATCACCGGCACGATCAGATGCGCACCCCTGGAGGTCCACTGTGGCGGCACCCGTAGCCCAGGCCGGTCACGTCGCGGCAGACGCCGCGCGGCAGACGACCCGAAACAAGTACTTTCAGCTCGTCGGCCGAGTAGGTCTTGCCGCGTACGGGCTGGTGCACTTCACGATCGCCTACCTCGCCGTACAGGTCGCGCTCGACGCCCGTGGCGCCAAGCCGGACAAGGGCGGCGCGTTGCAAACCCTCGCCGCCCAGCCAGGCGGGCAAGTACTGCTCTGGACCATCACGGTCGGGCTCGCCACGCTCGTGTTGTGGCAGCTCGGCGAGGCCGCGGTGGGCCTGCGGTGGATACGACCGCCAAACAAGCGCACCCGTAAACGGATCGAAAGCGTCGTCGAAGCGGTGGTGTTCGGGGTCCTGGCCCTCAGCGCCGGGAAACTCGCGGCCGGCGGCGCCGGCTCCTCCGGGCAGACGCAGGAAACCTTCACCGCCCGGGTGCTCGCCCTTCCACTCGGGCAACTGCTGGTAGGAGCGGCCGGCGTCGCCCTGATCGTGGTCGCCGCGATGCTGGTGCACCGCGGGGTGCGAAAGACGTTCACCGCGGATCTCGACCTGTCCACCGCCAACCCCACCACCCGTCGGGCGGCCATCCGGCTGGGACAGGTCGGCTACCCCGCGCTCGGCGTCGCGTACGCCATCATCGGCATCCTGATCGTGACCATGGCGGCCAGCTACCGCCCGGACAAGAAGGTCGGGTTCGACGCCGCCCTCACCACCCTCGCCGCGCAGGCCTACGGCACCGCGCTGCTGCTGCTCGTCGCCGCCGGGCTGGCCTGCTTCGGCGTCTACTGCCTGTTCGACGCCCGCTACCGCCGCGGCTGACGTGCAACAACCCGCCCACAGCGGTGCGTCGCCCCTACCAAAGGGGGTGCCGTCCAGTGAGCGTCCCCCGGGAAGGGACGCCTACTATGACGTCGCCGCCAGCCCAGCCACCCGGCACGTCGTTGCTTCCTCGCCGAGGCCACAGCGGCCATAGCCCCTGCGACCACCCTCCGGTCGCAGGGGCGGCGATCAGCCAGTGCCATCAGGACATCGCTCAGGCGGCGACCATCAGGTCGGGCGGCTGCGTCACAGCCGCCAGGGCAGGTGCGAGCCTGGACGGGCGTCCGGATCCCGTCGGCGTTGGCACGATCGTCGGGGCGGTGAACACGGCCAGCAGTCCGGTCACCTCCAACACCCGACGCACGATGGGTTGCGGGTGGCTGACCCGCATCTGGCCTCCGGCTTGGACGGCGGCGTTGCGCACCGCGACCAGCGCGGCAAGACCGGTGCAGTCCAGGAACGTGACCTCGTTCCACCTGCTACCAGCGGCTCCGGCGGCCAGAGGCTGTCCTACTGCGGCTACGCCACCCGCCGCCGGAGCGCCGCGTCCGTCCGCCGCGACCCCGGACGGCACCGAACAGCAGGAACAGCACGACGGCGCCGATGATCGCGGTGACCCAGGTGCTCAGGTCGAAGAACGTGTCCAGAGTCTTCACTCCGAACAGTTCCTTGCCTAGGAACCCACCGAGCAGGGCACCGACGATCCCGATGACGGTGGCCAGCAGCAGGCCGGCCTTCTTTCCGGTGAGGTTTTCGGCGATGAGGCCGGCGACAGCACCGAGCACGATCCAGGCGACAACGCCCATGACGCTCTCCTTGATGGTGGGCCAATCTCCCGCAAGCCGGGGCGGCCCACACTGTCGGGTTCCCCATCGACTGATTCCTAAACGGTTTGCGCGATACCGAACCAGGCAGACGTCAATACGCCAGCGCTACCCGCTACCGGCGGTCCGCGACCTGGGACCTGCTCAGCCGGCGTCGCCGGTCGCCCCGCAGTCGTGGTGGCAGAGGCGTGGTGGCAGATTGGGAGGCGGCGTACCTTGTGGACGGCGCAGCCCCGTTGGACACCCACGGATCCGCTGCCGGCCGATGAGCGTCCCGCGCCGAATAGGCCTGCGATCGAAGTATCCGGAATCGGCGTCATCCTGATCGTGGGATGCTCGCCGCACCGGCACACACGGCGTCGCCGCAGGCCGCGGACGGCCCGTCCATGACATCGCCGACACCTCGGGTGCCGCTCACCCGCACCGGCGCCGCCTGGTTCGGGATCTGCGTTGCCGCGCTGCTGTTCGTGGTGCTGATCGTCTTCATGCTTGCAGAACACCCGCAGCGTCGAGGTCAGCTTCCTGTGGATGCACGGCACCCTGCCGCTGGCCTTGGCCCTGCTGATCGCCGGCGTCGGGCGCCGCGATCTTCACCATGGTGGTCGGCGCCGCCCGGATCACCCAACTGCGCCGCCCGTCCCGCCACCAGCGGCCCTAGCCGCGCCACGGACGATCGACGCCCTGGACCACCGTTGTTCCGACCGCGGCCCGTCGCCGGATCCCCTTCCAGCGAGAGGCGGGAAGGACATCGCGTGACACCCCGCTACCGCGTCGCCCACAACCCTCAAGGCCAGGTCGCGGGGCTGTACGTTCTCGTTCCCGACATCGGCTGACTCGAACAGCCGGAGGCCGAACCCGTCGACTGAACGGGGGACGGAACCGGGGCAGACCTTCGCCGGCGTGCGTTACAGCTGAGGGAACTGGGGGACGGGCCGCTCGTCGTCCTCGAAAATCTGGGAGGCTCGGCCGATGAGCCGCCGGTCCGGGGCGCCGACCACGTCGATGTCCTTGTCGCTGTAGTCGAGTTGGCCGAGCAGGTGGCGCATGGCCTGGATCCGGGCTCGTTTCTTGTCGTTGCTCTTGATCAGCGTCCACGGCGCGTCGGCGGTGTCGGTGTAGAAGAACATCGCCTCCTTGGCCTCGGTGTAGTCATCCCACTGATCCAGCGAGGCCAGATCGGTGGGTGAGAGCTTCCACCGCCGCACCGGATCGACCTGGCGGATGACGAACCGGGTTTGCTGCTCACGGCGGGACACCGAAAACCAGAACTTGACCAGGTGGATGCCGGAGCGGACCAGCATCCGCTCGAGCTCCGGCGCCTCGCGCATGAACTCCATGTACTCGACGCGGGTGCAGTAGCCCAGCACCCGCTCGACGCCGGCCCGGTTGTACCAGGACCGGTCGAAGAACACCATCTCCCCAGCCGCCGGCAGGTGGGTAAGGTAACGCTGGAAGTACCACTGCGTGGACTCGCGTTCGCTGGGCTTCTCCAATGCCACGACCCGGGCACCGCGCGGGTTGAGGTGTTCCACGAACCGTTTGATCGTGCCGCCCTTACCGGCAGCGTCTCGCCCCTCGAACAACACGATCAGCCGTTCCCCGGACGCCTTGACCCACCTCTGCACCTTCAGCAGCTCGATCTGCAACAGCCGCTTGTCCCGCTCGTAGTCCTGCCGGCTGAGCCGCTCCTGGTACGGGTAACCCTCCCGCCACGTGTCCACCGGATTCCCGTCGCGGGTGAGCAGGACCGGATCGTCATCGTCGTCGTCGACCACCCGGTAGCCGTCCAGCCGGTCCAGCAGCGGGCCACTGACCGGCTGCGCCAACGGCGCCGGTTCGCCGGCAAGGGGCGCCGCGGCGTCGTCCAGAGCGGCGCGCCCAGGTTCATCCTCTGGCTGGTCCGGGTCGTCGTTCTCGCCCAAGCGGATGCTGGAATCCCCGGTCATCGTGGCAATCCACACACGGCGGCCGGCCGAGCCGGTGACACCTCGGCCAGTTCGATGACAACCATCTCCACACCCCTCTTCGCGTCGCGCTGTGATACGCGGACGACCGCCGGGGTCCGGAGCGGGTTCGTTGACGGCAGTGCACGCCGTGCCTGAATGACAACGATAGACCGCCCCGGCGGCGATCACGTTAATCGGCGTGCCGCTCGACTCGAGGCGGCACAGCGCGGCGGCCAGCCTTCGCCGCGCCAAACGGCGCGCGCGTTGATGCGACGGCACGTTCGAACTCGTCCAGTGTCGGCAGCGTGAACGAAGCAGTGGGGCGCGCGATCGGCGTCGTGGGCGCCGAGGCGTGCACGAACGTGTTCCGCCACGCGGACCCGGCGCACGGCTACCGGTCGCCGGCCGGCCACAACGGTGCGGTTCGTCAAGCGGCTGAGCTGACGTCCGGGGACTGGGGTCGCAGATCATTGGCCGGCGTGGTGTGCCCGAGGTGCGGTCAGTGGCCGTCGGCCGGGGGGCGACCTATCCGCCTTGCTGGTCGCCGCGCCCTACGGTGTCCAGGTGGTGCAGGGCTTGCCGGTAGGAGTCGATCAAGCTGGTCTCCGCGTAGGGTAGGCCGTGATCCAGGCAGTAGGCGCGGATGAGGGGTTGCGCGCGGGGTAGCGACGGGCGTGGCAGGTGCGGGAACAGGTGGTGCTCGATCTGGTAGTTGAGCCCGCCGAGCAGCAGGTCGGTCAGTCGTCCACCGCGCACGTTGCGGGCGGTCAGGACCTGGCGGCGCAGGAAGTCGCTGTCGTCGTGCTTGGACAGGATCGGCATGCCTTTGTGGTTGGGGGCGAACACCGACCCGAGGTACAGGCCGAGCAGTCCCTGATGGACGACGATGAAGACCAGCGCCTTGACCGGCGACAGCACCAGCAGCACAACGGTCAGGTACGCCGCGATGTGCAGGCCGAACAACAGCGCTTCCGGCAGCCGGTTGCGGTAGCCCGGGCGCATCAACGCTTTCACACCGGACACGCGCAGGCTCAGGGCCAACAGCAGCAGCATCGGGAAGAACAGCGCACCCTGGTAGCGGGCCACCAGGCGTCCCAGTCCGCGTCGGGCGCCGGCCTGGGCGCTGGTGTAGACGATGTTCTCACCGCCGATGTCGGGGTCGAGTCCTTCCTGGTTGGGATGGGCGTGGTGGCGGTGATGCTTGTCCACCCACCAGCCGAACGCCAACCCGATGCCGAGGTTGCCGTGCACCCACCCGACCAGTTCGTTGGAACGCCGGGATCGGAAGATCTGCCGGTGCCCGGCGTCGTGGGCCAGGAACCCGTTCTGTGCGAACGCGAAGGCTAGGAACGCCGCAGTGGCCAGCTGCCACCACGAGTCGCCCAACAGCACGAACACCGCCCAGCCGGCGGCGAGCAGGAGCAGACACGCGGTGATGTACACCGCGTAGAAGGCCGGGCGTCGCTCAAGCAGACCGGCTTGGCGCACCTGCCGCATAAGCTCGGCGTAGTCGCTGCCGCGGCGCGGTGAACCGGCGCGGACCTGCGTGATGGTCACGTCAATGGTGCTCACTGTGGGCCTCCGGCAAAAGAGCGGTCATCACGTCGCCGGGGTCCGGAGCAAGCGTCGCCCTGATTCTACCCAGGGCGGGGGTTCGCCGCCCGGGTGCGATCGACGTGATCAGGCTCTGCGCGGGAGGTGAACGTACGGATCGTCCACGACGCCGCAGCGCTACCGGTGGCCGATCTGGAGCGTCGGCGCGGCTCCGCTCAACCGTTTCGCGGGGCGCCGCTCACAGGTGCCATGGCGGCGGGGTCGATGTGAAGCGTCCGCAGCAGTGAGCCGTTCTTGGACGTATCGATGATCGCGGGCAGTTCTCGGTCGACCCAGTCGGCCCTTTCCCGCTGCCCTCTGGATCGCAGTGTCGCGATGATGTCGGCTTTGTCGACCTGCATCTGGTCCTCGCGTTCGTCACGTCGATGGCGCTGTTGGGGACGCAGGCGTAGTCGGCCGCTACCGGCAGGATCGCGACGCCCGACGATCAGCAGCCTCGGGCCAGCGGCAAGGTGCTACCGGGTCCGCCGCCACGTCGCGCCAGGCGATCTAACCTGCGTCTACACCGCGACTGCGCCGAACGCGGCAACGGACGGCTCATCAATGGAACGCCGCACGACGCGCTCAACGAAGATGGCGACGAAGGTTCGGACGTGGGCGGTGCCGAACTGGCGGTAAACGCGCCGGACCCGGCCTTCGAGGTCGAATCCGGATACCACCTCGCGCGGGTACCGCTGCTCGAGCCGGTCGACGATCCCGGCGATCTCATCGTCGTACCCAGACCTGATCTGTGCTGCGTCCCCGCTCTCGTCGCCGCGTGCGGGTGGATTTGGCAGAACGAGCCGGACGGGGGCTTGCTGGGAAACGTGCAGTGTCGACATGGCTGTCACGGCCTTAGCTGGAAGGATTCAATCATCCCATGCCAGCCACCTGCCGTCGGCGAGTCGATCATGAACATCGGAAGTGGAGCGCTATCAAGCCTCACCCGATCCTGGCGCTGGTGTTGTTTCGGTTAGCGTGACGCGGATGCCCACGGTGCCGTCGCGGCCGCGTCGAATCCGGCTACCGAGCATGCTCATCCGGCCGATGAGTCCGTACTTGCGCGCCATGATGCCGCGGATGTGTTGGTCGGCCGCGACCGAGCCAGTCAAGGCGGCGTGGCCGGCGACCGCCTCGCCGCGTGGGTTGCCGCGGAAGTCGCACGGCGCGACCGTGACCTTGCCGCTGCGTCGGATGCGTTTGACCTTGCCGGAGTCGGCGACCGTCCACACCGCGAGGGTGTCGCCGTCGCGGACCGCCCACACGGGTGTGGCGACCTCGCGGCCGTCCTTGCGGAACGTGGTCAACAGCAGGTACTTCTCGCCAGCGAGACGATCGAGTGCGCTCACCACGCCAGCGTACCGCTGACGGTGAGGGGCCGGGTTCGACCGTGCGGTCAGCAGGTTCGATGGCCTGCACGTCGCGGCATGCCTCGTCGTCGTGCTGCTGCCGCCGCAGGTGAAGGAGCTGGTTTCGTGGCGGTACGGCAGGGGCTGCCAGCGCGGACGATCGTCGGCCCACGGGCTGGTCGTGCCGGGACGAGCACACGGCTCGTGGCTGGCCCGCGGTCGCGGTGTCCGAAGTAGACACTCCGGCGCATGGCACGCCGGCGGCTGTCAATGACGGGAGGCCGGCTCACCAGACCGTCGGCGGGAACAGCAGTCGGTAGCCTGCCGGAAACGTAGGGATGGGTGTGACACGGGGCGGTGGGGTGTAGTGTCCACCGTGTCACCCCGGTCCCTGGTGGCGAAATCCTTGGCGTGCCATCGATTTTGCTTGCCATCGGAGGGGTCCACGCGACTGGTATCGGTACCTGCGCTCGCACTGGGAGCACGACTAGTACCCGAGCCGGCGGCCCCGATCCCGTCGGAGGCGTACGCCTGCGATCCTCTGCATCGAATGGCGGAGGCATTCGACGCCGGTGATCTCGGCGATGGTCTTTGTGCGATCGCTGACGCGTTGTCGGACGCGTCCAGGCAAATAGCGGCTGAGGCCGCGGTAGCGCCTGCGGCTCGGACAGCCCTGATTCGAGTACCTACCAGACCGTCCGGCCACTGCGCGCGATGGACCCGCGGGCCATCCTCAGTACGCACCTTGCGCCGGCACTGGGCCAGACCACAGAGTTCCTGGACATACTCGCCGAGGCGCCCCGATCCGACCCGTTCGTCGGCCCCGATCAGCACGCGCTGGAGGAGCTGCTTGCCAGCTTCGAACCGGTGACCGCGACAAGGTAGGCGACCACGAGATCCGGCCCATCGCCGACGCGCGTCCGCCGACCGTGGCTCAGCGGTCACCCACCGCCCAGCGCGATGTCGTCGTCGTCCGCCCGCCGCCGTGCGAGGGAGCCCAGCGCCACGTCGGTCCCGAGCCTGTACTCGACGGCGGCGCGGAACGCACGCAGCAGCGCGGCGGCCTCGTCGTCGAGGTCCTCTCCCTCCAGTGCGGCCACGGTGTGCAGCATCGCCGGCGTCGCCTTGGCGATGGGCCAGCGGATCAGGTCGACGAGTTCGCAGAGGCGCAGGTCCCGTACCTCCAGGCCAACCCGCGGCCAGGTCCATTTCGGCTCTGACGCGGCGAAGTCGCGGTGCCGCGACAGTGCCGGCGTCGGTGCGTCCGACGACCGGTGGCCGGGCGGCCCAGCGACCTGTTCGAGGGTGGCCGGGTCGTACCACGCCAGCACGCTCACGTTCCGCCGGACGGGGACGCCCAGCTCCATGCGCACCGACTCGGGAAAGGCGTCCTCACACTCGGTGGCGACGGTGAGGCTTGTGCCCTCCCGGCGCCAGGACCGCAGCGTGCCCCTCTCCGAGCCCCAGGTGAGTACGTGGTCGGGGCCGGACACATGGAGGCCCCACGGGCGGTCGTCCACCGTGCCTCGCGCGAGCGGTTCGAGGTCCGCGGTCAGCAGCACGACCCCGTATTTCGTGCCGTCGCTCGCCGCGATCGCGAGCAGCCCCGCCACCGGATCGCCGGCGATGCGGGCCAGCCACCCGTCGAGTCCGAGCGCCTCCAGGTCGACCTTGGCACCGAGCGGACCGGCGGCCGTGCCGAGCCGCAGGCTGGTCCCGGTCGCGACCACGAAACCCGACGGGGTCCTGGCCAGATCGAGATTGAGGCCGTCCGCGAGTACCTCTTCGGGCTGGCCACGGCGTTGGCGGACGAGCCGGCGTGCCAGCCCCTTGGAAACGACGTACACGACGGTGCCGTCGCCGAGGTGCAGCAGGTCGGAGGCGAAGGGGCGGGTCTTGTACGTGACGACCGGCTGCCCGTCGTGGAGGCCGTACACGGTGATGGACTTCTCGTAGGCGACGGCGATCTCGGACAGGTCCGGCGCGAACGACGCCTCGCGGCTTCCCCCGCTGCCGATGCGGCGCAGCGACCGCTGGACCACCGACGTGACCGTAGCCGGGCCGGCAACGGAGAACCGGTCGAACAGCTCCGCGTCGGCCGGGTCGGTGGGGCGCCAGGTGCCGAAGAGCGGCATGGCGGTCACCGCGGCGGCCACTGGTGCGTCCCGCACCAGCCGCCACAGCTGCGCCCACTCGCCGTGCTCGGCCAGCAGGCGCGCCAGGTCGCCGATCTCCTCCTCGGACATGTCCTGGACACCGCGCCGGCCACCGACGGTGGGCAGCAGCCGCACCACGTGCAGCATGCCGGCCGTCACCAGGATCCGCCGCAGCTCGTCCCTGGTCGCCTCGGACGCCAGCGGGTAGGCCTTGGCGATGAGGGACCCGTCCGGGTCGAGTGCGTCGTACTCGGCCAGCTGTTCGGTGTAGAGGCTGAGGAAGGCACGTTCGACGCTGCCGGTCGGTGTCAACCGGACGGCGGCGAAACCGCCATGCCGGGCGCTGTAGACCCTGTGCTCGTCCATGAAGGCGTCGAAGACGGCCACCAACCAGCGATCGTCCTCCGCCATCCGGCACAGGGTGCGCAACGCACGGCGTGCCTTCGGGCTCCGGACGCCGTCGGCGCCGCGCTGCTCGGCGATCCGCGCCAGCCGCCGCGCCTTCACCCTTCGGTCCTCGGTCCCCATCATGCGAAGGTCGGTGACGAGGTTCTCCCACCAGCCCATGGGTCAGGTGGCTCGCCGCAGGGTCAGGCGGCGGGTGCCATCCTGCTGGAGCTCGTCGGTGGCGACCTCGTAGCCGTGCGTCGCCGCGTAGCGCAGTGTCGCGGCGTGGCTGTAGGAGTGGGTGAGCTTTGCCAGCCATGCGGCGTTGTATCTGGACCGGTCGTACTCGCTGATGATCGCTTCGAAGGAGCCGTCCGGTTGGCGGGCGAAGCCGATGTCGTTGCTCGCCGTGCCGATGTGCTCGCGGCGGACGATCACCTCGGCCTTCTCCGGGCGTGCGTCGCCCCGGTACCCGTAGAGGGTCTGTGGCTGGTCGTGGACCTCGACGTCTGGGTGGCCGACCTCGCGTAGCGCCGCGGCCAGGATCTCGGGGTCGCGCAGTCGGGTGCGGATCCGGGTGAAGTGGGACAACGGATCTCCCTTCAGGCCAGTTGGACGACCGGGTGGCCGTGTAGCACCCAGGTGCGCCGCTCGATGTCGAACGCGGAGACGGTGAGGCGTTTCTGCGCGTCGATCCGGAAGTCCAGCCGGAACCGGTCGACGCCGGCCGCGGCCGGAGGGTTGGCTTCGAGGAACGTGGGGCTGTCCTCGTTGAGCCACAGCGTGGCCCGCTCTTGGCGTTGCTGTGGGGTCACCGCGACGGTACGGGCCCCGCCGCGCGCGTCGAACACGATCTCCAGGTCGCCGCCGGCGTCGCGGTGGGTGGCGTGCGCGAGTTCGTAGATGGCGATGCCCATCCGCCGCTGCCCCTGGTGGATCGCCTTGATCGTGATCGACTTGACCGGTTCCGGCGTCGGGTAGGCGGTGCCGGCCTCCACCAGGAGCTCGAACTCGTACGTGCCGGTGGCCTGCTCGACGTGCCGGATCGCGTAGTCGTGCTGGATGTGGTCGTGCAGCTCACGCCCGCCGGCGATGCCGGCCGCTCCGGCCGCCACGGCCTCCAGCGGCCGGTCGAGATGCACGAGGCTCGGCTCGAACTGCAGGTGCAGCAGGTCCTGCACCGCAGGGATGAGGCTGGTGCCTCCGACCAGGAACACACCGGCGAACCCGTCGGCTGGGTAGCCTTTCGCGGCCGCGTTCTCGAGGGCTTTGCGCAGCGCGCGGTTGACCCGGCCGAGCACGTCCTTGTCGCGCAGCAGCCGCTCGAACCGGGACCGGGTGATCTCACTGCGGTACTTTCGGCCGGTCGCCGGGTCGGTCGCGGTGATCTCGGCTTGCTCGGCGCGGGTCAGCTCGACCTTGGCAGCCTCGGCGGAGTGCAGCAGCCGGCGAAACACGCGGTTGTAGGTGACCGGGTCGCCGTGTGGCAGCCGGGCTTCGGCCGCGGCGTGTTCGGCGAGCAGCGCGTCGACATGGTTTCCGCCCAGGTCCAGCCCGACCTTGGCGATCGCCCGCACGCCCGCGCCGGCGCCGGCCGTGCCCGGCTCCTGCACCCGTACCACCGAGACGTCCAGCGTGCCGGCGCCGAAGTCGAACACGCAGAACACGTCGCCGGGGCTCATCCGGGCGCTGTACCCGACCGCGGCCGCGGTGGCCTCGTCGACCACCCGCAGCCGCGCCGCGCCGATCCCCGCGCCGACCTCGCGGACGAGCCAGTCGCGGTAAGTGTCGAACGTCTCGACCGGGGCGGTGGCCACGATCTCCAGGTCGTCCGCACCGACCGCGAGCACGGCGAGCGCGGTGACGTCGCCGAGGAACTGGGTGGCCGCGTCCCGTGCGGTGACCTTGCGGTCGCCCACCGTCCGGGCGATGTCGATGGCCCGGCCGGTCACATTGCTCTTGGTCGACTGGAAGACGGTGACGTCCGGGTCGTCCCACAGCTCGGGCCGCTCGGTCACCTGGGCGCCCAGCCAGCGCCGCGACCCGGTGTGGCTGTAGGCGACCAGCGACGGCACCACCCGCTGGCGTACTCCCTCGCCGGCCGGCCGGCTCAGGTCGAGGCCGTCGAGCGGGACCGGCTCGCCCCGCCCGCGTGCCTCGTCCCACCGCGCGACCACCGTGTTGGCGGTGCCGAAGTCGATACCGATGCGGGCCGTCACGCCGGACCTCCCAGGGCGATGTCGTCGTCGCGCGCGTGGACCGGTGCGGCCGCACCGATCGCGACCTCCATATCGAACCTGTACGCCAGGCACCCGCGGAGCAGCTCGAGGAACAGCCGGACGGGTGAGCGCGGCGGGGTCCGGCTGAGCTGGGAGGTCACCGCGTACAGGTAGGCCGGGCTGGTCGCGGCGAGCGGCCAGTCGGCGAGGGCGACCACAGCCGTGCTACACCCAGCCGCGGCCACCTCGACGAACTCCTGGCCGCCGACCGCGAGCATGCCGTCCGGCGAGGCGAACAGGCACGTGGGGTCGGCCCGGCACGCCGCCTCGATCACGACCGCCGCGGCGGCCGGCTGGCCAAGCGTGACGAGGCTCGGCCCGCCTTCGGTGTGTGGCCGCCGCCAGCGGGCCAACGCCGCCCACAGCCCGCCACGTGGTTCGCCGAGCCACAGGTCCCACACCGTGTCGGTCGCCCTGGGATCGCCACGATTGCCGGTCCAGACCAACCACCGCAGCGCCCACCGGGCCAGCCGACCGCGCCCCCGCACCTGGTCGGCCAGCAGAGCCGCATGCGCCGCCGACAGTGCCATCAGCCGGCACCGCCGATCGCGATGTCGTCGCCGCGTGCCGCGGCCCGGGTGGCGGGGCCGAGCGCGATGTCCGCGCCGAACCGGTACTCCAGGCCGGCACGTACCAGCCCGAGCACGGCAGCAACGGCCGGGTGGTCTCTTGGCGTACCAACGGTTTCCAGACCCGAGCGGCCCAGCTCGGTCAGCGACCTGTCGGCCAGCGCGGCGAGCCGGTGCACCGCGAGGTCGTGCACCTCCACCTCGGTGTGCGACGCGGCGGCGACCAATGACCCGTCTTGGGAGAACGTGACGAGCCTCCCGCCCAACGGGGGAAATGCCGATGGCGGGCCAGCTTCCTTGAGCGTGCCGGTGTCGAGCCAGAGCCTGTCCTCGAAATGTGTCAGGACCAGGTCGTGCCCCGGCACCGGAACTAAGGTCCCGACCATCCGGCACCCGGCCTCGGCCTCCCGAACGAGGTTCGTGCCGTCGTACCGCCACGACAGGAGCGTGTGGTCATAGTGGAGCCCGCTGCTACTGGGAATGACGGTGATCAGGCGTCCAGGCGCACAGTACACCCCTGCACCGAACCCGTTGCTCTTGGCGGTAGCCAGCACCGAGCCGTCCGCATCGGCCATTAGCAAGGTGCCGAATCCGTCGATCGCCACCCACCCGGTCGTCGGGTTGGCGCACACCAGCCTCTTGGTCTTTCGGCGCACCGGGGGCAACGTGTTCCAGGGCACAAAGCGCGACAAGTGACCCTCGGCCGTGCCGAACCACATGCCATCACGGATGGCGACGACGAACCCGCCCGGTGTCCGGGCAAGCGTCCTCTCGCCCGTGTCGGGCAGCAGCACCTGGCGAGGCTGCTCCGGGGAGCAGCGGATGAGCGACCAGCGGTAGGCGTACCAGCCGCGGCACACGATCGTCGCGTCGCCGAAGGCCACCATCTCGTAAACGCCGTCGTAGCTCGCGACCGGGCTGCCGCCGGGCAGGTCGAAGATCGTGGCGTCCGACTCGCCCGCGACCGCGAGCTCGGAGTTGTCCGGGGCGAACGAGAGCCGCCGTGCCTTGGCGAAGTCCAGGCGAGTCACCGCGGCCGGTCCCAGCGCGGCGATCGCGTCCGGGGCCGTGCCGGTGAGCCGGTCGAGGAACGCCCGCCCGGGACCGTCGGCCGGTCGCCAGTTGCGGATCAGGTGGGCGGCGCGCAGCGCGTTGGCGATCGGGACGGTCGGGATGAGCCGCCAGAGCTGGTCCCATTCACCGGCTTCGGCGAGCCGCGCGGTGAGGTGGTCCGCTTCCGCGGCGGTGAGCGGACGGTCGGGGCGGTCCGCGATGACCCGCAACGCGCTGAGGTCGCCGAGGCCGATCATGGTGCGGCGCACGGCTTCCCGCGCCGGCTCGTCGGCGGCGCGGTAGCCGCGGGCCAGCAGCGAGCCGTCCGGGTCGTGCGCCTGGTACTGCTCCCGCTGGCCGGTGAGCACGAAGAACAGCGCGCGGTCGACCGCGTCGTCCGGGACCAGTCCGTGGCCGGCGCAGAAGGCACGGATCGCGGCCACAGCCGAGGCGTCGGTCGCGTTTTCCACCGCCGCCGCCAGGACGTCGGCCGGCGTAAGCCAGCGCCTCGCGACGGTCCACAACTCGCCGGCCGGGTCCCGCCGCCAAGCCCGCCTCAGGGCATCGATCGCGATGACGTCGCCGCGCTCGGCCCCGCCGACGAGGCTCCGCCAAGCGTGTCGGGCGAACCAACCCCGGCTGCCGTCCGGGCGCCGCCGCTCCGCGCGCCGCGCCCGCCGCTCCGCCGACACCACCGTCACTGCCCACCTAGCGCGATGTCGGACGCACCACCCGCGATCCGGGTACCGGCTCCGAGCGCGATGTCGGTGGCGAACCGGTACGCGAGTCCCGCGTGCAGCAACTCCACCGCCGGACTGAGATGTGGGGCGACCTTGCGCTTGCGCAGCTCGGCCGCGGCTTCCAGGTCCGCCACGCGGCCCTGGGACAGCGAGCCGGCGGCCAGGTCGGCGAGCTGGTGCAGCGCCAGGTCGTGCACCTCGATACTGTTCTCCACCTGCACGGCGACGAGCGACCCGTCGGGCGAGAACGAAGCCAACCGGCCGTCCAGCACGGGGAAACCCGCTGGCGGGTCGACCTCGACAAGCGTGCTGGCGTCGAGCCACGCCAGCCTGCTGGCCTCGGTGAGGAGCTCCAGCTCCGGTTTGCCCTCTCGGCGGACGACCAACAGGTTGCGCGCCGGCACCGGCGCCACGACGCTCGCATCGATCTCGGCCGCGGCGGCCTGCACGAGGTCGGAGCCGTCCCGTCGCCACAGGCTGAGGCGACTGCCCAAGCTCTCGACGAGGACCTGATCAGGACCGTAGAACGCGTGAACGTGGCCGAAGTCGTCGTCGAGTTTGGCACGGGCAAGCAGCTGACCGCTGGCATCGACCAGCGCGAGACCTTCCGTGTAGCCGTCGTCGCCCTCGTCGCCATTGCCGACGTGGAACGCGAGGTTTCCGCTTCCCGGGTCCGCAGCGAGCAGGGTCTTCTCGGAGGTCGCGACGTCGGCCGGCCACTCGACGCGCGCCACCCGCGACCAGGAGCGCGTGGCGCTGCCGAACCACAGCTTGTCCTGCGCGCCGACGACGAACCCGCCCCGTGTGCTGCCGATGTGCAAGGAGTTCAGGCCCCGCAGCAGAGTTTCGGGGGCACGGCCGGGGGCGTTGCGGATGACCGTCGGGCCGTACGGGCGCACGTAGGCCACGTGCACGATCGTCGCGTTACCGAGCGCCAACTCCTGGGTTCTCGTTTCGTAGCTTGCGACCACGTGCCCACGGGGCAGCGTGAAGAGCGTGCCCCTGACCGCGATCTCGGAGTTGTCCGGCGCGAACGAGGGAGCGCCTTTCCACCGGTCGCGGCGGTGGTACCAGGGCTTCAGCGACGTCACCGCGGCTTGGCCGAGTGCGATGATCGCATCTGGACTGGTGCCGGCCAGCCGCGCGAAGAAGTCGCGGCCCACGCCGTCGTCCGGCCGCCAGTGCGGAAAGAGCCGGGCCGTCCGCACGGCGCTGGCCAACGGCATGACCGGAACCAGCCGCCACAACCGCTCCCAGTCACCAGCATCGGCGACCTGCCTCGCCAAGTAGTCCGCCTCCGCCCCGGTGAGCACCCGGTCAGGCCGGTCGGCGATCACCCGCACCAGGTTCAGCTCGCCCAGCTCGACCATCGTCTCCCGCAACACCTCCCGAGTCGCCTCGGTGGCACCCCGGTAGACGGCGGCCAGCAGCGTCCCGTCCAGGTCCAGCGCCTGGTGCCTCTCATGCTGGCCGGTCAGGACGAAGAACAGCGCACGCTCCACCGGGTTGTCCGGGACCAGGTCGTGCTCGACGCAGTAGCCGCCGATCGCGGCCCGGGACTCGGCGCCCCGATCCGGGTCCACCGTCGCGGCGAACATGTCGGCCGGAGTGCACCAGCGGCCCACGTACCCCCACGTGTCCTCCCGCGGGTCAGCCAGCCACGCCTCGTGCAGCGCCGCCGCCGAAAAGTCGTCCCGCGACTGGGACGCGTCCGCGAGCCGCTCCCAGGCCCGCCGCGCCCGCCACGTCAGGGTGCCGTCCGGACGCCGCCGGCCCGCCCGCCGGGCCAACCGGTTCGCTCGCCCCGCCCGCATGGCGCGCTCAACTCAGCTCGAGGCGCACCTGCGCCCGCTCGGCCTGAGCTGCCTCGGCGAACGAGGCAGACTGGGCGCGGCCCTCATGAAGCCAGGACCGCAGCCGCTCGATCACCTCGCGGTGCGAGCGACTCAGCGGCACCGCCCGACCGATCGCCGCCGTGACGTCGGCGGTGCGCACGTCCCGGTCCTCGGAGAACGCGTGGTACAGGGAGTCCACAATGGCCTGCTCGAGCTCGGCCCCGGTGAAGCCGTCGGAGACCTGCGCGAGGTGATAGATGTCGAAGGTGCCCGGATCCCGGCGACGCTTGCGCAGGTGCACCGAGATGATCTCCCGGCGCTCCTCTTCGGTCGGCAGGTCGAGGAAAAAGATCTCGTCGAACCGGCCGCGCCGCAACGTTTCCGGCGGCAGCGCGGTCACGTCGTTGGCGGTCGCGACGACGAACACCGGGCTCGTCTTCTCCTGCATCCAGGTCAGGATCGTGCCGAACACCCGCTGCGAGGTCCCACCGTCGGCGTCCCCACCGGACAGACCCTTCTCCATCTCGTCGATCCACAGCACGCACGGCGCGACCGTCTCGGCCAGCTGCAGCGCCCGGCGGACCCGCTCCTCGGACTCACCGACCAACGAACCGAACAGTGCGCCGATGTCGAGCCGTAGCAACGGCAGCCGCCACAGGCCACCGATCATCTTCGCGGTCAGGCTCTTACCGGTGCCGGGAATCCCGATCAGGGCAAGGCCTTTCGGCGCGGGCAGGCCATAGCTGGCCGCCTCCTCGGTGAACGCCCGCTCGCGCAACGCCAGCCACCGTTTCAGCGAGTCCAGCCCGCCGACGTCGTCCGGCGTCTCCTCGGCCGCGTAGAACTCCAGCGCCTGGCTCTCCCGGATGATCACCTTCTTCTCGGCCACCACCGCGTCGATACCCCGGTCGTCGAGCACCTCGTCACGCACGATCGCCTTGGCGAACGCCCTTTTGGCCTGCGCCGCCGTCAACCCCAAGGCGGCCTGCGCCAGCCGGGCCCGGCCGTGCGGCGTCAGCCTGGACCGCACACCCTTGGTGTCGTCGATCAGCGTGTCCAGCGCCGCACGCAATGCCTCCACCGTCGGCAGCGGCATCTCCACCACCACCGCATCGTCACGCAACTCAATCGGGACGGCCCGGGACGGGGTGGTGACGATCAGGGAGGCACCCGTGTAGACCAGCTGCTGGGCCAGGCTCCGCAGCTTGCGGCGCACCCGCGGATCCTTGCCCCAGAATTCGTGGAAGTCCTTGAGCACGTACAGATCCCGCCGAGCCGGCGCCTTCAACGCCAGCTCCTTGACCTTGTCGAGCGCGACGATCGGGTCGGTGGCGTCGGGTAGCTGCCGACCGGCCGTCGAGGCGAACCGGTCGGCGACGTCCCACAGCACCAGGTCGGAGTCGGCGTCGCGGCCCCGGCGGACCTCGTCGAGCACCTCGAGCGCCCGCTGCTCCTCCACCGTGACCAGCACGATCAACGCCACCCGCGCGCGCAGGTACAGCCGAATCTCGTCCTGGATGCTCACCACAAGGCCCTCCCCGGCGCCGCCATGCCGGTCACCGTGACCGTGCCGTCCACCCCGAGCGTGACCTCCAGCTCCGGCACCGCTGCCAGCTCGCTGGGCCGGTACCGTCCGGTGCGATCCCAGTACACCTTGTTCGCCGACCCCCGCAGACCGGTCGCCACCGGCATCCGCCGGTTGTACCGGCCGGCCACCACCAGGTCCACCGCCGCCACAGCGCCCGCCCGCGCCGGGTCGGCCTCGATCTCCGCCCTGGTGAACCCGGTCAGCACGATGACACCGAGGTCGGCCCGCGCCGTGACCTGCGCACAGAACGCCGCGACCGCGCCGGGTTGCTCCAGCGGCTCACCCCCGGTCAGCGTCACGCCCTCGATGCCCGGCACCTCGGCCAGCACCGCGTCCACCAACTCGCCCACGGTCCGGACGGCACCGCCGGCGAGGCCGTGGGTCTCGGGGTTGAAACACCCAGGACAGGCCAGCGCGCAGCCCTGGCTCCAGATCGTGAACCGCTGCCCCGGCCCGTTCGCGACGCTGCGCGGCAGCACGGCATGCACCCGCCACGGCGTAATCAGCGCCGTCAATGCCACAGTCGATCCTGGGCGTCCTGCTCCACCTCGACAAAAGCCTCGTCGGTCAGCTCGCGCGACTCGATCTCGCCGCCCAGCAGCTGAACCAGATCCTCGGTCTGCGTCAGGCACTCCATCCCGGCGACCCCACGCACCGACATCGCGACCGTGCCATCCGGGCCGATGCTGACCTCCACCACCTCGTCCGCCACGCGCCAATGGTAGAAGTCGAACGCCAGCCATCCAACCTGGACAAACCCGCCAACCACCGGTGCTCCCGGATGACTACCTGCTTCGATAGACCAACAACCCACCGTGGAGGTGTAGGGCATGACAGGGCAGGCCGCAGCCCGGCTGGCGCGGCGGGCCGCGAGCGACGCCCGGACGGTTCCCGGGGGCTGCGGGCGCGCTGGGCATGGCGCCGGCTGGTCCGGGCCTGCGCCAGAGGCAATCGCGCCGCGCAGGATGCGATACGGGACGTAGCCTCAAGCCTGCCCGAGGCAGACATGCTCGACCTGCTGGCGGCGGCGCCCACGGTGCCCGCCGACCGTGCCGCGTATCTAGCACTCGTCGGTCACGACGCCCAGCGGCAGGCCCTCGATCCCGACGGGGCACTGCTGGCCCTGGCCTACCGCGCCGCCGTCCCAGAGGTACGCGAACGTCTTCAAAGAAAGTGATCAGCACCCGACGCGCTGGCACAACGACGGCTCTCCTGAACGCGAACCGTTCAAGCGTCACGCCGTCTCGGCCAGTTCCCGCCACTGCTGCCACGTGGCCAGCCGTTCTCCGTAGATCTTTTCCGCGATCGGGTACGGGTAGCCGCCCAGGAACAGCCGTAGCGGCGGTTCCGGTGTGTCGACGAGGCGGAGGATGGCCGCCGCGGTGTGGGACGGGTCGCGGGGCGCGCGGGCGGTGGCGCTGGCTCGGCGCGCCTGCCGGATCGGCTCGTAGGCCGGGATCGGGGCGGTGTGCGCCGCCGAGTCGCCGGCCCAGTCGGTGCCGTACGGCCCCGGCTCGACGATCGTCACCTTGATGCCGAGCGGGCCGACCTCCTGAGCCAGCGCCTCGCTCATCCCTTCCAGCGCCCACTTCGAGGCGTTGTAGAGGCCCAGCGTGGGGAAGGCGGCGATGCCGCCGATGCTGGAGATTTGCAGTAGGTGCCCGTGGCCCTGTGCCCGCATGAACGGCAAGGCGGCCTGGGTCACCCAGAGCGGGCCGAACACGTTGGTCTCGATCTGGGCCCGCGCCTGCTGCTCGGTGCTCTCCTCGATCATTCCGAACAGCCCGTAGCCGGCGTTGTTGACGACCACGTCCAACCCGCCGAACGTCTCCGCGGCGTGGTTCACTGCGGTGAACACCTGGGCGCGGTCGGTGACGTCGAGGGTGATCGGCAGGAGGCGGTCGCCGTACATGTCAGCCAGGTCCCGCAGCGTCTCCCGCCGGCGTGCGGCCGCGGCGACCCGGTCGCCGCGCTCCAGCGCAGCCGCCGTCCAGATGTGGCCGAAGCCGCGCGACGCCCCGGTGATGAACCATGTCTTCATGGCCTCGACAGTGCCCCCGCCGGCGGTCGCCAGCCAGCACCCTGATAGGGATACCCTCGACAGGAATGACACGCGGCAACCTACTCGGTGAGTTCCTACAGGCACGCCGGGCGCGCGTACAGCCCGGCGAGGTCGGGCTCGCCGGGCACGGCCGGCGCCGCGTGTCCGGGCTGCGCCGCGACGAGCTCGCCCAGCTGGCCGGCGTCTCCGTCCAGTACCTGACCAGGCTGGAACAGGGCGTCGACCGGCACCCGTCCGCGCAGGTGCTGGACGCGCTGGCGACTGCGCTGCGCCTCGATCCGGACGCCGCCGCCCACCTGCGCGCCCTGGCCGCCCCCGCCCGCCGCCAGCCGAGCGGGGCCGGCGCCGAGGTGCGGCAGTTGCTCGACTCGTGGGGCGGCACGCCGGCGTACGTCCGCGACCGCCGGTTCGACGTGCTGATGGCCAACAAGGCGGCCATGCTGCTCGCCCCGATGTACCACCCCGGCCGCAACCTGGTCCGCGACATGTTCCTCGACCCCACCGCCCGGCGGTTGTTTCCCGACTGGCCACACATCGCCGAGCAGACGGTCGCCGCGCTACGGGCGGCGGCCGACCCGCACGATCCGCGGACCGCCGCCCTGGTCGCCGAGCTGCGGTCCCACGACGAGGACTTCCGCCGGCTGTGGGCGCGGCACGACGTACGCCCATCCCGAAACGAGATCAAGCGGTTCGACCATCCCGACGTGGGCCGGCTCACCCTGCGTCGCCAGAGCCTCGCCATCGCCGGCGCCGACGACCAAGTGATCATCGTGTACCACCCGGAGCCGGCCAGCCCTTCCGCGGACGCCCTGGCGCGACTTCTCTGACCGGCTTCGTGCTTACCGCGCGGGCGGTGCCCCGGCAGTTAGGCGACCATCGCCGCGGCCGGTATATCCGGCTTCGTCTATGGTCACGAGTTCGCCGGGATCGGCGAGGACGGTCGAGCCTGGTTCGTCGAGCCGACCCTCTACGGCGGGAAGTGCGAGCAGTGCCGTCGCGGCGCCACTCAGCGTTGTACCGAGGACGGTCACGGTCACCTGGGGGTGTTCCGTGACGGCGGGATGGCCGAGCGTGTACTGGTCCCGGAGTACACCCTGCTCCCATTGCCGAGCACACTCGATGTTCGTGACGCCTGCCTGATCGAACCGGGCGCTGTCGCACGGCACGCGATCCGGCGCAAGCGAGGCGTTCCGTGTCGCCGCCGACCGCACGTCCGGAGCGATCAAGGTCGTCATCGAACCATACGAAGACATGTGGCGGGTTGTGTAGAGGGTTCCGGCAAGGTCCTCGACCGGAATCATTTCGCGATCCCGCAGGAGGTCATCGATGTCGGCTACGACGCGGAGTGGGCGATCCACGTACGAGCGGTGCCGCAGCGTGCGTATCTCGCGCTTCCGGCCGCCCCGCCGCCACGAGCCCTCGTACGGGCGCGCTCGGGTGACACGCTGACGGCGGTCAGCCGGAGCTGGATGTGACGCGCGCCGTATCGCCGCGGGGCGCGTCATGCCCGACCTGCGGGCGCCGGTCCAGGTCACGGAGCTTGGTCCGGACGGCCTCGCCGTCCGGGTGTCCGAGCTGTTCGAGGATGTCCGCGGCCTCGGACCACGCCGCCCGGGCGGCTTCGTGGGTTCCGGCCGCGTGCTGGGCATCACCGAGATGTGTGAGCACATCGGCCTGGCAGTACCGGTCGCGGGCCTCGCGAAACAGTGCGACCGCGCGCTGGAAGCAGGCGACCGCTTGCGTGTGGTCACCGAGATGCCGGTAGATGTAGCCGAGGCTGTCCCAGGTGTACGCCTCACCGGTCTGGTGGCCGAGCTCCTGAAGCTTCTCGAGCGCGTCCCGGCAGTAGGCCAGGGCGCGTTCGTGGTGGCCCATGAGCCCGCTGTACCAGCCGACGGCGTTGAGGCTGTTGGCTTCGCCCGTGCGCAGACCGGCGGCCCGAAACAGTGCGAGGGCGGATTCGGAATGCTGTAGCGCCTGGGCGTGGTCGCCTGTTTGGCCGTGCACCCAGGCGATGTTCCGGTGAGTGTGCGCCTGTCCAACGGGATCGTCCGCGCGCTGGTACAGGTCGAGGGCCGCCCGGTAGTGTGCGGGAGCCTCGTCGAGCTGGCCCACGCTCGCGTACGCAAGCCCCAGGCCGCGGTGGGCGTGGGCCTGCGCGGACGGATCGGCCAACCGTCGCGCCGCCCGCAGCGCCGCGCGCTGGGCGCCCATCAGCTCGTGCCAGAATCCCTGCCGGTCCAGGTAGTTCGTCAGAGCCCAGGCCAGTTGCCAGGCTTGGGCGTCGTAGCCGGACGAGGCCGCGAGCTCCACCGTGTCGAGCAGGTTGGCGTGTTCGGCTCTGAACCACGCGAGCGCCTGTTCCGGATCTTCGAGGCGTTCCGGCGTTACGCCTTCGGCGGCGAGCGACGGGGTGACGCCGTCCCGATGTGGATTGAGCAGCAGCGCCGCGGCGTGTCCTGTGTGGAGGTAGTGGTCGATCAGCCGGTGCTCGGCGGCCTGCCGCAGGTGTTCGCCGCGCGGTTCGCCGGCAAGGTCGCGAGCATAGGCGCGCAGCAGGTCATGGCTGGTGAACCGGCCAGGTGCGTGCTCCGTGAGCAGGTTGGCACCGGACAGCTCCGTGAGCAGCGGGCGCGTCGCGGGGGCACTGCGGCCAGCGAGGCTTGTTACGGCCGGTACACCAATGTCGGCACCGGGATTGACGCTGAGTTGGCGAAACAGCTCGGCCGCCGCGGGGCTCAGCGCGCGGTAGGACAGCAGGAAGACGCTACGCAGGTCGGTGGCGGCGTCCGCGTCGGTCAAGGCGCCCAGGGCGTCGTTCGACGAGCGCAGCTGGTCGGCGAGGCCCGTCAGGGAAAGGTTGGGGTGGGCGCTGGCATGGGCGGCCACGATGGCCAGCGCCAGTGGCAGCCGCGCGCATGCTTCGACGAGCTTGGCGGTCGCCCGCGGTTCCTCCAGCGTCCGGTGCGGACCGATGCGGCGGGCCAGCATGCTTTGTGCTTCGTCAGCGTCGGGTAGGTCGACGGGCAGGATCCGGGCGGCGTTCGTGGCGGCCAGGCCGGTCAGCTTGCTCCGGCTGGTGATGACGGCCAGCGACGTCGGCATACCGGGCAGCAGGGGGCGTACCTGCTCGGCGTCCCGGGCGTTGTCCAGCAGCACGAGCATGCGTCTGCCCGCCAACGTGCTCCGGTACAAGCCGATTTGGCTCTCCACTGTGGTGGGCATGCGGTGGGCCGGGATACCGAGGGCCTCGAGCAGGACCCGGATCGCTTCGGCGGAGGTCATCGGCAACCCCGACGGGTCGAAGCCGCGCAGGTTGAGGAACAACTGCCCGTCGGGGAAATGACCGGCCGCGCGGTGGGCCCAATGCACCGCCAAAGTCGTCTTGCCAACCCCGGCGGTGCCGGTGATCACCAGGCTGGTGGGCCGGCCGTCGAGCCCGAACGCGACAGAATCCAGCTGCCGCAGGTGGTCGGCGCGGCCCGTGAAAGCCGAGACGTCGGCGGGCAGCTGACGTGGCGGGACCGACGCCGGCGCACCGGTCCCGCCGGTCGTCGACAGCGCCAAGTCGGGAGACGCGGCGGTGATGCGCCGGTGCAGATCGGCCAGCGCCTGCGCCGGCCGGACGGCGAGCTCCTGGTCCAGCAACCGGCAACACCGCTGGTAGGCCTCCAGGGCCTCGGCCTGGCGACCGCAGCGGTACAGCGCGAGCATCAACTGTCCCCACAGCCGCTCCCGCAGCGGATGCCGAGCGGTCGAGGTCAGCAGCTCCGGGACGAGGTCCGCGTGTGCGCCGAGGGCCAACCGAGCATCGAAGGCATCCTCCATAGTGGTCAGACGCAGTTCTTCCATGCGCTCGGCCTCCAGCTGGCCTGCCTCCGGCAGAGCGATGCCCTCCAGGACGGGACCACGCCACAGGGCCAGCGCGCGCAGCAGCGCATCGGCGGCCGCCGCCGGCCACCCGTCCGCGTGGTGCCGGCGTCCGTCAGCCGACAGCCGTTCGAAGACAGTGGCGTCGAGCTCGTCCTGCTCCACCCGCAGGTGGTACCCGCCGCGCGTCATGACGATCCGCTCCCGTCCCGGTAGGGCCGGGCTGTCCAGCACTCGCCGGAGGTCTGAGATGTACGACTGGAGGTTCGCCGTCGCGGACGCGGGTGGCCGCTGCGGCCAGAGCGAGTCGATGAGGACATCCGCCGTCGCCGGCTTGTTCGGCCGCAGCAGGAGCAGGGCCAGCAGTGTTCGTGGCTTTCGCCGGACGGAAGCCACGACACGGCCCGACTCGTCGCGAACCTCCAGCGGACCGAGCACCCGGAAATCCATCAGACAGCCCTCGCCGACACCGTTGACGCAGCCACGATACGAGCAAGATCGGGTCGGCAGAGCCGTAAACCGGCGCGGTTCGCACCCGCGTAAGGGTCGCGTCAGCGCGGCGTAAGCGTCGCGCAAGCGCGGACGCCCAGGCATGCGGAAAACCGTCGATGGTGAGCGTGAGCACGCCGACAGCAGGAGGTAAGCACATCGACGGCGGCTCGGGCTGCTCGGAAGCGGTCAGCTGTGACCGCCGGGACTGGCCCATACGGTGAACAGGGACGACCAGGTGAGCGTGTCGTCTCGGTCCAGGTAGGCAAGGAGCCTGTTGCGTAGCGCGTCCGCTTCCTGGCGGCTGCCCAGGGCCCGCGCGGCGGCCGGCTGGGCGATGTCGAGCTTGAGAGCCCACAGCCGTCGCGTGTGCTGGTCGACCTCGCCGGCGATCAGGTGGTACGGCTCCACGCGCAGGTCGCGAACACTCATCCCGGCGGCGCGTGCGAGGGCGAACAGTTTGCGTCCCACGAACGGGTCGAAGCCGGTGGTGCGCAGCCCCGCCATGGCCGTCTCCAGCTGGCGCTGGAGTGTCGGGTCGGGCGGATGGTGCTGGAGGAGCTGTCCGTCGACGTCCTGGAGGACCACCGTGCCCCCGGCCCGGCAGACGCGGGCCGCCTCCACCACGGCCCGCGCGGGGTCGGGGAGGTATTCGAGCAGGAACCGGATGTACACCAGGTCGAAACCGCCGTCGGGGAACGGCAGCGCGGTGGCGTCAGCGCGTACCACATTGCCGTTGGCGACCGTGCACAGCGACTCGCGTGCGACGCGGGCCCGCTCCGCGCTGGCGTCCACACCGACCACCCGCGCGTGCGGCACGGCCGTGGCGAGGCGGGTGGCGATGGCCGCCGGCCCGCAGCCCACGTCGAGGACACGCGGCGCGTCGGGCAGGTACCGGCGCAGGTAGGTGGCGACCCACGCGTCGGCGTCCACCTTCTCGGCTAGTCTTCGCGCCTCACGTGGGTCCTCCATGAGGTAGCGCGTGGTGGTCATCTGGCGGGCCGCTGGTAGCGGCGCTCCATGTGGCGGTACGCCGCGAGGAAGCCGGCTCGCAGCCAGAGCGCCTGCGCGTACCGCCGCAGCGGACGCACGCCCTCACCGAGCCGCCGCGGTGCCGGGAGCGCGTCGACCACCACGGGTATCCATCCCGGCCGGAAGCCGGCGTAGGCGGGTGCGGCCGCGCCGACGAGTGCTCGGGCGACCCTTTCGAGTAACAGATCTTCCTGATCGAGCTCCTCGGCCGTCGCGTACACCCGGCCGCGGGCGCGCACGGCCAAGTCGAGCAGGCCCGATCCGGCGCCGTCCACACACGGCACGACGGTGACGCCCGGCGCCTGGCTGGGCGCCCGCGGCGGCACCGCGAGGTAGTGGAAGTCGGTCCCGGCGGACCGGTCCGGACCGGCAACGACCGCGATGCGGCCGAACATGGCGCGGCTGTACCTGTTGCTCGGCTGGAACCAGGCCTGGATGGAGTCGCACGCGCGGTGGCGCATCTTCATCGCCTGCTCGGAGAGCACGACCGCGCGGGACGCGCCGCGCCCTCCGGTCGAGACGACGTGCTGATGGTGCCAGCCTTTGTAGACGGTGCGCCAGCCGCTCAACGATGCCCACGTGCCGCCGGGCTGGCCGTGGGTGACGACGCTGAGTACCGAGTCGCCGCCCGCCATGCCCCGACGCCAGTTGTCGAGGATCTCCGGCAGGAACGCCGCTACCCGTTCGCGCTTGGCGGGGTACAGGAAACGGGTGCGCTCGTAGCCGCGGAGCAGGTCGGCCGGGGCGACCGTATTCACCGAGCATCCGAGCTCGGCGTAGGAGGCGGGCGGTGGCTCGGGTTCGTATGCGGCAGCGCTGTCGCTGTCGTCCATCTGGCGCATGTCGCCGATCTCCCCTGCTTTCCGCTTTCCGGTCCCTTGTCTCGCAGTATGGGGAGAGGCTTCATCCAACCCGCATCATCGCGTTCATCGAACCGCGCAGCCGATACGTTTACCGCAGGTCGAGGACGGTGGTGCCGCGCTTGCCCCTGCGGTCGAGATGACGGTACGCGTCGGCGACGCGTGCCAACGGGACGGTCTGGTCGATCACCGGGATGATCCGACCGGCTTCGGCGAGTTCCTTCACCAGGGCCAGGTCCTTCACCTTCGCCGCCACCGGACGCAGCCCGGTGAAGGCGATGACCGCGCGCCGGCTGCCGAGCACCGCGGTCCATGGCGCCTGGACCATGATGGCCAGCGACGGCACTGTGGTCAGATACCGGCCGCCGCGCCTGAGCAGGCGCCGGCAGCGGCTGAACGAGCTGGTGCCGGCCACGTCGAAGATGACGTCATAGGTGCGGTCTTCGTTGGTGAAGTCCGTGCGGGTGTAGTCGATGACTCGGTCCGCGCCCAGCCGTGTGACGAGCTCGGCGCCGGCGCCGCTGCACACGGCCGTGATGTCGGCGCCGAAGTAGCGGGCGAACTGCACCGCTTGGACCCCGACGCTGCCGGACGCGCCGTTGATGAGAATGGACTGTCCGTTGTGGAGCTTCGCGTGGTCGCGGAGGAACGCCAACGCGGTGCCGTCGACGAGTGTCGCCGCCTCGGCATAGCCGAGGCCGTTGGGCAGCGTGGCCAGAGGCCCGTCTTCCTTGACACAGACGTATTCCGCGTGGGCTCCGAGGCCGACGTCGGTGGCGCCGAACACCTTGTCTCCCACGGCGTACCGGGTGACCGCCGCGCCCACCGCCGAGACCTCGCCGGCGAACTCGGTGCCCAGCACGGACTTCTTCGGCCGGCGCAACCCGGCGAAGAGACGGGCGTACCGCGGTGTACCCGACCGGAAGGCGCTGTCGGCCGCGGTCACGGTCGCGGCGTGGACCCGGACGAGCACCTGGTTGGGCCCGGGCACCGGAGTGTCCACATCGGCCTCGTGGACGACGTCGGGCGGGCCATAGGTGGTAAAGACAGCGGCTTTCATCGTCATCTCCTCTGGAACGACCCGCGCCATGTTAAGCAAACTTGACACGTAAGGTAAAGCAACGCCGACACTCTGTCAAGAGTTCTTGACATCGCCTGGCGCGGCGTAGGAACGTGCTCAACGGCTGTATGAGCGGCTAGCTTCCCTGCCCGAGGTATCGGCGCAACAGCTCGGCCTCGCGATCGCGGGTCATGAATCGCTCCAGCGGTCGCCCACCCACGAGCACATCGCGGGCCGAGTCGGCGACGGGCCGCACCCTGAGGCCGGCAGCGAGCGACGCCGCCGGGTCCGCAGTACTCGCGAGATCCTCCACGGGATCGCCGGCCGACCACAGCGGCAACGTCCGGGCGGTCTCCCCGGCCGCCCGCAGGAACGCGTTTTCGACCCAGGTCACGGTCGTGTCCGTGGCACCGACACCGGTCGCGATGTCGTCGAGCAGGTCCCCAAAGGTGTACGTGGCCGACGCCCCGACCAGGTGGAAGGTGCCGACCCGGCCGGTCGCGAGCGAGGCCACGACGAAGTCGGCGAGGTCTCGTGCGTCGATGACCTGCATCGGTGCGTCAGCGTCGCCCGGCGCGAGCACCTCGCCTCCGCGTGCGATCCGCTGTACCCAGTAGTCGAAGCGTTGGCTGTGGTCCCAAGGCCCGATCACGTACGTCGGGCGGATGACCAACGGCGCGTGGAAGCGTTCGCGGGCAAGCCGCTCGCAACCAACCTTCAACGGTCCGTACGTCGCGTCGGTCACCGTCTCAGGCTCGGGGTCGATCTCGCCGACGACGCGTCCGTCCTCGGTGAAGCCCGCGGTCCGCGGGTCGTAGACGGAGGTCGTGGAGACGAACACGTACCTGCCACCGCGGCCGTCGAGCGCGTCGGCGAGCGCGGTGACCTGCCGGGGGAGATACGCGGACACGTCGAGCGTCGCATCCCAGACACCATCCGCCAGCGCCGCCGAAAGCGCCGCCGTATCGTCACGGTCGGCCAGGCGATGCTCCGCGTCCAAGAAGAGACCCGCACCGGTGCGGCCACGGTGCAGCAAGGCCACATCATGACCTGCCTCGATGGCGGCGGCCACGATATGCCGACCGACGAACTTCGTCCCACCAACCACCAACACCCGCATCGCCGGAGCATACGTCCGATTGCCGAAGACACGTGCCCAGCTCGCGCCGCTGATACAGGCTCGCGGGTGATGGGTGTGTGACCTCACGGAGGATAGGCGGGTGCGTGCCGCGTACGTCCTTGTGCACAGCCTGCTGTTGGGTCCGTCGACCTGGGCTCCGGTAGCGGCCAGGCTGACCGCCTCGGGTGACCGCCGGCTGGCTCCGGCCTGCCGGCTGAAGCGGTGCGCCCAGGCGGCCGCCGCTCTGGGAGCGCTACACGCGGGTGGGGCCGGGGGGCAGGGGGCCGTCAAGCACCTTGGGTATGTACTCGAGCAGCTGGGTGCCGGTGTCGAAGCTGCGACTCTCGACCAGCGAGAGAGAAAGGTCCGGGTAGCCGGCGAACACGGGCTCGTGCCCGGTTTTACCGGTGAGCACCGGGAAGATGACCACACGCAACCGGTCGACCAGGCCGGCCGTGATCAGTGCCCGGCTCAGGCTGATGCTGCCGAGAGTGCGCAGCTGCCCCGACTCGCTTCGCTTCATCTCCCGCACGGTGGTGATCGCGTCGTCGGTCACCAGTTCGGTGTTGGCCCACGACAGCGGCTCGGTGAGCGTCGACGAGAACACCACTTTGCGCGCGGCGTCCAGCGCCAGTGAAGCGGTGTCGTTGTTCTTGCCGGCCCACGGCGACATGATCCGGTAGGTGTTGGCGCCCATGAGGTGGACGAGGCCCTTCTCGGCGAGGCTGTCCTCGTTTAGCCAGGCAAGGTATTCGGGCCCTTCCAGGCCCCAGTAGCTCGGCCAGCCTTCGGCGGCTCCGTAGCCATCGAGGGAGATGATGTAGTCGACCGTCAGCATTGCCATTGCTTCGCCTCCTGGACTGGTGGGGAGGTTCGCCGTCACGAACGCTCGATCCACGTCGTTTGCGCACCGTACGCTCGCATGCCTTCATACCGGCTTCATCTTCGGTCCGATGCCCGCCTGACCCGGGTACCGTCCTGCCGCGGCCCCCTTGTTCGACGGGGCCGCGGCAGCGGTGCCGCGTGAGGCCGCATGCTGACCAAGGGTCTGATCAAGCGATAGGTCAGCCCTTCACCGCGCCCGCGGTGAGCCCCTCGGTCAGGAAGCGTTGCCCGAAGGCGTACATGACGACCACGGGGATGCTGACGAGCAGCGACGCCGCGGCGAGCTGTCCCTGCGGCACGACATCGCCGATGATCATCGACTGCATGCCGACGGGGAGGGTTTTGTACTCGTCCTTCGTGATGAACACGAAGGCGAAGAGGAACTCGTTCCAGGCGTTGGTGAGGGTGAACAGCGCGACCGCGAGCAGCCCGGGCTTGGCGAGGGGCAGCACGACCCGGCCGAACGCTTGGAGGCGGGTGCAGCCGTCGACCAGCGCGGCTTCCTCCAACTCGACCGGGATCGACGAGAAGTACCCCGTCAGCAGCCAGGTGGCGAACGGGAGCGTGAAGGTCGGGTACGTCAGCACCAGCGACCACAACGAGTCGGTGAGGCGCGCCCCGATGAGCAGCTGGTACAGCGGGATGAACAGCAGCGCGCCCGGCATCACGTAGGTGAGCAGCACCGTGACGGTGAAGCCCTGCGCGCCGCGGAACCGCAGCCGGGCCAGCGCGTAACCGGCCAGGGCGGCGAAGACAAGTGCCACCGCGGTGGACGCCGCGGACACCAGCACCGTGTTGAGGTACCAGCGGCCGAAGGGCTTGGTGGTGAACAGGTCGGTGAACTGCTGCGTGGTCCACGGGGTCGGCCACAGGTCCTGGTCGTGCATGACGATCTGGCCCTCGGTCTTGAAGGCCGTGACGACGATCCAGTACAGCGGGCCGAGCACGAACAGGAGCAGGCCGGCCAGCGCCAGGGCGGATCCCAGGCCCGACACCACGGACGACGCCCGGCCACGCCCCCAACTTCGTAGCGCCGTGACCACCCGGCCGACCGCGGCCACGACAAGTGCCATCGCGGCGAGGACCACCGCCGCCTTCCAGAAGATGTGTGGTGACGCCCAGGCCAGCAGACCGGTGACCGCCGCGGCGATGACCCACGGCAGTGCCTTCCGGGTCTTCCGCGCCTTCTCCGTCCACTGTGGTGGCGCGGCGTCGGTGTCCCGGCGCAGCAACCGGACCAGGACGAACACCAGCGCGCCAACGACTGGCACCATCACGAGCGTGACCGCCGCCCCCGCGCCGTACTGGAGTTGCAGGATCGCCTTGGTGTAGGCGACGAGCACGTACGGCGCCGTCGCGTCGCCCGGGCCACCCTGCGTCAGCAGCCAGATGAGGTCGAAGTTGTTGAACGTCCAGATCGACGACAGGGTCACCGTCACGGTCATCACGTGGCGCAGTCCGGGCAGCGTCACGTGGACGAAGCGCTGCCACGGCGAGGCGCCGTCGACGGTCGCCGCCTCGTACTGGTCCGCCGGGATGGCCTTCAACCCGGCGAGGAACGCGACGGTGAAGAACGGCACTCCCTTCCACACGTTGACGAGGATCACCGACGGCATGGCCAGCGACGGGTCGGACAGCCAGCCGGCGGGCCAGGTGTCGACCAGGCGCAGATCGGCCAGCAGCGGCCCGATTCCCGACGAGGTGAGCAGCATGTTGACGCTGCCGAAGATCGGGTCGAGTAGCGAGCGCCAGCTGAACGCCGTCACCACCGTCGGCACCACCCAGGGCAGCAGGAGCAGCCCGGCCAGCACGGACCGCCCACGCCGCCGGTGGTGCAGCAGCAAGGCCGCGGACAGCCCCAGCACCACCTTGAACACCTCGGCGTACGCCGTGAAGACGAACGAGTTCAGCACGCCCGTGCGGAACTGCTCGTCGCTGGCGAGGGCCAGGTAGTTGTCCAGGCCGACGAACACGCTGTCCGGCCCGTGCCGTTCCGTCGTGCTGGTGACCACCGACCGGGCGATCGGCAGGAGCACGAGCCCGCCGACCAGCAGGGCCGTCGGCGCGAGGAACAGTGCCGCCAGCCGCCAGTCCCGACCCAGCCGCCGCTGGACCTTCGTGAGTGAGCCCGACCCCGGCGGCGAAGGCGCCTTCGTCGCCGGAGTCGGCGCGGGACGGACAGCCGTCACCTTGTCTCCTGGTTCGCTCGCTCGCTCACTGCGGCAGGCCCTGCTGGGTAAAGACCTGCGCGATCTTCGCGTGGGCGTCCTGCACGGCCTTCGCGGGCGCGGTGCCCTGGATGACCTGCTGCATCATGTCGGTCAGGACGTAGGCGCCGACGGCGGCCTGCTGGCCCGCGCTGGCCTTCTGCGGAAAGTTCAGCCCGTTCTTCGTGGTCAGCGGCAGCGACTGCTGGGTGATCTTGCGCATGATGGGGAACGCCGGGTCGCCGCTGGTGAAGAACGGGTCGGCCTCCCAGACCTTCTCCCAGGCGGGCAGCGCCAGGCCGGGCGCCTCCTTCGCCACGCCCAGCAGCGCGGGCGCGGTGATCAGGTACTGCGCCAGGAGCTTGGCGAGCGCGGCGTTCTTGGCGCCCTTGAAGACGACGAAGCCCTGGGACTGGCCGAGGAGCAGGGGCTTGTCGGTAGCCGGCCCGATGCAGTCGGCGAAGACGTGGGTGTTGTCGTAGACGGGGTTCTTCTTGGTCTTGGAGTCCGCGTAGACGCTGAATTGGTTGCGGGTGTAGCCGAGGATCCCGGCGAGCCAGTTCTCGTTGTTGCTGGAGTCGGTCCAGGCGGCCACCCCTGGCGGAAGCATCGGCTTGAACTTGGGATTGGTGTAGATGTCGCCCAGGAAGGTCACCGCCTGCACCGTCTCGGGCGAGTTGAACGTGACCTTCCTGCCGTCGTTGGAGGCGATCGAGCCACCATAGGCGTTGATCACTGCCTCGATGATGCCGTTGCCGTCGCCGGACCGGTTCATGGTCATGCCCCAGCCGAACCGGCGCTTGGCCGGATCGGAGATCTCCAGGCACAGGTCCCGCAGTTCCTCCCAGGTGTACACGTCCTTGGGGGCGATGCCCTTGTCCCGCATCCAGTCCTTGCGTAGGAACGACCCGATGCCGATGAAGTGGTAGGGAATCGCGAACCACCTGCCGTCGAAGACGCAGAAGTTCTTGGACTCCGCGGTGGGCTCGCCGTAGGTGGCCGTCAGCGCCTCGACGACGTCCGTGACGTCCTCCAGGTCGCCCAGTGCGTGGAACTGCGCGACGAATCGCGAGTCGGTCATGAACGCCAGGTCGCGCGCCACGCCGCCCTTCACCTCGGCGTCGAGCTTGGCCACCACGTCACCGGCGTCGGCCTGCACCAGACTGTTCTCGATTTTCGTCCCGGTGGAGTCGGCGAATTTCGCGATCGAGCTGTCGAGCGCCGCGTTCGCCGCCTCCGAGTACAGCTTCTGCGAAAGCATTCCCATCGAGGTGCCCTTCAACGACGCCGCGGCGTCGAGCAGCTCCTTCGGTACCTCGGCCTGCGTCCGAGGCGGCGACGTCGAGCCGCCTCCGCACGCGGCCAGACCTGCCGCGCCGAGTAACCCCACCCCCAACCCGAGAAAGCCGCGTCGAGACCGCAACGGGTTGTCCTCCATGGCGATTCGCCTCCTTCGTCTCGTCTCACCGCCGCACGCCCAAGGCGTACTGGGCCTTTCGGCCGTTTCTCGATGTCGGCGTGACTCAGGTATTGGATGGGTCTCGCTGGAGTGCCGCGCACGGACACGGGCCGTCCACGATCGGGAAGTCAAGGTCGAGTCATGCCTCATCGCCGTTCGAAATTTCGAACGAGGTTCGAGATACCGTACCGAATGGACGCGACGGTAGAGGACACCAGCGGGAGGTGTCAATGTCTCGATGTGGCGGGCCGACCACGAGCGCCGGCCCGGGTATCAGGGCTGGCGGTACCCCATGCGGGCGGACAGCGTAGCCGCGCCCTCGCGTACCAGCTGGGTCCACGCCACGCACGCCTGCGGGGTCCAGCGGATGATCGGCGCGGAGACGCTCATCGCGGCGACGGTCGCGCCGGTATGGTCGTGGATCGCCGCGGCGACGCAGCGCACGGCGGTGTCGGACTCGCCGTTGTCGATCGCGACGCCCTCGTCCCGCACACGATCGAGATGTTTCCGCAGGCGGTCCGGGTCGGTGATGCTGGCCGGCGTCATGGCCGGCAGGGCGCCGTTGGCCAAGACGGCGTCCAGGCCCGCGGGCTCGAGGCTCGACAGAAGTACCTTCCCGACCGCCGTGCAGTGGGCCGGCAGCCGCCGGCCGACCCCCGAGACCATCCGGACCGGGTGCGTGCTGTCGACCTTGACGAGGTAGATGACGTCGGCGCCGTCGAGTACGGCGACCAGGACCGCCTCGTCGCATGCCGCAGCTACCTCCCGCGCGACGCCTTGCGCCTCGCGGACCAGGTCAAGCCGGCCCGCGAACGCCGAGCCGAGCTGGAAGAGGGGCATGCCGAGCCGATATCGCACAGGCTGACCTGGCACGGAGATCAGGTATGAGCGAGCCACGAGCGTGACGAGCAGCTCGTGGACGGTGGTGCGGGGCAGGTCGAGCCGCTCGGCCACCTCGCGGGCCGACAGTTGAGGGCGGTCCAGAAACAGTTCGAGGATGTCGAGTGCGCGGATGACCGCCGGTACCACGCGGGGCATGTCGATAGTCCTTTCGGAATGCCGGACCCGCGTCAACGACCTCCACGCGTAGCGGCACCTGGACAGCGTAACGGCAGCCCTCGCGGTAGGTCGCGGACCCGCGGTCGGCAGACGAGGTCTGGCTGCGGGACCATGGGGTCTCGGATGGGGAGCAGGGGCGGACGCCGGTTCGGCCCGGGTGTGGGGGAACAAGCGATGCTTCGAGGTCGACGCGCTGAGTGCGAGGGCGTCGAGCGGTTACTGGCGCGGGCGCGGGCCGGGCGCAGCGGTGTGCTTGTGGTGCGCGGCGAGGCCGGCATCGGCAAGACGGCGCTGCTGGAGCATGCGAGCGCCGCCGCGACCGGGATGCGGATCGTCCGCGCGGTGGGCGTGGAGGCCGAGACCGAGTTCGCTTATGCCGGGTTGCATCAGGTTTGTGCGCGGGTGCTGGACCAGGTCGGTGCGCTTCCGGGCCCGCAGCAGGTAGCGCTGAGTGTGGCCTTGGGGCAGCGGGACGGGGATCCGCCGGATCGGTTTCTGGTCGGGTTGGCGACCTTGAGCCTGCTGGCCGAGGTCGCGGAGGAGCGGCCGGTGCTGTGCCTGGTGGACGACGCACAGTGGTTGGACGCGGCGTCCGCACAGACCCTCGCGTTCGTGGCCCGGCGGGCGGAGGCGGACCGGTTGGCGATGGTGTTCGCGCTGCGCGACCCGTGCCCCGACGGCACCGGCGAAAGTGTTCGCCGGCTTGCCGGAGCTGCGCGTGGACGGGCTCGGCGAGGCGGACTCCCGAGCCTTGCTCGCCACCGCGGTGTTGAGCTCTTCTAGTGTCATGCGTGCGGTCTTGCCGGCGCGGGCGGCGAAACCCACGGCCTGGGTCGCGGAGGGCGGCCAGGAGGCGGGCGGCTTTTGGGCGGCGTTTCCACGGCAGCGAGCGGGACAGGCCGACGTCGAAGAACTCGGCGACGATCCGCCCGCCGGCCGGTTCGATCAAGGACCGGACGACCTCGGTTATCGCTGTGCCGTGCGACGTGCGCGCCGGTCTCAGCAGTATCGCTCGACGAGCGCGTTGCCGATCGAGGCCAGGTGGTCTCGCACACCGGGAGGGCCGGTCACCTCGATCCATTCGACGAGCCCGGCAAGCTCGCCGGCGAGTATGTATTCGTCGCTGCCGCGGATCACGACCTCGATGCGGCCGTCGGTCGTGGTGCCTCCCACCTCGAGCCGACCGCCGAACCCTATCTGGAGCACACCTATCCCGTGGGGCGCGCATACCGCCCGGGCCTCGAAAGGTGTTCGCTTGCGGTCGACCTCGTCGGCGATCGCGCGCCAGCTCTCGGCAAGGTCGAAGTCCTCGGGCCGGTGCACGGGGTCGCGGGTCGGGTCGGCGGACGACACGCGGTCGATCCGGAAGGTCCGCCGACCGGCCTCGGTGTCGGCGACGAGGTACCACGACGGGCCTTTGGCGACGATGCCCAGCGGGTGGACGGTTCTCTCGGTTTGGCTGCCTTCGCGGTCGACGTAGCCGAGCCGGACTTGGACGCCGCGGATCACCGCGTCCTGGAGCTCGTCGAGGAAGTGAGGCGGTCGGGGCTCGACCCGGCTCGCCCCCCATCGCCGCGGGTCCGTGACGAGCGACGACGCTGCCGCCTCGGCCTGCACCCGGAAGGGTTCCGGCAGGGCTTGGACGAGCTTGCGCAGCGCCGCTTTCACGGCCGGCGTCACAGACGAGGCCGGGCCGGCGACCAGGAACAGGGCGCGTGCCTCACTCGCGGTCAACCCGGACAGGTCGGTGCGGGCGCCGCCCACGAGGCGCCAGCCGCCGCCCCGGCCCTGGATGGAGTACACCGGCACGCCGGCCATGCCCAAGGCGTCGAGGTCGCGGCGGGCGGTGCGCTCGGAGATCTCCAACTCGCGGGCGACCCCCGCTGCTGTCACCTGCTCGCGATGTTGCAGCAGAAGGAGGATGGCCATCAACCGGTCGGCTCGCACCTCGACAACACTTCCACAAAAACCGGTCACGAGGTGACCGGTATGGGTCGGCAAGATGCCGGCATGACAACCGATTTTCCCGAGCCAACCCGCATTTCGGTCAACGGTGTGGAACTCGAAGTCTTCGAAGCCGGCCGGCAAAACGTGGAGAACCCCATCGTGCTCTGTCACGGCTGGCCGGAGCACGCCTTCTCCTGGCGCCATCAGATGCCCGCCCTCGCGGCAGCGGGCTACCACGTCATCGTCCCGAACCAGCGGGGTTACGGCAACTCGTCGCGCCCGACCGAAGTCACCGACTACGACATCGCGCACCTGTCGGGTGACCTCGTCGCACTGCTCGATCACTACGGATACGACGATGCCACCTTTGTCGGCCATGATTGGGGTGCGGCCGTCGTTTGGGGGCTGACCCTGTTGCACCCAAACCGGGTCGACAAGGTGATCAACCTGAGCCTGCCGTACCTCGAGCGCGGAGACAAGCCCTGGATCGAGGTCATGGAAGCCGTGCTCGGCAGCGACTTCTACTTCGTCCACTTCAACCGGCAGCCGGGCGTCGCGGACGCCGTGTTCGAGGAGAACACGTTCCAGTTCCTTCGGAACCTGTACCGCAAGAACATGCCCCTCGCAGAGCCTCAGCCGGGCAATGCGTTGATAAACCTCGCCAGAGCGGAAACCCCACTCGGTGAGCCCGTCATGAGTGACAGCGAACTGGCCGTCTTCGTCTCCGCCTTCGAATCAACAGGGTTCACGGGCGGAATCAACTGGTACCGAAACCTGGACTGCAACTGGCGCCTGCTGGCGGACGTGGACCCGATCATCCGACAGCCCACCCTCATGATCTACGGCGACCGCGACACGGTCGCGAGGTCTGAAAGACTGACGGAATTCGTGCCGAATGTGGAAGTGGTCAGCCTGGACTGCGGTCATTGGATCCAGCAGGAGAAACCGGAGGAAACGACCGAGGCGATCCTGAAGTGGCTGGACCAGCGGGATGCCGCCTAGCATTCCAGCAGGAGATCCGCTGCACGGTCCGCTGAGGGCTCGCGGGTTTTAGTCGCTGGTCATGCCCCTGCGCTGCGGGTTGGTGGCGTCAGCCACCAGCCCGCTAGGCTACCTCAACCACCCCGGCCTACCCCGCGACGTCCGCCGCGCGGTCGAAGGCAACGCACCGGCTGGCAACGCCTGCACCGCTACGCCCACGCCAACGCCCGACCCAAGATCGGCCCCTACCGCCGGTCCCGGCCTGACTGACCGACACCCCGCGGCCTACTCACGTGTGACCAGCACTGCCGTGTCGAGGATTCGGTGCCAGTCCAGTTCGGACAGTGGCCGGGCTACCAGGCAGGCCATGGCCGCCATGGCATGCAGCAGACGCTCACGAACCGCACTTTGTGGTGATCGGGTGGCCTTGGCCAATCGGGTGGATTCGGTCGAGAATCGTGCGCCCCGTGCGAACTGCACCAGCGAGTCGGGCAACCGTTCTGGTTCAGTCCGTCGGGGTTCGTCGTCGTCGACCAGTTCTACAACCAGGCGAGCACCCAGAGCTGTGGCGAGGTTGGCCACCGCGGCCAGCGTCGGGTTCCCCCGACCGTTTTCGAGGTTGGCGATATACGGCACCGACAGGCCGGCGTCCGTCGCCACAGAAGCGATCGTGCGGCCGGCCGCCACCCGCCGGTTCCGCAACACGTTGCCCAACTCGACTATCTCCACAGAACACATCTTGTCACAGAGTTTTCCCACGGGATAGCCTGCCGTGGCATGTGGCATACGCTGGCGCACCACCGAGCCTTCCGCCGGCTCTGGATCGCCGCGACCGTGGACGCCCTCGGCTCCTGGCTACTGGTCATCGCCGTGCCAGTGCACATCTACGCCCTGACCGGCTCCGCGACATCCACCAGCCTGGCGCTGGCCATCCAGGCGCTGCCCGCCATGCTGATCGGCCCGTGGGCCGGCGTCGCGGCCGACCGGTTTAACCGCCGAACAGTGCTGGTGGTCGCCAACACAGCCAGCGCCGCCGGTGTTGCCTTGATGCTAGCGGCCACCACCCCCGGCCGCGTGGGACTCATCTACCTCGGCCTGCTCGTGGAGAACCTCGCGGTGTGCTTCCTGCGCCCAGCCTTTCAAGCAGTGACCCCCGCGGTCGTTGCTGACGAGGCCAGCCTCGCTTCGGCCAACGCCCTGCTGGCCATCAGCAACAGCACCTGGCGGATCGCCGGCCCGCTACTGGGCACCTACCTGGCCGCCATCGGCTGGTTTCAGGCCGTCGTCCTGCTGGACCTAACCAGCTACCTCATCGCCGCCGCGATCATCAACCGCCTGCCAATCCCCGCCACCACACAGCCCACCGGCACCACCCGCGTTCGCGACCAGCTGGGCCGAGGACTGCACCACATCGCGCGCACTCCGTCATTGCGCGGCCTGCTCGCCAGCAGCTGCCTCTACTGGACCGCCAACGCCGCACTCACCGCGCTGCTGGTCCCGTTCGTCACCCAACAACTACACGCCTCGGGCCGCGCCGTGGGCAACCTCATCACCGGCCTGGGCATCGGCTACCTACTCGGGGCAGCGCTCAGCAGAAAGCTCATCGTCCACCACCACGCGCGCACCATCATCGCGATCGGGTACGCCACAGTAGGACTCTGCTTCCTCGTCATGTTCACCACGACGAGCCTGCCGGTCGCTGTCGCCGCCGCTACCGCCAGCGGCCTACCCGGTGCCGCCGCACTGGTCGCCACCGGACACCATCTACAAACCTCCACACCGGACCAGGTACGCGGGCGAGTGTCAGCCGCCTTCCACACCAGCGACGCCCTCGCCGCCGTTGGCGGCGCTCTGGCCGCCCCCGCAGTCGTGGCACTGGTCGACCTGAGCATGGGCCTGATCATCTTCAGCCTCACCGTGCTGATCGCTGCCCTCATGGCCGCGATCCTGCTCCCGACCGCACCGCGACCGCGCTAACTGTGCCCCCGCATCGCCAGCGAGACTCTCAGCGATCACGGCGCCACTACCGCAACAGCACGCACGCCAGCGCTACGAGGAATGCGCCCCCTAACCGACAGTCCAGACGACAGCCACTGTCAGACGGGCTGACCCCGCCATGAGCGCGTCATCGATCGCCGACGGCGGACGGCCCCGCCTCGAACAGCTCACCTGCTCCTGGTCCAGATCGTCTCGTGCCCTACCCGCCACTGTGGACGGGGCGGCTGACCGTGGACGGAAGCGGGTTCTCGTCGAGGTCCAACGTGGACATGGCGGCGACCAGGTACGCCAGGGCGTATATGGCGATCATGGTAAGTGAGGTCGAATAGCCCTCGGTGAAATCCGTCAGCATGCTGACGGCGGGCCGGACACTGGTGCAGACACCGTCGACACCGACGCAGTTGTCAGGAGTGGTTGGCAGGACGCCGAGCGGCACGTCGATGGGTCCCGGCCACAACAGGTCAGCCGGATACCACATCGCCGTGTAACTGGGGTCAAGACCAAGCCTCGCCGCGTGCGGTGCCACCGCGAGCGTGGACGCGAGCCAGCATCCCGCGACGGCGCCGGCACCACCCACCAGCACCGCGAGGCGCGGGGAGAGCCGGACAGCGACCAGCATCGCGGCGGCCAGTATCGCCCCCCACACCAACGTCGCGGTCGGCATACGCCACGCTTCGTCGAAGGACGGCATCGTTGACGGCGTCGCCACGACCACGACGACGGCCGGTAACACGACGGCGCCCACGACCGACCAGGGCCGCAACAGTGGGCTTGTCAGCCCCGCGACCCACGCGAGCATGACGAGCGGCACGCTCAGGACAAGCCCGATCGTGCCGAAGAGGCCGAGCCACACGCAGGCGACTGGGGCCGCGACGAGCAACGCCGCGTGGCGGAGGACCCGGCCGATGGACGCGTCCGGATCGAACAACGGCGCCCGGCCGCCCAGGCGGGGGCGAGTCGCCGCGAGACTCGCCGCGAACCACAGCATCCGCCGCTGCTGTCGCCGCGAGGCCAGCTCATGCAGCTCGCCTCGCCACTCGGCGAGCATCTCGTCGCGCAGGTGCCTTGGCCAGCGCTTCGCCGCCATCCGGAGCAACAGCTGGACCAGCCACAGCGTCACCACGCCGGCCTCGTCCGTGGCGCACCGGCCGGCCTGGGTGAGGTGGTCGCCGTCCTCAGCTCGGCCAGGGCCGCTTCGGCACGCTCGATCCCCTCGGCGGTGAGGTGGTAGTAGCGACGCGCCGGCCGACCCGCCGCGACCGGATCCACCTGCTCCCACTTCGCAACGACCCAACCGGCATCCTGAAGCCTGCGCAGCAGCGGGTACAGGGTGCCGCTTGGCAGGCCGGTCGCGGTCATCAGATCCAGTCCGTACCGCAGCTCGTCAGGGTCGTCCATCAGTGCCGACAGCACCTTGGCCACCGCGATCGTCACTCGCACAGCAGGACACTATCCGTTTACTACATAGGGGTCAAGATCTGACCTCGCAGCCGTCCTCGCTTTCGCCACGCTCGCCCTCACCACCCCAGCCCGGTGCGCCGACTCGAGGCTGCACACCGCCGCAACCAATGTGCACGATGCGACAGTCTCGCGGGACGACCGGTCAGCACCGGTACTCAAGCGACTGCTCGCCTGCCCAGGCGGGTGCGATGGGCGCCGGGAACCGGTTTGGCCGGTAGTGGCAATACAGCTGTGACGGTGCAGACCGAAGGGGAGTTCAGTGACGGCGGAGGTTACGCGGGTGATCCAGGACGCGGAGGTGATCGGGGCGTCCCTGGCCGACCCGGACCGGTTCGCCCAGTTGTACGACCGCTACGCGGCCCAGCTGTACCGGTACGCCTACCAGCGTGTCGGGCCTCAGCATGCGGAGGACGTGGTCGCCGACACCTTCGTGGCGGCCTTTCAGGCGCGGCATTCTTACGACCAGGACCGGGTCGAGGCCCGGCCGTGGTTGTTCGGAATCCTCACCCGCAAGATGGCCCGCCACCATCGCTCCGAGAAGGCGCGGTTGGGAGCACATGCCCGGGCGGCGCCGGAGGCTACGCCGGATTTCGCGGATCGGGTGGCGGCCCGGGTCGCCGCCGGCGCCGTCGCGGCCGAACTGGCGGCGGCCCTGGCTGGACTACCCCGGCGTAACCGGGACGTGCTGTTGCTTATCGCGTGGGCGGATCTGTCCTATGAGGAGGCTGCCGCCGCGCTGGACATCCCGGTCGGCACGGTTCGAAGCCGGCTACACCGGGCGAAGAAGCGGGTCCGGGCGGCGCTCAGCGGAGCCGACCCCACCGCGCTCACTCTCCTCGACGACCAGTGAGAACCGGAGGAACCCGATGACAGCGCTACACGATCTCGGCGACGCTCTTGCACCGCCCGCGCTCGGCGGGAGCCAGGCCGAACCGCCACTCGACCTGCGCCGGCGGGTGCTGACCAGCGTCCGCGAGCCGAGCCGATCCGCGGGCGTGTACGGCCGGAGGCTCGCGTTGCGCCTCGGTACGGTGGGCGCCGGTGCCGTCGCCGTCGCCGTACTCGTAGCGACGAACTCCGGTCCGGGCGCTGATCCGCCGGCCGGCACGACCCTCGACGCGGCTCGCGTCTGGGAGTTGGCGGCACAGGGCGCGGCGGCGCTGCCCGCGGCCGGTCCCAAAGACCGGTTCGCGTTTTACGAGACGGTGGGATTCAACCGGGTCCTCGAGCCCGCGAAGCGGTACGGCACCAGGATCGTACCCCCCGACCTGCCACCGGTCGGGACCCTCGAAGGACCGCAGGTAACGCAGGTCTGGCATCCGCTCGACCAGACGCGGGACGGGTACTTCAAGCTCCTGGCTCCCTACAACGGCCGGGCGGCGATCCTCGGATCGCACCCCGGCATCCGCGTCGCGTCGGGAACGGTGAAGGACGGCACGCTCGGATTCTTCGGTGAGCAGGTCGACCTGCCCACCGAAACCGACGGCATCGCGGCCTACCTCTACCGCGACTCCGGTGAGATCTCGCGGGAAGAAGCGGACCGGCGCGCGTTCGACCGGATCGTCATCATGTGGCTGCCGCAAAACGTGGCCCGGCCGCAGGTCCAGGCCGCCGTGCTACAGGCGGCACGGCGAATCGGGGGCGTGCAAGTGCAGCAGCAGGCGAAGGACGCGGCCGGCCGGCCGGGCGTCGGGCTGATCCGCACCGACAACAACGTCCGGACGGAGCTGATCTTCGACCCGAAGGACTACCGCTTCCTCGGCTACAACAAGGTCACAACCGTCGACGACCCAACCCGGCACATGAAGGCAGGCGACATCATCACCAGCTACGCCATCAAACGATTCACCTACGTGGAAAAGATCAAGCAGCTTCCGTGAGATCGGTTTATGCGGTGGTGGCGCGGGGGCTGGCTCCACAGCGGGCACCGCGGCGGAGACGCCCACCATGACGAAGGCACCGGTTACCGTGCCACCGCCTAGCGGCGAGGAGACTTCCGTGCATCTGAGCGCCCCACGCTTGGGTGGGTGCGACACGGCCTGGAAGGCCGTTGCCGCCGAACCTACGGTCGAGTGAGATAACCGCAATCGCTGGGAGACAAACAGATGCGCGCTCATCTCATCGGATCGGGGCGCCGTTCGGCCGGCCTCGTGCTTGTCCTCTTCGCGGCCGGGGTGCTGGCCGCGTGCCGCACGGCGTCGCCGGGGGAGTCACCGTCCCGGCAGCCGCCGGTCGCCGGCGCCCACCCGTACGTCGGTATGTGGGTCACCGCGGACAACTACATCCGGCAGGAGCTGCGGGTCGACGGCCGCTACGACGAAGCCCGTGGCACCCGGGCCAGTGCCTACACCGGCCGGTACGAAGTGACCGGCGACCACATCGACTACTGGGACGACAGCGGCTTCACCGCCGACGGCCGGTTCGACGGTGACGTCCTGCATCACGGTGGCTACCTCTTCTACCGCGAGGGCAGCGACTCACACCGCGAGGCTACGGCGGCCCGAGGGCCGGAAGGCGAGGGGGTCTCGTGACGCGCGTGTGCCGCGGTCATTAGGTGATTTCCGCCGACGCGGTGCGGCGCCTCCGATGCGACCTTGACCGCAACGGGATTGGAGACAGTCGCATGACCGAAGAGAAGACGCGGCTGATCACGGGAGCGTCGCCCGGCTTCGGCCGCGAGTTGGCTACCGGGGCGGACCGCACAGCCCGCGCGTACGGCAGGTAACGGCGATGGACGGCCAATCTCCCAGGCAAGGAGAGGACATGTCCAGGCACGTGCCGGCGACCCCGGTGTCGCGGCGAACGTTCATCGCCACGACGGCCGCTGCCGGCGGGGCGGCCGCGGGCGGCGGCGTGCTGACCGGCGCGCCGGCACAGGCCGCGCCCGCCGCCGCGGACGTACCGTCGAGCACCGTCGAACTGCTCGTCAACGGCCGGCGGCAGCGCGTCACTGTGGACAACCGCACGTCGCTGCTGGACCTGCTGCGCGAGCAGCCGGGCGAGCTGATCACCGCCGTCGAGATCCCGCCGCACGCCCGACCACTGGCCTCCGGATACCTGAAGGTTCGTTACCGCCAGTCGTACGAGTTCGCACTGACCTCGGCCGCGGTCGCCCTGCATATCCGCGGGCGGCGTGATCCGCGAGGCGAAGGTGGCGGCCGGGGGAGTGGGCACCGTGCCGTGGCGACTGCGGGCGGTCGAACGTCACCTCGTCGGGCAGCGGCCCGCGCCGGGGCTGTGGGCGAGCGCGGCCGAACACGCCGCCGAAGGAGCGCAGCCGTTGCGGCACAACGCCTTCAAGGTGAACCTGCTTCAACGCACCGTCGAACGCCAGCTGCGAGTCGTCGGAGGTGGCCAGTGACCGGTCAGCCCATCTGGCCCACACGCACGGAGGGTTCCTTCCCCGAGGCCCATGGGGAAGGAACCCTCCGCGTTTTCAGCCCCGTTACAGCAGAAGCTTGTCCTGGGTGAACGGGACCTCGCGGAGCCGCCGCCCGGTGGCGTGGAAGATGGCGTTGCCGATGGCGGTGGGCACACCGGTCATCGGGGTCTCGCCGAAGCCCTTGGCCTCGAGCGCCTGGCTGCCCGGGTCGGGCGCGTCGACGAAGAGGGCCTCCACGCTCGGCGGCGCGTCGGCGTTGACCGGGACGAGGTAGGTGGACAGGTTCGGGTTGACCACCCGGCCCGTCGTCCGGTCGATCACCGTGTGTTCCATCAGCGCGAATCCGATACCCCAGGTCACCCCGCCGAGGACCTGACCGCGCAGCGTCCGCCGGTTCATCACGCGGCCGACGTCGTACGCGCCGACGACGCGGGTGACCCGGACTCGGCCGTACCGCGGATGCACCCGCACCTCGACGAAGACCGCGCCGTACGTGTGCCCCGGCGCGTTCCGCACGTTGGCGCGAGCCGTGACCTCCTGGCCGTGGCGGCGGACCACGTCGCGGTAGGTGTCGAAGCGCGACCGGTTCTGCGAGTCGAACAACCGGCCCTGCTCGACGGCGACCCGGTCCGCCGGGACGCCGTACAACCGCGACCGGCGGTCGGCGACGGCCAGCCGGATGACGGCGGTGCGCACGTCCAGGACGGCCTGGTTCACCGAAGGGACCACGCTCGGTATCGTCGACGAGGCGACCGACAGTCCCGCGGCTGGCAGGGCGGTGTCACCGAGAGTCGTGGTGACATGCGCCAGCGGCACCCCGGCCGCGTCGGCGGCCACCTGCGAGAGCACCGTGTACGTGCCGGTGCCGATCTCCTGGGTGCCCACGCCCACTCGCACCCGGCCGTCGGTGTCGATCGTCGCGTCGGCGTTGGATTCGAAGTTGCCGTAGGTGTGCGTCTCGGTGGCCATCCCCCAGCCGACGTACTCGTCGCCGTCCCGGTTGACGCCGGGCCGGGCGTCCCGTCGCCGCCAGCCGAATGCCTCGGCGCCCATCCGGAGGCACTCGGCGAGGTGCCGACCGGTGAAGGGGCGCCCCTCGTGGTCGACCTTGGCGTCGTTGCGCAGGCGCAGGTCCACGGGATCGATCCGGAGCTCGTAGCTCAGCTCGTCCATCGCCGTCTCCAGCCCGAACTGCGCCGCGAGCTCCGGCGAGCGCATGAAGATGGAGGTCGGCATGTCCAACGGGACACCGAAATGCCGGACGTGGACGTTCGGGCAGGCGTAGAGGGTGTGGGTGGCGATGCTGGTGTTGAAGATGGCTTGGTCGTCGCGGGTCAGCTGGGCGGTGCTGTCGTGCGCGATAGCGATCAGGCGTCCGTCCCGTGCGGCGCCGATCCGGAGCCGCTGGTGGAACTCGGACCGGTGACCGTTCGACGTGTACATGTGCGCGCGGGTGAGCACGGTCCGCACCGGCCTGCCGAGTTCGCGCGCGACCGCGGCGTTGAGCAGGGTGTGCGGCCAGACAACTCCCTTCGCGCCGAACCCGCCGCCGAGGTAGGGCGAGATCACCCGTACGTTGGCCGGCTCGACGCCGAGGGCGAGCGCCACCATGCCACGGGTGGCGGAGACGCCCTGCGCGGACTCGTACACGGTCACCCGGTTTCCGTCCCACACCGAGGTGGTGGCGTGCGGTTCGATGGGGTTGTGGTGGTGGGTGGGAGACCGGTATTCGAGGTCGAGCCGGACGGGCGCGTCGCCCAATCCCTGGTCGACGTCGCCGCGGGACACCTCGTTCGGGTCGCCCATGAACGGACCCGGAATGAGCGGCTCGGCGGTGGCGTCGTCGATGGCGATCTCCGGCTTCTCCGCCCGGTACTCGACGTGCACGAGGCTCGCGGCGAAGCGGGCCTGCTCGAAGGTCTGCGCGACGACGAGGGCCACCGGCTGTCCATTGTGGTGGATGCGGTTGTCCTGGAGCGGTACGAAGCCCTTGACGTAGAAGGGCTGCGGGCGGGCGATCCGCGGCATGTTCTCGTGCGTATAGACCGCGACGACACCGGCGCTTCGCCGTGCTTCGTCCGCGTCGGTGCGCGTCACCTCGCCGCGGCTGATGGTGCTCAGCACCAGAAACCCGTGCAACAGGCCGTCGACGGGCTGGTCCGCCGCGTACCGCGCGGCGCCGGTGACCTTGGCTCGGCCGTCGACCCGAGGGACGTCACGCCCGACAAGCTTCCTGCTCATCGCGGGCCTCCCAGCTCACTCAGCACGCCGGCCAGGGCACGCTGCACAAGTTCCACCTTGAACTCGTTGCCATCCCGCGGTGCCGCCTGGCGCACCAGCGCGCGTCCCGCCTCGGCGACGCTTTCCGCGGTCAGCCGTCGACCCCGCAGCGCCGCCTCCGCCTCCGGCGAGCGCCACGGCTTGGTGCCGATGCCGCCGAACGCCAGTCGAATCTCCTGTACCCGCCCGGCCCGCACGCGCAGCACGGCGGCGACGGAGACGACGGCAAACTCGAACGTCGCCCGGTCACGCAGCTTGAGGTAGCGCGACATGGGTGCTGAGGGGCCTCCGGGCACCTCCACGCCGGTGATCAGCTCGCCGTACCGCAAGGCGTTCTCCAGGTGCGGCGTGTCGCCCGGCAGCACGTAGAAGTCGGTGATCGGGATCTGCCGTGCGCCGTCCGGACCGAGCACGTTCACCGTCGCGTCCAGCGCGGTCAAGGCCACCGCCAGGTCGGACGGGTGCGTGGCGATGCAGCGGTCGCTCGTGCCGAGGAAGGCGTGGATGCGGTTGTCCCCCGTGATCGCCGGGCAGCCGCTGCCGGGCACGCGCTTGTTGCAGGCCGAACCGGCGTCGCGGAAGTAGCCGCACCGCGTGCGTTGCAGCAGGTTGCCGCCGATCGAGGCCATGTTGCGCACCTGGGGTGACGCCGACGCGAGCAAAGCCTGCGACACCACCGGGAACCGTCGACGTACCCGGGCGTCGTCTGCCACCTGCCGCATCCGGGCGAGCCCGCCGATGCGCACACCGTCGTCGTCGACGGTCACGTCGGCGAGCCTCAACCGGTTGATGTCGACGAGGTGGTGATGGTCCTCGGAACCGTCCCGCATCAGATTCAACAGGTCCGTGCCGCCCGCGATGTACGTCGTGTCCGGCCGGGACGCGAGCCGGACGGCCGTCGCCGGGTCGGTCGCCGTGGAGTAGCCGAAGGCCCTCATCCGCGCATCTCCTCACTCGCGTCCAGGACGGCGGCGACGATGCCCTGGTACGCCGCGCACCGGCACAGGTTGCCGCTCATCCATTCCCGCACCTCGTCCTCCGAGCGGGTGTGGCCCTCGTGGATGCATGCCACGGCGGACATGATCTGACCCGGGGTGCAGCCGCCGCACTGGAACGCGTCGTGGCGGATGAAGGCTTCCTGAACGGGATGCAGCTTGTCCCCGCTGGCCAGCCCTTCGACCGTGGTCACCTCGGTGCCTTGGCGCATGACCGCCAGGGTGAGGCAGGACTTGATCCGCTGGCCGTCGGCCAGCACGGTGCAGGCGCCGCACTCGCCGCGGTCGCAGCCCTTCTTGGTGCCGGTCAGCCCCATCCGGTCCCGCAACGCGTCCAGCAACGTGACCCGCGGCTCGACGACCACCCGCCGCGGCACTCCGTTGACCGACAATGCGATCTCGACCGACCCACCGGCCGCCACGGCGACCGGAGGCGCCGCCGCGGGTGGGGCCGCGGCAGCCCCCGCCGCGGGCGTTACCGTCGGCGCTGCCGCCGCGACTGACCCTGCCGCCGCGGCAGCCTTCAGCACCGTGCGGCGCCGCACAGGTACAACCTCCTGCTCAGACACGCTTTCCCTCCCTCAAGGTCTGCCCTTTGTGGATGGTCGACCCGCTCGTGGAACGCCCGCGCGGCGTCGTCATGCGGCCAAGGTCGCATCGTTGGCCCGGCATTCGCGTCGGCGGGAACCGCCTAGATCGCCGAGGCGACGTTGACGGCATGGCATGCGTGACCACCTGACCTGACCGTATCAGTGATAACTAGATTCCGATAGCGTCTTGACCTATCATCTTTATGCCATCACCCGGTATCAGCGCTACCATGTCCTGGGGGAGAGGGAGTACACCCGTGAACACGAACCAGCAGCGAGTTGCGTCGTGACCGGCGGATCCCGCGGTATCGACCGCGCCGTCGCGCGGCGGCTCGCCGGAGGCAGTGCCATGTCACATCGACCGTTTCGACGCGCCGCGACGGGTGCGAGCATGATCGCCGTGCTCGTCCTGACGGCATGCTCGACCGACCGACAACCGATCACCAACCCTGCCGGCGCGCAGCCGGCCGCCACGGGCAGTGGCGGCCCGGCCTCGACGCTCGGCGAACCCACCGAAATCACCACCGGCCTCGCCGCTCCCTGGGGGCTGACCTTCCTGCCCGACCGATCGGCGCTGGTGTCCCAACGGATCACCGGTGACATCGTCCGCATACCCGCGGGCGGCGGCACCCCGCAGACCGTCGGCGTGGTGCCCGGTGTCGTGGCCACCTCCGAGGGCGGCCTGCTCGGCATCGTCGCCTCACCGGACTTCGCCACCGACCGCACCGTTTACGCCTCGGTCTCGGGGGCGCGGGAGAACGCCATCGTCGCCCTGCGCATCGCCGAGGACTTCCGGTCGCTGCGGCGCGTACGGGTGCTGCTCGACGGCATCCAGACGGCCGACCGCCACCACGGCGGACGCATCAAGATCGGCCCGGACGGCAACCTGTGGATCGGCACCGGCGACGCGTTCGAACCGCAGAACGCCGCGGCCGACGACACGCTCAACGGCAAGATCCTGCGGATCCGGCCGGACGGGAGCATCCCGCCGGACAACCCTAGGCCCAATTCCCCGATCTACTCCTCCGGGCATCGCAACGTCCAGGGGATCGCCTTCGGACCCGACGGCACGGCGTACGCCACCGAACTGGGCCACCGCACCTGGGACGAGGTCAACGTCCTCCAGGCGGGCCAAGACTACGGCTGGCCGGAAACCGAGGGCGTGCAAGGCGACACCGGACAACCACCCATCTTCACCGTCCATCCCGACGACGCCTCACCCTCAGGCGCCGCCTACGCCGCCGGCTCACTCTGGATCGGCGCACTCGGCGGTCAACGCCTGTGGCAGCTACCGGTCGCCGGCAACGCCGCGAACGGAAACGCCGTCGAGCATTTCGAGGGCGACTACGGACGCATCCGAACCGTCGAGGTCGCCCCCGACGGAGCGCTCTGGCTGGTTACCTCCAACACCGACCGCGCCACCTGGGGCGGCACCGACGGCCGGCCCGGCGACGACCGCATCCTGCGCGTCGAAGTCCAACCACGCTGAACGGAGGTAGATTACGGCCATGTCCGCCAAGGCCCCACGCGAGCGCATCATCGAGGCCACGGCGACGCTTCTCGCCGAAGGCGGACGTGACGCCGTCTCCACCCGCACCGTCTGTGCCGCGGCCCAGGTGCAGGCACCAGCCATCTACCGGCTCTTCGGCGACATGCAAGGCCTGCTCGACGCCGTCGGTGGCTTCGGCCTCGCCAGCTACCTGTCCGAAAAAGCCGCGTTGGACGACAGCGCCGATCCGGTCGACAACCTGCGCGCCGGATGGGACCTCCACGTCGAGTTCGGCCTGGCCCAGCCGGCCTTCTACACGCTCATTTTCGGCGACGTGCGCCCCGGCCACCAACCTCCGGCGGCGGCACAAGCCGCGGCCATCCTCGCCGATCGGGTGCACCGCATCGCACAGGCCGGACGGCTCCGCGTCACCGAGGAGCAGGCGGCTCAGCTCATCCACTCCGCCGGCAAAGGCGTGACGCTCACGCTCATCGCCACGCCACCGGAGAAACGCGACCTGAGACTGTCCACAATGGCCCGCGAGTCGATCCTCGCCACCATCACCACCGAGACCGCCGCCGCGGTCGCATCCAACGGTCTTGTCAACGCGGCGGTCTCGCTGCAAGCCCACCTCGACGAGGCCACGATCCTCACCGACCGGGAGCGCGCCCTGCTCGACGAGTGGCTGCACCGCATCGGCACGGTCTCACCCACGCACCCCACGACCGGCGCGCGCGCCGGTCGTGAAGACTCAGTCGACAGCGGCCGGAGAGGGTGGGAGTAGCGCGGCCACCCTTCCCAGCCAGGTCCGGCATAGTGTCGAAGGCATGGATCGGGAAGACCAGCTCGGGCGGTTTCTGCGGGCGCGCCGCGAGCTCGTGCGGCCGGAGGATGTGGATCTGCCGACCGTCGGGTTGCGCCGGGTGCCAGGCCTGCGCCGCGACGAGGTGGCGATGCTGGCGGGTGTGAGCACCGACTACTACGTGCGTCTGGAGCAGGGCCGGGAGCGGCACCCGTCGGCTCAGGTCGTCGACGCGCTGGCCCGTGCACTCCACCTGGAGGAGGCGGCGACCGCGTACATGCATCAGCTGGCGCGTCAGACGCCGCGCCGGCGCCGTCCGGTCGCACGCCGAGAGCAAGTGAGCCCGACCTTGGTGCGCATGATGCAGGCCTGGCCGCACACGCCTGCCCTCGTGCTGGGGCGCTACCTGACGGTGCTGGCGCACAACCCACTCGGTGCGGCCCTGTTCGACGGCCACCGCTACAGCGGCGACCTCGTACGGCTCGTGTTTCTCGATCCGGGCGCGCGGGAGTTCTACCCGGACTGGGAGCGGGCGGCGGCAAATACCGTCGCCGGCCTTCGCGCGGCGGCGGGGCTCGACCACGACGATCCGCGGCTGATCGAGACCGTGGGCGAGCTGTCCCTCAAGAGCGAGCACTTCCGCAAGCTGTGGGCCCGCCACGACATCCGGCAGAAGACCCACGAAACCAAGAGGTTCCACCATCCGCTGGTCGGTGACCTGGTCCTGAGCTACGAGGCACTGACGGTAAACGGTGCCCCGGGTCAGCAGCTCGTCGTCTACGAGGCCGAGCCGGGCAGCCCTTCGGAGCAGGCGCTGTCCCTACTGGGCAGCCTCACCGCGGGCGAGGCTGCCCAGGTCGCGCACCGGTCGGAGCGACCGCACCGCCGCTGAAGCACAGCCCGCCGACCGCGTCACCCGCACAACCCGTAGCCGCAGGCCACGTTTTCCCCCTGCGACGGCTTCACCGCGCCTGCCGCAGGCAGAGCAACCCGCCCAGTCCGAAAGGAACGCAATGACCAACCACAATCCCTCGAAGGTCGTCCTGGTGACCGGTGCGAGCAGCGGCATCGGATACGCCACCGCGGTGCGGCTCGCTCGTGAGGGACACCATGTCGTCCTTGGCGCACGCCGCAAAGACCGGCTCGACTCGCTCACGGCGGTCATCCGCGACGCCGGTGGCAGTGTCGACACGCGCGCCCTGGACGTCACCAACGCCGACGACGTCGCCGAGTTCGTCGACGTCGCCGTCCGTGAGCGCGGGCAGGTCGATGTGATTGTCAACAACGCCGGCGTCATGCCGTTGTCCCGGCTGGATTCGTTGCTGGTCGACGAGTGGAACCGGATGATCGATGTCAACGTCCGCGGCCTGCTGCACGGCATCGCCGCCACGCTTCCGCACTTTCAGCGGCAGGGCAGCGGCCACTTCGTCACCATCGCGTCCGTCGGCGCCCACCAGGTTTCCCCGACCGCGGCCGTCTACTGTGCCACGAAGTACGCCGCTTGGGCGATCACCGAGGGCCTGCGGCTCGAGGTCGACCCGAGCATCCGGGTCACCACGATCTCGCCGGGAGTCGTTGAGTCCGAGCTGGCCGACACCATCACCGAGCCGGGCGCCAAAGAGCTGATGCGCACCTACCGGGCCGCCACCATCCCGGCCGACACCATCGCCGAGGCCATCTCGTACGCGATCGGACAGCCGGCCGGCGTCGACGTCAACGAGCTCGTCATCCGGCCGACGAGGCAGCGATAGCACTGGGCGGTCTACACATCCGAGCACGGTCATCGCGTTGGTCCACGTCTGTTGGCCCCCGCGATGACCGTCTCGCCGTTCGCCACCGCCAGCCGTGACCGGCGGCGAACCAGGGAGCGAACCGGGCTCGTCTGCTCGCAGAATTGCCAAGCGCCGGGGTCAGAGGACGTTGAGGGCCGAGAGCGCGCCGAGGGTCACGAGGAAAAGACCGAGCGCTGTGAAGGTCCATCCCATCGTGGAACCGCGCTGACCGCTGGAGTTGATGACGGCACGTCCCGAATCTTCGGGGGCGTAGAGGATGGTGACGCGAGCTCCGGGCTGAGGAGGGTTGGTCTCACCATACTTCGACGTGACCTCGACCGGATGGCCTTCGAGGGTCGTGAAGCGGAAGATCGGCCTGACCGAAGGGCTGTCCGGGTCACGACTCCGCACCAGACCAGTGACCACGCCGGGAACCTGTATCCAGCGGGCACGGAGCCGTCGTGTTCTGATCAGCAGCCAGGCACCGCACACCATCCACGCCAACCCGAGGCAACCGAGCGCCGATGTCGATTGCAATCAAGACCGCCTTTCGCGCCGCGAATGACGACCGCCAGCGTATACCCCGCATCCCTCAGCCCAGTTTTCCTACAATCTTCGCTACTTCGCCCGGCATGGAGAGGAACGGCGCGTGTGAGGCGTCGAGCGTGACGACGGCGGTCTGATTCACCCGAGGCGAGGTCGAGCCGCAACGCCCCGGTCACGTCGGGATCGCCGCGAAGCGCGGACAGGACCAACGCGCCGGCGTTCTCCGGCCGAACGAAGTACGGGTCGGCCGGACTGCCCGAGGCGGGCATGACCGCGGCGATGTACACGGCGTGCGCCACCAACTCGGGAACCTGCTGCGCCACCCGGGTCAGGACGTGGCCGCCCATGCTGTGAGCCACCACCGTGACCGGGCCGCCACGCCCGAGCTGTTTCACCTGGGAAGCCAGCAGATCGGCCGCTTGGTCGAGGTCCACAGTGGCTACTGGCGAGACCTCGGTCGCCAGCTTCGCCGCGTCGAACGGACGGACGGTCAGGCACGCGGGCCGACGGGCACGCAACCCGTGCCCGGCCAGGTCAACCGCCAGAGCCGGACGGCCGTACGGCGCGAGGTCGGCGATGACCTCGCTCCAGCACCAGGCGCCATGCCAGGAGCCGGGCAGGAAAAGGATCGGCGTAGAACTGGGAGACATACCCGCTCCGTTGAGATGGGACTACAGCTTGTTTCAAACGGCCTGCGCCGCGGCGCCAATTTCGCATCAGCGGCACCGCGCTCGCGTCGGTGGAGTTCACCTATATCCCGTGTGCGAGCAGATGCGATGGGCACCGTCGGTAACCGTCGGGGATAGATGGCAATACGCTGGCACTCGTGCGCGGCGGCGGAGCCCGTGTGGTCGGGTGTCGGTGGCGTGCTGGTGGGGGACCGTCGGGGCTCCCTGGTGCTGGATGGTGAGCGCTGGAAGGCACCCCGGGGGTGCCGCGCCCTCGTGGCTCAGGGGATAGAGCAACGGTTTCCTTAGACGATGACATGATCTTGGATGTGTAGCCCTGACCTGCCTGGTCGCGGCGACCCACAGTGCGAACGGCACCGTGTCGAAAGCCAGCACGTGCGAGCCGCTGCCGAGCTCGTCGGCGGCCACGGCCGTACTCACCCCGAGCAGCCGCCTGCGCCGGACGATCCCGTCCGTCACGCGCCCGTCGACCAGATACGTCAGCACCGCGTCAAACAAAACCCTGCCGGCGCAAGCCGCTGCCGGGCCGTCCGGGCCCACCCGCTTCGGCCGCAGCGACCGCGACGGCGCCGCGAACGGCGCAGCGCGAACCAGGCCCGGCTTGGGCCGCGCTTGCAGGCGGTCAGCTTCTGCTCGGTCAGCCAGCAGCCTCCAGTGTCGACCAACTCGGCGAGATCTAGCGATCGAGCCACGCCTGGACTTCATCGCGTATCGCCCCGGCCGAGCGGGTCGACGGCGCCGGGGTGGTTGTGCTCTGAGGCTCAGAACGCCGTGCAGATGGCGGAGGTCGGTATCCCGCTGAGCGCGAGCGAGGTCCGGGTGGCGATGAACCCGAAGTTGGTCGTGCCGCCTGGATTGAGGGCGGCGTTCCATGCGACGCTGCCGAACGTCAGGCGGGGCTCGTCCTTGAGCTGTGTGGTGTTCCAGACCTGGTTGACCGTGTACTCGTCGGGGTTGTATACGAGCCGTACCTTCCAGCCCGTGGTGCGCTGGTTGCCGGTGTTCGTGACGTCGACGCTGGCCTGGAACGGCAGCAACTCGACGCCGTTGCGGTCCTTGAAGAAGACGGGGTGATAGGCGACGGCGCAGCTGGTCGCCGCGTGGCTCGGTGTGGCGACCGCGAGCGTGCCGGCGACAGCGACCAGGACGGCGGCGAGCCAGGGAACGAGCCGGCGGACTCGGCCGGGTCGCAATGGTTGATCAGACACGGATGCCCCCTTCGACATTGTGGTGCGCTCAGTGTCGGGGGAGGCGTTCATCGATCCTGCATCGCCGCGTTCATCGGACCCATTTGCCAGCACCTCATCCAAGGAACCGGCCACCGTGATCGACCTTGCCCACGCAGCTCAACTCGCAACCGAGAGCAAAGCGAAGAAGCCCCGCGACCCTCCACTCGGGACCAGGAACCGGGCAGGAGCCCGCGCTCGCGCAGGCACGCAGGGGATTTTCTCTCGGAGCCCTCGACGGATAGGAGGCAAGCGACAACCCAGAGCCGTTGGCAAGGCGGCCACCGCGCGAGTTCGTGGGCGATTTCGTGCGTAGGCGGGCGTTTTCATCGAATCTGCACGCTGCTCGCATCGCAGGGCACGGTGAAAGGCCCGGCCGGGCTGGCGGCGGCCCGGCTGGCCTTCCTCGTCCGGATTGAGCGTTGTGTCAGCGCGCGGCGACGACGCTCGCGCAGTTGGGCTGCGGCGCTTCGCTCGCGCTGGGGCACAGCGAGATGCGCATTGTGTCGGTGGTCGGGCCGACCCTGGTGCTACCGGACAACGTCTCTCCGCGCAGGACGCGGAAAGGACGCGTCTCGATCACGACACCATTGTCGAGCTGGGTGAAAAGGACGGTGACCAACGGCAGGCGGCTGTTGGTCGCCTGGAAGTTGTTGACGTTCTGATCCCAGACGACCGTGCCGGTTACCGCAGCATTCGGGACCGGCATGCAGGGCATCGGCAGGCAGACCGCGTACGGATCGGGCGCCGTCGCCTGAGCCGAGGCCAGGGCCGGCGACCCTATGGCGGGCCCGACCAGGCCGATTGCCACCGCCGGTACGACGGCGGCACCACGGAGCCATCGCCGCCAACCCGGCGGTCGGGTGTCAAGGGCCTGAATGGTCATCTCGTCCTCCTCGAGGGATAGAACAGAGGGAGGAGCCGTGCTCGCCACGTCGCGGACTCCTCGTGCGGGTTCGCCATGCATCGTGGCCGGGGCGGTTCACGCGAACCGCATCGATCGGTTCATCGTCCAACGTGATCCGCCGGGCTCTGGTGTCGGTTTGCCTTCCTGGTATGGACGGGCAGCGCGGCCGCGGGCGGCAGTGCAGTTTGCGTGCAGGATCGGTGAACGGGCGCTGCGAGGCTACGTCGCATGTTCAAACGCCAACGAACCGTGACCCGATGGGGTGTTGCCGCCGTGGCGGCCCTGACTGTGGTGGGCGCCAGCCTGTCGATCGCCACCCCGGCGCAAGCCGCGACGTCCATCATGGACAGTTTCGAGGGCAACCCCTACGACCGGTGGATCGAGGATGAGCGCCAGGGCTACAGCATCGTCGAGCTGACAAACCACCAGCGCGCCCGGACCGGACACAAGATCGCCTGGCTGGAAGCATATCCACCCTCCGAGCACTCCGCGCGGATCCACCGCACGGTGAGCCTGGACCGTCCGGGCGGTGGCCCGGCGTGGTGCTACGGCGAGGCCTGGCTGATGAGGTCGAACATCGGGCTGCCGCGGCCGGAAAACGTGCGTGTGACCCTGGCGATTCGGGCGGGTGGTCCGGACGGCTTGCGCATCCACGGCTCCACCTACGAGCTCACCAAGGATCACGAGCAATCGTACGGGCGGGCGGCGTTCGCGAGCTTCGCCTACCAGTCGGGCCCGCTGACCATCGACATCTCCGCACGATCGGGCACCGTCCTGGTCGACGACGTAGCCGTCTGGTGCATCCGCCAAATCCACTAGAAAGGAACGTACTGACATGCTCCGACACCGACGGACCGGGCCGCCCCGATGGGCCGCCGTCGCCGTCGCGCTGGCCGTCGCCGGCGCGGGTCTAGTCGTGGCTGCCACCCCGGCATACGCCGAGCCGTTCCCCTTCTCGGAAGGCTTCGAAGGCAGCCCGAACGACCGGTGGATCCCGGTGGTCGTCCCGGGCCAGACCTCGGTGAGACTGGGCAACGACGCACGCGCCCGAACCCCCACGAAGGTGGCAAGCCTGAACGCCGGGCCGTTGGTGCCCTCAACGGCGGGGATCTACCGCACGGTGACCCCCGACATCACCCAGCCCATACCGTCCAGCTGCCAGGTGCAACTGTGGGCCCGCCGGGTCCCGAACGTGCCGGGACCGGACCCGCAATCCGTGGAGATGCAGTTCAAGCTCCGCTCTGGCGGTCCCAACGGGCAGATCACCTTGTCGCGAGGGACAAGCATCTACCGCACCGACGGCTGGGAGGCCTGGAACGTCGGCACGTTCTGGTACCCGTCGAGCACCTTCACCATCGAGATCACCGCGTACCACGGCAGGGCTCTGCTCGACGACCTCTTCTTCCAGTGCATCGGCTTCCACTGAAGGGACGCCCGCATGTTCCGACGTCACCGAACCAACCGGACCCGGTGGGTCGCCGCCGCGGCTGTGCTGACCCTGGTGGGCGGCGGCGTGTCCGTCGCCAGCCCGGCCCAGGCCGCGACCTCCGTCGCGGACGGCTTCGAGGGCAACCCCTACGACTTCTGGACTACCGTGGACCAACCCGGCGACAGCCTCGTCTGGCTTGGCAATCACAAAGACCGCCGCACGGGATCCGGCGCCGCGGTGTTCGACGCGCCGTTCGAGGTGCCCGCGCGGATCCACCGCCCGGTGATCGTGGACCGGCCGACCGGGGGCGCCGTGTGGTGCTACGCCGAGGCGTGGGTGCGCAAGGTCCCCGGCACGCAGACCACCCCCCGCGCCAGGCTGGGCATCCGGTCCACGGGAGCCTCGGACGGGATCTACATCGACCGCAGCACCTATGACCTCACGAACACCGACTGGGGGCGCGCCGCGTTCGCCTCGTTCGCTTATCAGACGTCCACCCTGACCGTGGACATCTCGGTGACCCGTGGCGAGATCTTCCTCGACGACGTGACTGTCTGGTGCAACCGACAGATCGGCTAGAAAGGGTCCCTTCATGCTCCGACACCTCTTCCAGCGCCAACGGTTTGGGCGAGCCCGCTGGATCACCGCCGCTACCGCGGCCGTCGTCCTCACGGCGGCCAGTTTGGCCCGGCCCACGCCGTGCCGCTACCGGTCAACGACGGCTTCGAGGGCAACCCGCACGACCGGTGGACCGTCTCCGAGGTACCGGGCCTGACCAACGTGTTCCTGGGCGAGGACAGAGTTAACGCCCTCAACGGCAGCAACCTCGCGTTTCTGAACGCCTATCCGGACGCCCCCGCGACCGCGACGATCTTCCGCACGATCACTCCCGACACGGTGACCTCGTCCATCCAGGGGCGGCTCTGGATGCGACGGTGGGCACACCCGGGCGAGACGGAGGACACCGTCATCGTCTTTCTCCGGATCCGCGCGGGCGGGCCGACCGGGCGGATCATCTCGGTAAACAACACAGCGTTGGAGGACGCCGACAGCTGGTTCCTTCGCACCTTCAACCTGTTCCGGCCGGCCGGCACCTTCACCATCGAGATCTCCGCCTACCGCGGCACGGTCCTCGTCGACGACCTCAACTTCAGGTTCGTCTGAGGCAGACCTGGGATGAAGCGCCGCACCGTCCACACCGGACGGTGCGGCCTTTGCGTCGCCGGTGCGTGCGGCGTGGCCAGGACCCCGGGATCGGAGTCCTGGCCGCAGGACCACTCAACCGCGATCTCTGATCCGGCGGCTACTCCTGCGCGAGGGCGATCGCGTCCACGCCGCGGGGACGGATGGTTCACGAGGGGGATACCCCACCTTCGGCAACGCGGACCTGGCCGGCATGTCCGGTGCCGATCCAGAACATGGTGCGTTGCTGTCACCGATACGCTGCGATGTGACGACATCCACGCCCCCGCGCCGCACGACGTCGAGGCACTCGGGCCGGCGTGCACGGTGCTGCCGAACTCCGATGTGGACCGCGTCATCGCGACGGCGTCAGCCTGGCCGGTCGCATCGTCAGCCCCGACCACGACGTGGCCTGGCGTCTGGTCACCTGGCATGGCCGGCTGCTCGTCCTCGACCGTGACGGTGCCGCCGAATCCACCAACCCAGGCGACGCCGCCACCGGTTTGGGCGCAACGGTGGCCTGTTCCGCTTCTTCCAGGGGACCAGCCCGATTTTCTGCTGGCCAACCTGAACAAGGCGCCGGTACCGCTTTCAGGCTCGCCACCGCCCTGAACACCGCGACCTGAGGTCATTCCTTAAGAGGTCCGGCCGGCGCTCTCCTCCGCCACATCCCGCGACCAGTCATACCGCGGACAAGTTCGGGCGGTGACAGCCCATCCGCTCGCTCAGTCGGGCGTCGTTCCAACCTGTTCACCGGATACGCCGACCAAGCGCCGCCCGGACACCGCCTGGGTGTAGCCGATCACGTAGAACGGTCGGATCTTCAGAAATGACCCGCCAGCCGTTACGGGACGACTGTTTCTCACCTCGGATGCGGTGGGGAGGCTGACGGACGGTGCGCCCATTGCCGCGCCGACTTGGGGCAACGGTGACACAGGCCGTTACGCGGAAGGCTCCTTGGCCTGCACATCGATGATCGACATCGGCAGGTATCGTGGCCGGGACCAGGGGAGGCGGCGTGAGGTTTCTCGTCCTGGGGCCGCTCAAGGTGATCGACGGTGATCGTGAAGTCGCCCTGGCCGGTCGCCGGCGTACGGTGCTCGCGGTGTTGCTGTCCAACGCCGGCCAGGTGGTGCCGCTGGACTACCTGGTGGACGCGGTCTGGGATGACGGCCCGCCGGCGACCGCCCGCCGCCAGATCCAAAACGACATCTCCGCCCTGCGCCGGGGGCTGTCCGGCGGCATCGTGAGCGACGGTTACGGCTACCGGATCGTGCCGCGTCCCGGGGAGCTGGATGCCCAGGTGTTCGCGGACCAGGTGGCCGAGGCTCTGGAGCTGGCCGGTCGGGGCGAGCACGCCGCGGCGGCCGCCGAGCTCCGGTCCGCGCTCGGGTTGTGGCGCGGGCCTGCCCTGCTGGGCCTGTCCGGCCGAGCCGTCGAGGCGGCAGCGGTGCGGCTGGACGAGCAGCGGCTCGCCGCCGCCGAGGACTGCTTCGACCTGGAGCTGAGCCTCGGCAGGCAGCGCGAGCTGGTGGGTGAGCTCGTCGAGCTGGTCGCCGCGTATCCGCTCCGGGAACGCCTGGTCGGCCAGCTCATGCTCGCCCTGCACGGTTCGGGCCGGCAGTCGGAGGCCCTAGCCGCGTACGACCGGCTGCGCACCCGGCTCGCGGACGAGATGGGCCTGGCGCCGGGCAGCCCGCTCCAGCAGCTGCAAGTCGCGATCCTGCGCAACGATCCCGCGGTCGACCCGCCGGCCGCGGCGCCCGCCGTTGCCGGCGATTCCGGTGCCGCAGCGGCGCCACCCGCGCAGCTGCCCGCCCAGGTGTCCGGGTTCACCGGCCGGGACGACCATCTGCGCGGGTTGGACGAGCTGCTTCCGGGACGTACCGGGCGGGCGGCCAACGCGGTGGTCATCACGGCCATCGCCGGTACGGCGGGGATCGGCAAGACCGCCCTGGCCGTGCACTGGGGGCACCGGGTTCGTAGCCACTTCCCCGACGGGCAGCTCTACATCGACCTGCGCGGCTTCTCGGTCGACGCGCCGGTACGTGCGGTGGAGGCGCTGGCACACCTGCTGCGTTCGCTCGGCGAGCCGGCCGAACGGATCCCGGCCGACGTGCAGACCGCGGCCGGCCGGTACCGTTCGCTGCTGGCCGACCGGCGGGTGCTGGTGGTGCTGGACAACGCCGTCAGCGCCGATCAGGTCCGCCCGCTGTTGCCGGGCAGTCCCGGCTGCCTGGTGCTGGTCACCAGCCGCGACCGGCTGACCGGCCTGCTCGCCCGCGACGGCGCCGGCAGCCTCACCCTCGACGTGCTCACCCCGGTCGAGGCGTACACCCTGCTGGAGGCGGTCCTCGGACCGGACCGGGTGGCCGCCGAGCCGGCCGCCACGGCGGAGCTGGCCCGGATCTGCTCCCACCTGCCGCTGGCGTTGCGGGTGGCGGCCGCCAACCTCACCAGTCACCCGTGGACGAGCATCGCCGCCTACGTTGCCGCGCTGCGTGCCGGCGACCGCCTGACCGCACTGGACGTCGACGGTGACGAACAGAGCGGGGTACGGCGCGCTTTCGACCTGTCGTACCGGACGCTGCCCCCCGACGCGCAGCGGGTCTTCCGGCTGCTCGGCCTCGTCCCCGGACCGCACGTCACGGTCGAGGCGGTCGCGGCGATGGCCGCCACCAGCGCCGCGCACGCCCGCCGCCAACTCGACCGGCTGGTCACCGTGCACCTGGTGAACCAGCCCGTGCTGGGCCGGTACACCGGTCACGACCTGCTGCGTCACTACGCGGCCGACCGCGCCCGCGCCGACGACACCGGGGCCGACCGTGAGGTGGCGCTGCGCCGCCTGCACGACTGGTACCTGCACAGCGCCGACCGCGCGGCACGCCTGCTGTATGGACAGATCATGCGGTTGCCGGCGCCGGCCGTCGACGTACCGACCCCGGTCGCCATGGCCGACGAGGCGGCCGCGCTCGCCTGGCTGGACGCGGAACGCGCCAACCTCGTCGCCGCGATCCGGCACGCCGCCGAGCACGGGCCCCGGTCGGGTGCGTGGCTGCTGGCCGACGCGCTGCGCGGGTACTTCTGGCTGGGCATGCACATCGCTGACTGGCAGCACGCCGCCCAGGCCGCGCTGGCCGCCGCGCAGGCCGACGGCAACCTGCGCGCCCAGGCCGCCGTACAGCTCAGCCTCGCCGACTCCCACTACCGGCAGGGCCGGCTCGAGCCGGCCATCGAGCGGTACGAAGCCGCGCTGCCCCTCGCGGAGCAGGCCGGATGGGCACAGTGCGAGATAGCTGCCATCGGCAACCTGGGCGTCATCTATCGGGACTCGGGGCGGGTGCGGCACGCCGTCGACTACCTCGACCGAGGACTGAAGCTGTGCCGCACGAACGGGTGGCAGCACGGCGAGGCCATCACCCTCCACTCGCTCGGCCGCGCCTACCTGCAGCTGGGACAGCTGCTGGAGGCGAGCCAGTGCTGTGCCACGGCGTTGACCATCAACCGCGCGATCGGGTCGCGGATGGGTGAGGCCTCCGTGCTCGCCGATCTGGGCGAGATCCTGCACGCCCAGGGCCGCCTCGACGAGGCGGTGGAGCACCTCACCGAAGCGCAGACCCTGTACCAGGAACTCGGCGACCGGACAAACCAGGCGATCATCTTGCGCGTACTGGCCGCCGTGCGGTGCGACCGCGGCGCCACCGCCGAGGCGGCGGAGCTCGGCCAAGCCGCCCTGGCGTTGACCCGCGAGCTCGGCGAACGCAAGGTCGAGGCCGAGGTCCTGAACACCCTCGGCGCCCTCGCCCACCACGACGGCCGGCATCGGGACGCGATCGCACACCACGAACGGGCGCTGGCACTCACCCGCGCGACCGGAGACCGGTACCCCGAGACGGAAGCGCTGATCGGACTCGCCGCCGAACACCTGTGCCTCGGTCACCGCGACCAGGCCGACGCTCACGCGCGGCGCGCCCTGGTGATCGCCCGCGAGGCCGAGTACAGGCTGCTCGGACAGCGGGCCCAAGCCGTCATCGACCGCCTCACGCTGGCCACTTCCTCCTAGGCCGTTGCGCTCCCTGGCGTGCCAGCATGGTCCTCTGGGAGCCCCTAGCCGACCCCTGGCTGCGGGACCGTGCAGACGACAGCTGCCTGCCCGACGGCGGTGTCGCTTTGGAGCGACCAGTACAGGGCGATCTGGTCACCGGTCTGGATGGTCCCGCCACCGGCGGAGCCCTTCCAGTTGTAGTTGTTCAGCTGGCGTGGAAGTCGTAGGTGTTCACCTCGAAATGCGGGCCGTACGGCGAGGTGATCTCCCGGCCGTTTACGTAGGCCCGATCGATCCAGACCGTGAGGTAGGGGCCGAAGGCCAGCCTGGCCGTCGGGGTCAGCAGGAAGTTCCAGTCGAGCCGCCCGACCGGCGCCGGCGACCGGCGCATCGTGATCACCGCCGGGGACCACCAGGACGTGAACGTCCCGGCACAGGCTGGGTCCGCCAGGATTTGCGGGGTCGGTGCGGCGGGGGCGGCAAGAGCCCCGGGCGTGCTGACCGTCGTGGCGACGGCGGCGGCGAGCACAGCCAGCGCCAGCCGACTTCCCACCCTCGACGCGAGCGCTGCGGAGAACTTCATCTGGGCCTCCTCGATCTGCTTGGATCGCGCGGCCCAGGCGGGGCTGCGCCCGACCATGCTGGCCGAGAGCGTTCACAAAAGCGGCATCGCCGCCTTCATCGCCAGTGCACAACGGCCGGGCGTTGGCGTTCGACCGGCCTCCCACTCCCGCATTCGTGTCCTCGGCGCCGCCGTCCTACGCGGGCGGCGGCACACTGCATGAGCGAGCACCAGCCAGAACCGGGCACTGGGCTGTTCGGTGGCCTGTCGCAGCCCGCCGGCATGACGGGGTACTCACCCACGGCCGGCGACCGCTTCAGGTAAGCCACGCACAGAGCGGCGGCGCAACGCCCTGGAGCGGATCGAACTCGACATGGCCAGCTACGGCATCGTGAAGCCGATCAAGGAGCGCCCGGACGACCCGAACTCCGGCTGGCACTGGGAACCGAAGGCGGCATACCACGCACTGGCCCGAGCCTACGGCCGCCGAAATGGTCGGAGTCATGCCTCTGTCAGCCTCAGGTGACGGTTCGGTGGAGGAGGTGGGCGAGGTTGGTGGCGCAGTGTTCGACCAGTTGGAGTACGGCCGGGGATAGTGCGGCGATGCGGTCCGGGCTACCGCTGACCGCGAGTCCGGCGATGAGTGTGCCGTCCTGGTCGCGTACTGGCATCGCGACGCAGCCGCGGTCCGTGCGCAGCTCTCCGAACTGCCTGGCCACCTGGTCACCGCGAACGCGGTCGAGCTCCCGCTCCAGCGCCTCCGGCTTCCTGAGCGTGCGTGGGGTCAGCCGTCGGAGATCTGCCGGGCGCCAGTCGGCCTGGTTGGCGAGGAGCAGCTTGCCCAGCGCGGAGGCGTGCAGGTGTCTGGCGAGTACCGCGTCCGGGGAAGGCGGATGGTCCGGGTCGGGGTCGAGCATGCGCAGCCGGCCGTGGCGTAGGGAGGCAAGGTGCACCGCGAGTCGTACCCGGGAGCGCAGCTCGGCCACGGCGTCGGCCGCACCGGCCGGCACGGCGGAGTCGGCAACCGCTCCGGCCAGTTCCACGACCTTGCGTCCCAGCGCGAAGCCGCGCAGGTCGGGGAGGCGGACCAGGTACTCCTCCGCGACGAGCAGGTTGACCAGGCGGTACGTGGTGGCGGGTGAAAGGCCGAGCGCGGTCGAGAGCTCCCGCGCGGTGACGCCGGGGCCGGCGCGCGCGACCTGTTCCAGCACGGTGAGCGCACTGCGGATGGCTGCGGGCTGGCGTCCGGCTGGCGGATGGTCGGTGGTGGCCATGGCGGGCCTACCTGGGCCGTGGTGGCTGGGCGCTGGGCAGGATGTCGTCCGGTGTGGCCGCGTCATAGAAGCCCATCGCGCTCACCCGGTGCGGTGTGCGGCGCCGCACCCGTAGCAGCCACAGCAGGCCGAGCCCGAGAAATCCGAGCAGCGCGACGACGAGCCAGCCCAGCCCGTCGCCCCGGCCGGCGCGAACGACCAGCACGAGCGAGCCGGCGATCACCGCGACGGCGAGGGCCGCGAGGCCGGTGGCGCCCGCGGTGGCCTCGCCGATCCGGTGCAGGAACGGCCGCACGGCGAGGCAGACCAGCAGGTACGCGATAAGGAACGCGAGCACGGCGAGTAGCTCCAGCCAGCCGAACACCTGGCGGGTGGGGGTGCCGAGCGCCCACAGTGCGATCGGCACGCCGACGGCGAGCGGCATCATCGCGTACGCGGCCACGTACGGCGTGCGGTAGCGGGTGTGGGTGCGGCCCAGCGCGGCTGGCGTGACCCGCTCGCGGCCCATGGAGAAGAGCACCCGCACGACCGCGTTCGTCGACGCCATCGCACAGGCGAACAGCGACGACGCGAGGCCGAGCTGGACCAACGCGGGCAGGAACGGCAGGGCCGGCCCGGCCGCTCCTCCGCCGCCGCGGGCGTTCCCGACGAGGTGCAGGACCGCGGCCACCGCGAAGAGGGCACCGCACGCGGCGGGCGTCCAGAGCACCACACGGGGTACCACCGCGAACGGCTTACGCGCCTCGACGCTCAACGCGCAGCCACTCTCGAAGCCGACGAGCGCCTTGAGGCCCGTCATCAACGCGGCCGCGAAGACCCCGATGTCTAGAGTGGATGGTGGCGGTCCGGCGTCCGAGCCACGGTACGCGGCTACGGTGAGCGCGGTCAGCACCGCCACCACCGAGCCCGCTTCCAGCAGCAGCGTGAGCGCGGCGGAGACCCGGATGCCGCGTACCACGACGGCGGTCATCGCGGCGCCGAGCAGAGCGGTCACAAGGAGCGCAGGAGTGTCGCCGACCGGGGCGGGCACGGCGCCGGCCTCGGTGAGGAAGCCGACCACCCGCCGGCCGGAGCCGAGCAGGCACATCACGACAAGCGACCCGTACGCGACGATCAGCGCGCACCCGGTCAGGAAGCCAGCCGCAGGGCCGAGCCCTTTCGACACGTAGGTGTACAGCGAGCCGGCCGCCGCCATCCGGCGGGCGAACTGGGCGACCGCGAGCCCCACCAGCATCATCGCCAGCGTGGCGAGCCCGATGACCGGCACCGCCGCCGCGCCCATCGCGGTGACCATCGCCGTCGCCGACATCATGCCCGGCGACGGCGCCACGACCGAGACCGCCTGGGCCGCGACCGGCAGCGTGGAGAGCCGCCGCCGGTCCAGCCCCGCGCGCGGTGCCGGGGGCCGCTCGTCGGAGCGGGCGAGTGCGTCGGCGATGGCGTCGGCCAGCGCGCTCATGATCCACCCCCTTCCGGCGCTGGCCCGGAAGCTAAGTGATCAACGTTTCGGCGGTGTTGCGGCATCTGAGAAACGGCACCGTCGCCGCTCTCGTTTACCGGAGTCGCGATCTTCCAACGCGTTGATGATCGCGACATCGACGCCACCGAGGGTGAGGTCCGTCCACTCACCCCCGCTGGAGGGTCTATGGAACATCCCTGGAAGTCCCGGGCGCAGCGCCTGCGATGGGGGTTAGGTGTCGCCTCCTGTACCGCCGTCGTCGCGCTCGCCGTCGCCTGGATCGGCGGTGCCACGGCGTCGACACCCGAGCGGGTGCCGGGCGGCGAGGCGGCGGCCCCGGCCAGTGCCGAGGCCGAGCCGGCCCAGGCACCCGCCGCCGACCCCACCACCGGGCCAGCGCCCGCGGCCGGCACGGGTCGCGACCCGCTCACACCGTCCGAACTGGACCGGGCACGGACCGCCGCGCTCGACGCGTCCCTGCGCGCCGGGACTACCGACGTGAACGGCGCGACCGGGCCGGAGTACCTCTCGTTCGAACTTGTCGAGACCAAGTCCGCAGACGCGCCCCGGCGGGCGGCCGTGTACTTCTACGACTACACGGCCAACAAGCTCATCAAACGGGTCGTCAACCTGAAGACCGGTGCGGTCGAGGGCACGTTCACGGCCGCGAAGCGGCAGCCGCCGCCCTCCGACCGGGAGGTCGCGAAAGCGCTCGAACTCTTCCTCGCCGACGGGCTGAGCGCCGACTTCAAGTCCCGGTACCAGAAGGCCACCGGAAAGGCGTTCACCTCACCGGACCAGCTCGAGATCACCGGCACGACGTACGTCGCCCGCCCGGCCGACACCGGCGCCGACCAGTGCGGCGAGCACCGGTGCGTGCAGTTCATCACCCAGGTCCCCAGTGGACCGTTCATCGACATCACCGACATCGTGGTCGACCTGTCCGGTCGCACGGTGGCGCGCCTACGTTAGGAGCCGGATGCGCAGGAAGCTTTGGGGCGGCGCCGCGGCGCCGCTGCTCGTCATCGCCGGCATCGCGGTGCCGGCACCGGCCGCGGCCAACGACCGATGGGAGTACTGCGGCAACAACGCCCTCGTCAAACAGGAGCTGAAGAACGGCACGCTGTGGCAGATGTGCTGGCGCGTCGACGAGAAGACCGGCCTGGTGCTGGAGAAGGTCGCCTTCAAAGGCAAGCGCGACAAGCTCCCCGTCATGGTCCTCGACTCGTCCACGATCGCGCAGCTGAACGTGCCGTACGACTCCGGGTACAACGAGTGGAACGACATCACTTCGTACGGCTTCGGCGGCGACTTCATGCAGCCGCTCGCCGCGTCCGACTGCAAGGGGCAGCGCCGCGGCGTCTGGACCGGCGCCGGCCAGGACACCAAGAAGGTGCTGTGCATAAGCCAGGAGGAGACCGGCCTCGCGTACCGGCTGGAGGGTGAGACGCCGGAGAAGCCGTACGCCAAGATGGGCCACGACCTGGTCCTGCGGACCATCTCGAAGGTGGGCTGGTACGAGTACATCACCGAGTACCGGTTTGCCGACGACGGCCAGATCTCGGTGCGCCTCGGCGCTACCGGCGACCTGGCGCCGCGCGACTACACCACCGCCGATCAGGGCTGGCCGATCGGGCCGGGCCAGAGCGACTACTCGGTCAACCACTACCACAGCGCCTTCTGGCGGGTCGACTTCAACATCGGCGGGTACGGCACGGAGAAGGTCGAGCAGTACGACACCGCACCGACCGGCGAGCGTGGCCGGCGGGGTGCCATCTACAAGACCACGAAGACCGACCTGGGCACTGAGTCGACGCTCAACACCGATCTGCGCCGGTGGTGGCGGCTGGTCAGCCCGACGAGCAAGAACGCGGACGGCCACAACCGCTCGTACGAGTTGGAGCTGGCCGCGAACGACGCGTACGAGGCACACCCGGAGACCCAGCCGGACGTGACGTTCACGCAGTACAAGCCGTGCGAGAAGTTCGCCACGTTCAACCAGGACCCGGAATGCGCCGGCACGTCCATCCTGGAGTACACGAACGGTGAGCGGCTCAGCGACCCGGTGATGTGGGTCCGGGTCGGCTTCCACCACGTGCCGCGCGACGAGGACCAAAGCCCGATGCCCGTGCACTGGCAGGGTTTTGAGCTCGTGCCGCGGGACTTCACCGCGCAGAACCCGCTCGCTCCGGCCGACCGGCTCGGTGTCAACGGTGACGGCGTGGCCTGACCCAACCCGACTCCGCCCCGCGTGCGCGCCGACGTGCGCGGGGCGGATCCCGATTGGAGGTTGCCATGCGCGCGACGCTGTTGCTGTCCGCCTGTCTCCTGCTCGCCGGCTGCGGCGCGGACGCGGTGGCGACTCCGCCCCCGCCACCGTCCACTGTGGCACCCACACCTGAAGCCTCGTCGGTCCCGCCGAACGGCCAGGACCTGCTTTTCGCGGCCATGATGATCGCCCACCACGGGCAGGCCGTGCGGATGAGCCAGACCCTGCTCGGCAAGGCCGGCGTACCGCAGCGGGTGGTCGCGGTCGCCGACTACATCCGCGCCGACCAGAGCCGCGAGATCACCGAGATGAACGCGTGGCGGGTCGCCTGGGACTCGCCCGCGGTGTCACCGGACGACCCGGCCGCCGCACGGCACGGCGCCGGCCACGGCATGATGACCGAGCAGCAGCTGGCCGCGCTCAACGCCACCGACGGGCCCGCCGCGACCCGCCTCTACCTCGAGCAGATGATCGCGCACCACAACGGCGCGATCCTGATGGCCAAGGCAGTGCTGAAGGTCGGGCGCAACGCGTACATCCACAACCTCGCCAAGCACATCCTTAACGAGCAAGGCGCGGAGAACGACGTAATGGCCAAGCTCCTCGCCATGTGACGCCTCAGGTCGGATCGGCGCTGGACAACGCCGCCGCTGAGGCGTTCAATTCGATCATCAAGGTCGAGTACATCCACCGGCACCAGTTCCGCACTCGCGCTCCAGCCCGACTCAAGATCGCCACCTGGATCGTGGACTTCTACAACACCCGCCGTTCGGCACAGTGCCTGCGACGGCCTACCACCTATCGATTACGAGCGATTGATGGCAGAGGCCGGGAGGCCCGAAGCCGCATAACGGAGTCCTCCACGATTTCTGGGGGTCCCGAAGTCGGTACACGGGGGGCGTCCAGAACTTCCGGGGTAGACCGAGGTTGAAACGACGCCCGGAGGTTAGTCGGGCGGTTGCGTCAGCCGCTCCGGCCGGGTCCGGATCCAACTGGCCCAGCCGCGCTCGCGCATCAGGTGCATTAGCCGCTGCGCCCGCGGGTCGGACTCGACGGCAAGTGCGTCCAGAAGGTCGAACGGTAGGTCGTCGTGCGCCCCGTCGTCGGGTTTGGTCTCGCCGGAGGCGTATGCCTGCTCGGCCAGGCCGGCCATGATGTCGGCGAGTTCCTCCAGACGCGGGTCGTCGTCGCCTGTGTCGCTTTCAAGGATCTCCGACCCCAGCCGATAGAGCCGAACGAGCTGCGGGTCCTCGAGCTGCGCGTGTTTCGCGGGCATGATCTCGCGTATGTGATCGGGCCAGCGTGCCGCAACCAGGATCCACCCGTCCCGTTCAGCCTCCACCATCCGTTCTGACACCCCGATCTCCCGAAGCCGATCGAGATAGGAGATCACCTCCGGCGGGAGTGCCAGACTGTCCCCGGCGACGAGTTGCGCGATCTGCTTGCGGCTGGTCTCAAGCCGTTCGATCTCGTCGTGCAGGTGGCTGTCGATCCTGTGGACCGCTTCGGCAAAGGTCGCTGTGTCGGCTTCGAGCATTTGACGGATCTGAGACAGCGGCACGCCGGCGTTGGCGAGGGTGCGGATCTTGATGAGGGACACGACTGCCATTGCGCCATACCGCCGGTAACCCGAAGCATCCCGCTGCGGCTCGGGCAGAAGTCCGATCTGGTGATAGTGCCGCACCGCCCGCACCGTGACGCCGGCATACGCCGCAAGTTGACCGATCGTCAGCATGCTCTGATCCTGCCCTCAACTCGCCCGGACCTGGGCGACGTCGGCTCAGGAGATCCTGCGGCGGTAGGAGACGGTGGCGAAGATGTAGGCAACGATGAGGATGCCGACGCACCAGGCCAGGGCGATCCAGATGTCGGTGCCGACGGGTTGCTGGGTGAACAGGGCGCGGATCGTGTTGACGATGGAGGTCACCGGCTGGTGTTCGGCGAAGGCGCGCACCGGGCCGGGCATGGTGTCGGTGGGCACGAAGGCCGAGCTGATGAACGGCAGGAAGATGAGCGGGTAGGAGAACGCGCTCGCGCCGTCCACGGTCTTCGCGGTGAGGCCGGGTACCACGGCCATCCACGTCAACGACAGGGTGACCAGGATGAGGATGCCGGCGACCGCGAGCCAGGCCAGCACTCCAGCGCCCGAGCGGAAGCCCATGAGGAGGGCGACGCCGACGACGACCACGAGCGAGATCACATTGGCGACCAGCGAGGTCAGCACGTGCGCCCACAGCACGCCCGATCGGGCGATCGGCATGGACTGGAATCGCTCGAAGATCCCGCCCTGCATGTCCGCGAAGAGCCGGAACGCGGTGTAGGAGATGCCCGACGCGATGGTGATGAGCAGGATCCCCGGAAGCATGTAGTTCACATACGAGACCGTCCCGGTATCGATTGCGCCGCCGAACACGTAGACGAACAGCAGCATCATGGCGACCGGTGTGATCGCGGTCGTGATGATGGTGTCCAGGCTGCGTGTGACGTGGCGCATGGTCCGTCCGGTGAGGACGGCGGTGTCGCCCCAAAAGTGCGTGGCCATTGGCGTTCCCTACTTCTTGTTCGACGCGGTCGTGCGGTCTTGGCCGTCCTTGTCGTCTTCACCGGCGTCGCCGACGACCGCGAAGAAGACGTCTTCGAGGGAGGGCTGCTTCTCGACGTATACGACCTTGGCGGGCGGCAGCAGCTGTTTGAGCTCGGCCAGGGTGCCGTTGACGATGATCCGACCATGGTGGAGGATCGCGATCCGGTCGGCGAGCTGTTCGGCCTCGTCCAGGTACTGCGTGGTGAGCAGCACGGTCGTGCCGCCCTCGGCGAGCTTCTGGACGGCCTGCCAGACCTCGATGCGCGCCTGCGGGTCCAGCCCGGCCGTCGGCTCGTCGAGGAAGATGACCGGCGGATTCCCGATGAGACTCATCGCGATGTCCAGGCGGCGGCGCATGCCACCGGAGTACGTCGCTACCCTGCGGGTGCCCGCCTCGGTCAGCGAGAAGCGCATCAGGAGGTTGTCCGCGATCGCGCCCGGGTCCTTGATGCGCCTCAGCCGGGCGACCAGGACGAGGTTCTCCCGCCCGCTGAGGATCTCGTCGACCGCCGCGAACTGCCCGGTGAGACTGATGGACCCGCGTACGTCGGCCGCCTGCGACGCGACGTCGAAGCCGTTGACCCGGGCCGTCCCCGTGTCGGCCTTGAGCAGCGTGGACAGGATCTTCACGACCGTGGTCTTGCCCGCCCCGTTTGAGCCGAGCAGGGCGAAGATGCTGCCCCGCGCCACGTCGAAGTCCACACCGCGCAGCACACGCAGTTCCTTGTACGCCTTCTCCAGGCCGTGCACGTGGATCGCAGGCCCCCGGGCCTGATCGGTCGTTGGCGGGATGCTCATGACAGCCAGCATGCGGGGTTGACGCGGCGTCAGGGTCAAGCCCGCCGGGCCCGATCCGTGGATCCGCACCCATCAGACAGCCGCGGCACGGCTACGGGGTAAGGCAGGAGGTCGAGACCCTGTCCGGTGGCCGGGTGCGGCTGCGGCCAGCACCCTCTACGACGCGCTTGACCGGTTAGCCGACGAAGGGCTGATCGAGGTCAGTGGCGAAGAGACGGTGGGGCGGCGGCTGCGCCGGTTCTACCGGCTCACCGGTGAGGGTCGAGCGGTTCTGGCGGCGGAGGCGGAACGGCTGCGGCACAACGCCGAGCTGGCCGTCACACGCCTGTCCGCAAACCCGTCCAGCCGGCGGCTCCGGCCGGAAGGTGCCGCGCGTCTCCCGCTCTCATGGACGGCGGGTGCGCGGTGACCCCGGAGCGCGCGGAGGAGCTTCTGGCCCGCCGATACGGATGGCTGATCAGGGCCTGTCCGACCGACTACCGTGACCGGCGCGGCGAGGAGATCATCGGCCTGTTGCTCGACGCCGCTCGTCCCGGCCAGCGGTGGCCGACACTGGTCGAGGCTGCCGACCTGGTGTTCGGCGGGCTGCGCCGCAGGATCGGCGGGCTTAGGCTCGATGCGGTGTTCGGTCGGCTGTCGGCTGCCGGGCCGGTGGCGCTCGCGCTGGCCGCGAGGCTGTCGCTGTTCTGGCTCACTGGGTACGAGTTGGCCGGCGAGCCGAACTGGACGCAGTACGGCGTCTCACAGCTCGGGCCGTTCGAGACCAGCGCACCCATCATGTACGCGGCCTGGGTGGCCACGGCGGCCGTCGTGTGCCTGCTCGGGCGGTACGGCCGGCCGCTGATCCTGCTGTCCGTCGCGCTGGTCGCCGCGATGCCGTACCTGGCCGATCTGTTCCAGCTGCCACAGCCCCCCGGCAACTTCCTGCTGTTGACCAACCTGCTGTACTGGGAGGCGCCTACGCTGAACTTCGACACCGTCCTGATCGTGCTCGGGCTGGTGGCGCTGGCCACCCCGGCCCGTCCGACGTCCCGGACCAGGCAGGGCATCGCCGGCGGGGCGGTCGCCATCACAGCCGTTGCCTGGGCTGGCGGATGGTTGGCGACACGCTCGGCAGACTATCCCTACGTACTGCATGGGGCTATCGCCGGTGCCGGTCCCTGAAGATCACGGACGTCCCCGGCGGCGGCCCGGATGCCGGCGAGCAGCTCTGAGCTCAGGGGATATATAGCAACGGTTTCCTAAGCCGATGACATGATCTGAATGTATGCCGTTGACCTGCTGTTTCGCTCATTCTGACCGACCGGCGTCGGCTGGCATTCGCTGTTGCCCCGGCGATGCGACGTTGTTTACTGAGTCGATGCATGCGAAGCGGTCGGTCCAGGCGCCGACCGATCCGGTTCTGACGCGGCGGCTCGTCCTGACACCGGTCGGTCGAGGCGATGTCGATGACCTGGTCCTCTTGTATAGCGATCCCGTGGTCGCGTATTGGACCGGACCTTGGACCCGCGCTGGCGTGGAGGCGTGGGCCGCGAACATGGCGGCCGGGTGGACGGCGGACGGAGTCGGTAAGTGGATGGCGCGCGCCCGATCGGACGGGTCGCTCGTGGGGCGCGGTGGCTTCACCCGTTTTGACCTCGCCGGTGAGATGGTGCTCGAGCTTGGCTGGGCGGTACGCGATGCCCGCACGGGCCGTGGCTATGCGACGGAGCTTGGCCGGGCAGCGCTCGACTGGGCAGTAACCCACCACGCGGAACTGCCGATCGTGGCGTTTACCGAGGTGCACAACCGTGCCTCGCGGGCGGTCATGGAGCGGCTCGGGATGGGACCAGCGGGCATCATCCGGCGTGAGGGACTTGTCGAGGGCCGGACCGGCATACACCCGGACGCCCCATTCGCTCTTTATCGGCTCTGAGTGCCTGGCGATTGGTTCGGCGCTCAGGTCGGGTCGTCGTTCGGAAGCGACCAAGCTGCTGTCGCGGAAGTCCAGTACGTGGGGCGTGACCTGCGCGTTGTTCGCCAGTTCGGATCCCACCTCGATCGGCTGGATTCGAGGTCCGGCGCGGTAGTGACCGACGTAGCCGATCCGGAACTCGCGGCGGCGTGGTACACAGTGGAGCTTCCGGTGTTGATCGCGGCGGTGCGCGCGGGGTCCTGATCCGGGCTGCCGCACTGTTTGCCGATCTGGGCGACACGGTCAGCCAGGCCGGGGATATCGGCGACTGCAACGCCGCGGCCGGTGACACCGACGCCGCGCGGGCGGCCTGGCGGCGCGCGCTCGGCGCGGCCGGTAGTCAGGAGCACGAGGAGGTCGAACGGGTACGCGCCGCCCTGGCCCAGAGGTCCCCAGCCCCGGCACAGCGCTAGGTGACGGTGACGGGCCTGGGCTAGGCCCGCTGCTCGGAAGCGGCTTTGACGTGGATCACATCTCGTCTTTGTGGAACGGACCATTCCGCTCTGCTACGCTGAGTGGGTCAGAATGAAGCGTTCCGTTCCGCAAGTCGGAATCGAAGGGGTTCGCCATGAGCACCGAGATCCGCCCGTACCGCATCGACGTCCCGCAGGCCGACCTCGACGATCTGCGCGAGCGCCTGCACCGCACCCGGTGGGGTACTGACCTGCCGGGCCAAGGCTGGAGCCGCGGCGTCCCGGTCGACTACCTCAGGAGCCTGGCCTCCTACTGGGCCGACAGCTACGACTGGCGCGCCGCAGAGGCCGCGCTGAACGAGCTGCCACAGTTCGTCACCGAGGTCGAGGGGCAGCCGATCCACTTCGCACACATTCGCTCAGCCAACCCAAACGCGACGCCGTTGCTGATGACGCACGACTGGCCGGCGTCATTCGTCGCGTTCACCACGGTCGTGGAGAAGCTGACCGACCGTTTCCACCTCGTGCTGACCAACCTTCCAGGCGTCGGCTTCGGCGGCCCGCTGGTCGGGCCAGGCTGGAACACCGGCCGGATCGCCGGTGCGTTCAACGAGGTCATGGCGCGGCTCGGGTACGAGCGCTACGGCGTGCAGGGCTCCGGCGGTGGCGGCTGGATCGCCGTCGAGATGGGCCGGCAGGCGCCCGACCGAGTGCTCGGAGTGCACCTGAACGGGCACGTCACGTTCCCTTCGGGCGACCCGGCCGACTTCGACGGACTCACCGAAGCCGAACAGATTCGCCTGCAACGGCTCCAGAACTTCCGCGACGACATGATGGGCTTCAACGCCATCCAGTCGACCCGTCCGCACACACTCGCGCACGCGCTGCACGACTCGCCGGCAGGCCAACTCGCCTGGATCGTCGAGAAGTTCAAGGAATGGACCGACCCCGCGGCCGAGCTGCCGGAGGACGCCGTCGGCCGCGACACGTTGCTGACGAACATCAGCGTGTACTGGTTCTCGGGAACGGCCGGCTCGTCGGCGAACCTGTACTACGAGATGGCCCACGACCCGGCCGGCTGGGCGCCGAAGGACCGCAGCCCCGTGCCCACGGCGGTGCTGCTGGCCGCGAACACCGACATCACGATCCGACGCTTCGCCGAGCGGGACAGCGTCGTCGTGCGTTGGACGGAGATCGAGCGCGGCGGCAACTTCCTCTCCCTCGAACAGCCTGACGCGTACGCCACCGACGTGCGCGCGTTCTTCGACGGGTTGAGTAACTAGCGGGCGACGGATCCGTCCACTTTGGCCTTTGGAACCCAGAAAAGCTGTTGCCCCTGCGGACGGCTACCTCTACCGTTGATCTCAACGCCCACATCGAACCCCGGGAGCGACCGTCATGTTGTGGCACGCCTCATCCGCACCGCAGCGCCTCGCGCTGTGCGGTTCCGCGGGCATGCCCATATTCGGGCGACCCGTCGAGCAGACCGCCAGCGAAAAGCCAAACCTGGGCCGGAGGCGGCGACCGTAGCGCACACCAGCAGCGTCTACGCCGCCCTCCCAGACCAGGGACCGGGCGGCGTTTTCGTTGCAGGGCAACCAACTCCATAGGGGCGTGTCGCCCCTGCGATCCCCCGACTTCGGCCGGCGGTGTTGGGCGTCCGCCGGCTGCCAGCCACAAGCGCCGATTCGACCATGGGTTAGGTCGTCAGGTTCTCACCCTGGAGCAGCGGGTTCGAGTCCCGCATCGGCGACGCGATCGAGGTGTTGGTGGTGACACTCCTGGCTTCCACCCAGAGGTAGCGGGTTCGACTCCCGCCGATCGCTCTCGATGGGGGCTCGGCTAAGGGCAGGCCGACGCATTTTCGATGCGGCTACGAGGTTCGACCCCCTCTGCCCCCAGCTGTAGGTGCTCGTGATGGAAGCAGGTAGACATGCCGGGCTCAAACCCCGGTGCCGCGAGGCGTGAGGGTTCGACTCCCTCCGAGCACACGCCGTCGTAGCTCAGCAGGTAGAGCGCGGACGTAGCGCAGCAGGTAGCGCGTCACCTTGCCAAGGTGAAGGTCGCGGGTTCGAGGCCCGCCGTCCGCTCCAGCTCCCAACACCCGTTGGGAGGACACCGGCTCATCCCAACGGAATCCCCGGTTTCGTTGGCGCGACGAGGAAGGAGGATCCGATGGCCGGGTGACCGGTCCGGACCGGCATCCTTGCCCGCGACGGCCGCCGCTGCGGCTACTGCGACGGGCTGCCCTTGGGAGCTGATGTAACGGAAGCATGGTTGCCTCTGAAGCAGCTCGTCTAGGTTCGAATCCTGGGCTCCCAGCGACACTCGCCGACGAAGCACAACAGGTTGTGCCCCGGTCTTGTAAGCCGGAGGACCCAGTTCGAGCCTGGGCGTCGGCTCCATGCCAGCGCAGCACGACAGGTGGTGCACCGGATTCGTAACCCGGAGGTAGGGCGTTCGAGTCGCCCCGCTGGCTCTCACGCGTCGGGGCGTCGCCCGGGTGTAGGGGTGACGAACAATGTCGTGCCGAATAGCCGACGATAACCCCTTAAACACATGCACTTCCGAGCGAATTCGAAGATTTATTCAGATAAATTGCAAATAGGGTGGCGTGTATCCGGCCGGAGGGCCATGGTTGGCATATGACAGACACGATCCGTAGGAGTGATAACGAACTTCAGACCAACGTCACCGACGAGCTGCTCTACAACCCCAGTGTCGACGCCGCGCAGCTCGGCGTATCGGCGAAAAGCGGCGTGGTGACACTCTCCGGCGAGGTGAACAGCCTGCCCGAGCGTCACGCGGCGAAACGATCAGCCCTACGAGTACGGGGCGTCAAAGCGGTCGCCGATGACATGGTAGTACGCGACCCGGGCACCTCCGGCGCGAACGACACCGATGTCGCCGAGACGGCCAGGCAGATGCTCAGCTGGGCGGTCGACGTGCCGTCGGACTCGGTCAAGGCCAGCGTCCGCGATCACACGATCACCCTGTCGGGCACCGTCAACTGGCAGTACCAGCGCGAGGCCGCAGCCCGCGCGGTCATGTACCTCAAGGGCGTGACCGCGGTCGCCAACACCATCTCGCTAGCCGCGTCCGCGCCACAGTCTGGAGCGAAGGCCGCGATCGAGGCCGCGATCCTGCGCAACGCGCAGCTCGACTCCCGCGAGATCGCCGTTGACGTCAACGGCGCAGACGTCACGCTGAACGGATCCGTCCGGTCGTGGGCCGAACGCCATCAGGCCGGGTACGTAGCGTGGGCAGCCTCCGGCGTGACGGGTGTGAACAACCACCTCGCCGTCACCTCCTGATCCCATCCACCCGCCGCTCCCGCGGCAGGTTGTCAGGACCGTTCCACCACCCCCCGGACAGGGCCGGTCAATGCGCTGCATTGACCGGCCCTGTCGCCCGTTCACAAGGAACTGACCTGAAACGGGGCCCAGCGAATCCGCTAGGCCCCGCAACCTTCATGTACCCGATCGGTGCGAGACGTGCCGGATGACCGGCAGGGCCGCGGAGCCCCGACAGGCGTAGAGTGAGGGTGTTGCTCGGGACCCCGGTGGCGTGACAGTCCGCCTCGGCGGGGCCGAGTCAGACGCCGCGGCGAGATGGGTCAGGACCGGGCCGGCGACGTCGTCGCGCGTCTCCTGGCATCGACCACTGCCTCACGGCACTCGACCGGGGCTGCGCTGTCTCGATGTTCGCTTGACGAAGGGGTTGCCATGTCAGACAAGTCTCCGCAAAAGTCCAACACGAAAAAGCAGGGCAGAACATTGAAGGAGAAGCGGGCCGAGAAGAGGATGAAGAAGATCAGGCGCGCGGACAAGACCTCGAACATCCCGCCAACCGGCCGCTGAACACCTACCAAAGGTCCGATCCGCTTGGTGCGCTGGATCTTCCTCGATGACGGGCGAGCGTGGGCTGGTCGTGGGTGCACTCGTACCCCGACCGCGACCCGTACGTCGAGCTGGACGAGGCCAGCGCGCCCACGTACGCCGAGCCTAGGTGTTGGCTCGCCAGCGTGGCGCGGATGCCGGCGGAGCCGTGGCGGCCGGGTTCGTCGGCCTCGCTTTCGGGGTGTCGCCCTGGTGGCGTAGGCCGTCGTCCGTTCCCGCAGCCAGCCCCTCCGGGCCGTTGGGGGTAATCCCAGGTCATTCTCGACCGGGCATGCGGCTGCCCGGCAACACGGCCGTTGCCGTGGCCGCCGGCGATCCGTTGCGCTGGCTAGTGCTTCAGCGCTCTACGCCGGAGTCCGCCGATCACAGCGGTCCCGAGGAAAAGAATGATCCCGATGATGCCGAGCCACAACAAGCCATCGATGGCGATCCCAACGATTGCCAGAATGAGCCACAGCGCCATCAGCACAACGAAGAGTATGAGCATGACAACCTCCCACGGCTGTAATGCCAGCATAACCGGCCGAGGTGGACACCGCTGGCAACCTGTAGGAGTGCCGAGCGTGCGCGCCCGGCGTACCGTCCACCTGCCGGCGGGCAGGTGTCCAGGGTCAGGTGTCCAGGGTCGCCCGCCGAGGCCGCCGGTTGTTCGCACTGGCGGCTCGGCGAGCTGCGTGCGCTTACATGGCGAGGAGGCGGTCTACGAAGTCGCGGTAGCGGCGGACCGCGACCCGCAGCCGTTCGGTATCCCCGAAGTGCGCGTCGACGCCGTCGTCGGACTGCCAGGCCTCCAGCGTCGTGCGGTGCTGGTCCACGGCGTCGCGCAGGGCGGTGACCATCTCGTCGGCCAGCGCGCCGGCCTGCGCGGCCACGGTGTGCGGGTCGTCGATGAAACGCAGCTGCAACTGCTGCCACCGATCCCGGAACCCCTGCATCGCGGCGCCGTCGAACAGCGCTGCCGGCTCAGCCGGCACATCGCCGGGTAGCAGCTCGCCTGAGCCGGCAACGTCGGGTGCGGCCGTGTCGTCCACGGATGCCGGCACGGTCGGCGCCTGGCCCCCGGTGACGTCGCTTTCCTCGTTGACGTCGCCCACCGGTCCGCCGGTGTCGGCCGCTACGGCGACGCCGTGGTGCTGCTCGGCTGGCTGGGGGTCGGGGCCCGGCCCGGCGTCCGGCATCGGCGCCACACCGACGGCTTGCTCGGGGTCGGCCTGCTCAAGGGCAGCGTCGTCGGCCCAGACGGAACCGCCGACCGCATGCTCGGCGGCGGTATGCGCCGCTGGATCGTCGGCGGCACTGTCCTGAGTGGACGGCTCTGGTTCGGTTCGTTCTGGACCGGCCCGTTCCAGCGTTTGGGTCGGCCGTGTCCACTGCTCACGGGTGCTCTGGTCGGTCATGAAATCCTCCACGGCTCGTTTCCGGGTATGGACATCGGGACGGTGTTGTTGACGGCGCGGTCTCCGGCCGGCTCGGTGGCGGGCGGTTCCACGCCGAGCGGCTTACCGCCCTGGGGGATGGGCTGTTCGCCGAGCAGTTCGGCGAACAGCGCCCGATAGTGCACCAGCGCCTGGCGCAGCTGTTCGGTGCTGGCCTCGCCACGGGTGTTGCGTAGGGAGATCTCGTGCGCCTCCCGGTAGTGGCCGAGAGTGGCGCTGTGTTCGACGGATAGCAGCGCGAGCTGTTCGTCGTCGCTGTCGGTCGGGTACCCGATGTCGCCGACCAGTCTGGTGACCAACTCGTCACCGTCGCGCACCGCGTCACTGGGCGAGTCGAGGAAGCGGGCCTGCACCGTCGCCCACTCGGCCGCGTACCGTGCTCGGGCTTCCGGCGCCAGCGGCTTCAAATTCAGTTCGGCGTGCTTGCGTTCGCGCTGGTGCAATTCCCGCTCGGCCGCGGCGCGGCTGGGCTGCTCGGCGATCACCCGGTGGTATTCCGGGCCGAACTTTGCCCGTAGGTTTCGCCGCCGGGCGGTGAGCCAGCCGGTGACGGCGAGCGCGACCACCACAACGATGATCAGGATGACGATTACAGCAGTGGACATTGGGATCCTCCCTCGGTAGGGCGTATGCCCTGAGCCCGATGAGTTCCAAACCGTCCCGCGTGCCAATTGCCGCGTCGTCGCCGAAGCCGGGTTCCCTCACCGAAACGCCGCTCATCGGTGTCCGTTATGGACATCGCCGGTCTGGGTATCGCTGTGGTATCGGTCGCGGCGGCACGAGGTCACCGCGGAACCACCGTTCGGATTCGCATCAGGAGGCAAGCCGTGCGCATCGGAGCAGTAATCGTCGTGATCTGGTTGATCATTGGCCTGGTGGCTGCCGGACAGCGCGGATACCTCGGCGGGTCTTCCAGCAGCTGCGCCAAAGCCGGAAACACCGTGATCACGATCATCGCGGGACCGCTGAACTACGTGGGCGTCAACCCAAAGGTCGACTGCACCGTGCCGCAGCCGTCAGAGTAACCTTCCGCGCTTATCCGTCCGGGGACGCTGACGTCGACCCCGACGCTGGGGCTGGCGTTGGTGTCGGCGTCAGGGTTGGCGTTGATGTGGGCGCCCGTGACGGCGATGGAGAAGCCGGTGGGGTACGGCTGGGTTTCGACGTGGGGCTCGGCTCCGTCGAGGATTGGCCTGTGGGTGTCGGGATCCTCGACGGGACGACGACGGATGCCGGTACCGGCCGCACGAGCAGGTAGGTCGCCAGCGTGACGACGAACACCAGCGCGATCAGCACCGTCGACAAGCGGACATGTCCGCGCAGCAGGTGTTTGGGCATCAGCGCGCTCCGGCGGGCTCGACGGTGTCGAGGCTGGTCGACACGTTGATGCCCTCCGCTTGCAGGGCCAGCGCGACTCGGGCCCGTAGTTCCCGGCCGACGGTGAACTGTTTGCCGGGTAGTGTGCGGGCCACCATGCGCACGTGGAGGGTGTCGAGCTCCAGGCTTTCCACACCCAGGACGGACGGCGGGTCCAGCAGCAACGCGCTCAGCGTCGCATCGTCGCGGGCGTCCAGGCCGACTCGGCCGAGGATCTCGCGGACTCGGCTCACGTCCACATTGCTGGGTACCGGCACGTCGACGACCGCGCGGGCCCAGTCGCGGGACTGGTTGGTCACCTGCACGATCTGCCCGTTGGGCACGATGACGACCTCGCCGTTGACGGTGCGCAGCCGCGTGACGCGTAGCGTGACCTCCTCGACGGTGCCGCTCACGCCGACCTCGGAGCCCAACGCCGCGATGCGTACCACGTCACCGAAGCCGTACTGGCGCTCGACGATAATGAACAGCCCGGCCAGGACGTCCTGTACGAGGCGTTGGGCGCCGAACCCGAGCGCCACTCCCACCACCGCCGCTGGCGCGACAAGGCCGGTGAACGGCACACCGAGGCGCCGGAGGGTGAGGACCGCCGCCACGCTGTAGAGCAGCACGATCACCGCCCACATGACCACCTGCGCCAAGACGTGGCCATGTTTCGCGGACTCCGTGCGAACCAGGCCGGCATCGCGGGCAGACCTCGCCTCGATCCGACCCGTGACCGCGGAGCCCACCCACCTGGTGATCCGCGAAAGCACGATCGCACCGCTGATGAACAGCACGATTTCCAAGCCGCTGCCGCGAGCCCAGGTGGTGATGTCAGTTATCGGAGCCACTGCCAGACTTGTCATCACCGGACCGGTGGCAGTCACGCCGGCGGCTGGCCGGTCTCCCTCCCGGTGAGGTTTTCGGCGATGAGACCGGCGACGGCGCCGAGCACGATCCAGGCGATAACGCCCATGATGCTCTCCATTGCTAGCGGGCCGATGCCCGCAGTGGGCGGCCCACAACGATGGCTTCCCTCGCCGCGGATTTACCAAACCCCCCGTCCGGACTACACAAACGTCCGATTCCCGCCGGACAGGTGTGGTCGACACGAGCACACTCAGGCATGACCAAAAATCTGGACGGCAAAGTGGCATTGGTAACCGGCGGTAGCCGGGGCATCGGCGCGGCAGTGGTCTCACGCCTGGCCGAAGACGGCGCCGACGTGGCGTTTACCTACCTGCAAAACGTCGACCGGGCCAGCGACGTAGTCGAGAGGGTCAAGGCCGTCGGGCGCCGGGCGATGGCGGTGCGGGCGGACAGCGCCGACTCCGCCGCCGTGAAGGACGCGGTGGACCAGGTGGCCGCCGAGTTCGGACGGCTCGACATCCTGGTCAACAACGCTGGCGTGTTTCTCATCGGACCGGTGGAAGAGCTCGGGCTGGACGAATTCGAACGTACCGTCGCCGTCAACGTGCGCGCGCCGTTCGTCGCGGCGAAAGCGGCCGCCGTCCACATGCGGCACGGCGGACGGATCATCAGCATCGGCAGCAACGCCGCCCAGCGGATGGTGTTCCCCGGTTTCACCCTGTACGCGATGAGCAAGAGTGCTCTCATCGGCCTGACCAAGGGTCTGGGCCGGGAGTTGGGGCCGCGCGGCATCACCGTGAACCTGATCAACCCGGGACCGACCGACACCGACCTGAGCCCAGCCGACGGCCCGGACGCTGACATGATCAAGGGCTTCACCGCCCTCGGGCGTTACGGCACACCGGACGAGATCGCGGGAGCCGTCGCCTACCTCGCCGGCCCGGACGGCCGATACCTGACCGGCGCGACGATCAACATCGACGGCGGCTTCACCATCTGACCTGTTCATCGACCTACGCGGTGAGGATCCCGCATCAACCGCCAATGCGGTGACCTGCCGTCGGGGTTCGGAGTAGGGGCGACGGCCGAGCCGCGCCTGGCGGGTCGGAGCCCGTCAGGCCAGTGCGACGTCGACCCGTTTGGTCGCTGTCAGCGCGCCGCGCGCGGCACCGCGGTAGGTGCCGGAGGTCGGGGCGACATCGGTGTAGTCGCGTCCGGTGGCGACGGTCAGGTAAGCGCGTCCGGCGCGGCGACCGTTGCACGGGTCGAACGCCACCGCGCGGGCGCCCTCCGGATCGGCGACGACGACCTCGACCCAGGCGTGCGTGCCGCCCTCGCTGAGAAGGTGTCCGGAGACATAGCGGGCCGGCAGACCGGTGGCGCGGCAAAGCGCGATCATCACATGGGCGCTGTCCTGACACACGCCACGGCCGAGGGCGAGCGCCTGGGCAGCGGTGGTGTCGACAGTGGTCACCCCGTACTCGTAGGTGATCGCGTCGTGCACGTACGCGCAGAACCGCTCGGCGGTGGCCAGCGGATCGCGGTCAGCCAGCCTCGCCGCGACCCGGTCGATCGTGGGGTCGGTGGCGGTCAGCCGAGTCGGCCGGAGCAGCCGGGGATCGTGCAGCGCCGCGGCCGGCAGGCCGACGTCGGTGCCCGGCCCGGCCCGCTCTACGACCGCCTCGATCACGAACTCGATCCCGTCCGGCACCAGCGGCACACGCGATCGGGTGACGATGTTGCCAGCGGCGTCACGGCGATGGGTGGTACGGGCGCCGGCCGCGGAGACAGCTATCGAATGCCGCCGCCGGCGCTGATCACCATGCTGGCGGGGAGGGACCACCACCAGCCGGTGGTCGAGGTCTCGCACCGGGCCGTCATAGCTGTACCGGAAGCGCTGGTGCAGCACGTACGTGAGCCGGCTGGCCTCCTCCAACTCCGCGGGGGAGGGCAGCCGGGGTGGTGCGTCGGGCGGTGCCCCGCCGTCCGATGTCACGTCGCCTCCTCTGCCCAGACCTGCATGCTCCGCAGCAGTGGTCCACCATAGGTGGTGACCATGGCGACGTCGACCGCGTCGCGGCCGCGGCCGATCAGCGTACGGCCTTTGCGGGCGGCGTTGTTGCGGGGGTCGAAGGTCCACCAGCGGTGGTCGAGGTAGACCTCCATCCAGGCGGCGAAGTCCATCGGCGCCGGGTCCGGCGGCACGTCCATGTCGGGCAGGTAGCCGAAGACGTAGCGGGCCGGGATCGACAGCGCCCGGCAGAAGCTGATCGCGACGTGGGCGAAGTCGCGACAGACGCCGCTGCCGGCCGCATAGGCCTCGGCGGCGGTGGTGGTGGGGCTGCTGGTGCCGTACTCAAACCGCAGGTGGCTGTTGACGTGGTCGCAGATCGCCTGCACCCGCCGATATCCGGGCTTCTGGCCGCCGAACAGGCGCCATGCCTGGTCGCCGAGGACGTCGGGCAGGCAGTAGCGGCTGGGCATGGTGTAGATCAACACGTCGTCGGGCAGTTGCGGGACGGGTAGCTCGGCCGCGTCGAGGTCCACGTCCTCGGTCGCGTCCGGGACGGCGACGAGGGCGTTGTAGCGCAGCGTCGAGTCGCCCGCGGGCAGGGTGAGTCGTTGGCAGTCGTTGCCGTACAGGTCGGTGTAGCCGTGGCGGGTGGTGGCGGGCTGGATATCCCAGCCCTGCTGGAGCACCGCCGCGGGCCCGACCCCGGACGGCTCGACCTGGAAGATCGCGGGCGTTTGCACCTCCGCGGTGTACCGGAACTCACACCCGACCCGGACCTGCCGCGAGACGGCTGTCATGCCCTCAGTCTGGTCCGTCATTGTTTCCTCACCGTAACTGCTGGTCGCGGCAACGAATCGGTGGTACGAATCCTCGCATGGGAGGGCTCCTCGACGGATATCCGCGCGGCCCAGCCTACGACGAGATGTTCGGGGCGGACGGGCTGCCGCATCCCCACATGCGCGCGCTCTACGACGCCCTACAGATGCTCACCGGCGAAGACCTGGCGCAGCGTGCGGCGGCGCGGGATCGCAGCTTCCGCGACCAGGGCGTCACCTTTTCCCACGCCGGCGAGGAGTGGCTCTTTCCGCTCGACCTGATCCCCCGGCTGATCCCGGCCGCCGAGTGGGAGGTCGTCGAAGCGGGCGTCGTGCAGCGGGTACGGGCCTTGGAGGCCTTCCTCGCCGACGTCTACGGCCCGGCCGAGGTCGTGCGGGACGGGGTGGTGCCGCGCACTCTGCTGACCACGTCGGCCACGTTCTGCCGGCCGGCACACGGCATCCGGCCGCGCAACGACGTCCGGATCCACCTCGCCGGGATCGACCTGGTCCGCGATGAGGCGGGTGTGCTGCGGGTGCTCGAGGACAATCTACGGGTGCCGTCCGGAATGTCCTATGTTGTGGAGAACCGACGGACTATGGCGCGGGTCTTTCCCGGGCTTTTTCTGGAGCAGCAGGTGCGGCCGGTCGCTTCCTACCCGGGGCGGCTGCTGGATGCGTTGCGCCGGTCGGCGCCGGACGGCGTAAAGGAGCCGGTCGTGGTGCTGCTCAGCCCTGGCGTGTACAACCCGGCCTATTTCGAGCATGCCTTCATGGCCCGCAAGATGGGCATCGAGCTCGTCGAGGGCCGCGACCTGTTCTGCGACGAGCACGTCCTCTACATGCGCAGCCTCGGTGGCAGGCAGCGGGTGGACGTCGTCTACCGGCGGGTCAACGACGACTTCCTCGACCCGGTGCATTTCCGGCCCGACTCGGTCGTGGGGTGCCCGGGCCTTCTCAACGCCGCCCGCGCCGGCAACGTCACGATCGCCAACGCGGTCGGCAACGGCGTCGCCGACGACAAGCTGACCTACACGTACGTTCCGGCGCTCATCGAGTACTACCTGGGTGAGAAGCCATTGCTGCCCAACGTCACGACCTACCGGCTCGACGACCCGGACGTTCGGGAGGAATGCCTGGAGCGACTCGATCAGCTCGTGGTGAAGCCGGTCGACGGTTCCGGCGGCTCCGGCATCGTCATCGGGCCGTCCGCCTCGGACGCCGAGCTGGCGGCCGTGCGCGCGCGGGTGCTCGCGGAGCCACGCGGGTGGATCGCGCAGGAGCTGGTGCTGCTGTCGACCTCGCCGTCACACCTCGACGACCGGCTGTTGCCCCGGCACATCGACCTGCGGCCGTTCGCGGTCAACGACGGCGAGCAGGTCCACGTCCTGCCCGGGGGGCTGACCCGGGTGGCGCTGCGGGAGGGGAGCCTGATCGTCAACTCCAGCCAGGGCGGCGGCTCCAAGGACACCTGGGTGCTCACCTCGTCGCCGCAGCCAGCGTCCGAAGCCACCAGTCCGCCCGCTTTCCCCGCGCAGGCGGTGCGGGGCACGACACCCGACCGCGGCCCGCACGACGACCAGCCACAACAATGAGGGGACCCGGGTGCTGAGCCGCGTAGCCGAATCGCTGTTCTGGATCGGCCGGTACATCGAACGGGCCGAGGACACGGCCCGGCTTCTCGACGTGCATTTCCACGAGGTCCTCGAGGACCCGACGGTGGACGAGGCGGCCGCCTGCGCCGTCCTGTTGACCGTCATGGGTGTGCCGGACGAGGTCGCCGGGCGGCACCAGGACAGCCAAGCCGTACTGGAGCTGCTGGGCTACGACGACGCCCCCAACTCGATCGCCGGCGCGCTGGTCGCCGCCCGGCAAAACGCCCGCGGCGCGCGGGAGGCGCTCTCGGCCGAGATCTGGCAATGCCTGAACTCGACCCACAACGCGCTCCCGGCCCGGGTGGCCGCCGCCCGGGACTTCGGCCCCGCGCCCTTCTTCTCCTACGTCCGCGAGTGCGCCGCGACCTTCGCCGGCCACGTCGAGGCCAGCATGAGCCGGGACGCCGGCTACGACGTGCTCGTGCTCGGCCGCAGCCTGGAGCGCGTCGACATGACCGCGCGGCTGCTCGCGTCCCGGATCGGCGCCGGCGTCGGCGACGAAGGCTGGACATCCACCCTGCGGGCGTGCTCGGCCCACGACGCCTACCTGCGCACGTACCACCAGGGTGTCGACGCCCGCCGGGTGCTCGAGTTCCTCCTGGTGGACCGGCTCTTCCCCCGGTCGGTCTTCCACGCGCTGTGCGCCGGAGAGGAAGCGCTGACCCGACTCGACCCGGCGTCCGGGCGGTCCGCGCTGGACGAGCCTGCCCGCCGAGCCATCGGCCGAGCCCGCACCGACCTGGAGTTTCTGTCCGCCGCCACACTGCTCGACGACCTCGTGGAGCGGCTGCACGAACTACAGCGAACCGTATCCACGGTCAGCGAAGACGTCACCCGGCGGCTGTTCACCGGGTCCGCACCGCTGCACTGGCGCATCGAGGAGCCCGCCACATGACCTGGCGGATCGCGATCCGACACCGCACCGGCTACCGGTACGGCGGACCGGTGCGGGCCTCGTACAACGAGGCGAGGCTCACCCCGCCGAGCGTCGATGGACAGCGCACCCTGCACGCCGCCCTGGAGATCACGCCTACCGCGAGGCCGCTGCGCTACGTCGACTACTGGGGCACCACGGTGGACGCGTTCGACATCCACATCCCACACACCGAGCTCGTCGTGCTGGCGACCTCGACGGTCGAGACCGCCCGGCCGCGCCCCGCGCCGGTCGGCGTCGACTGGACCGACCTGGCCTCCCGCGCGATCCGGGAACGCTTTGGCGAGCTGCTCGCCCCGTCGCGCTATGTTCAGGCGGAGCCGGAGATCGCCGAGCTCGGGCAGTCCCTGCGCACCGGCTCGACGCCGATGCAGGCCGGGCTACGCGCCGCCGCGTGGACTCACGAGACGCTGCGGTACGAGCCGGGCGCGACACACGTGCACACCTCATCGGCCGAGGCCCGGGCCGCCGGCAAGGGCGTTTGCCAGGACTTCGCCCACATCACGCTGGCCCTGCTCCGCGCGGTCGGCCTGCCCGCGCGTTACGTCTCCGGCTACCTGCACCCGACCGTGGAGGCCGAAGTCGGGGAGGCGACCGCCGGCCAGAGCCACGCGTGGGTGGAGTTCTGGGCCGGCGGCTGGATCCCGGTCGACCCGACCAGCCTCGCCGAGGTGGCCAGCCGACACGTGCTGCTGGCCCGTGGCCGCGACTACGCCGACGTGCGGCCACTGTCCGGCGTCTACTCCGGGCAGAAAGCGGAGCTCTTCGGCGTCACCGTCGAGATCACCCGGCTCGGCTGACCCGCCGGGCGCGGCGGCGGCAGCCTCGTGGCCTTCGCCGGTCAGAACGACTGCGGGCCGCTGGGAGGCACGGCGGTGGTCTCCGCGCGGACGTGGGTGGGCCTGGCGACGCCGGCCTGGCCGTCAGGGTCAGCGAGGCGGACTGGCGGCTGTCGCGGGTGGGATGTGTTCGGTGCCGTCGACGACGGCCTGGGCGAGATCGGACAGGCGCCGGTTGCGGCTGCGGGCGTTGCCGCGCAGCAGAACGAAGGCTTCGGCCATGTCCAGGTGAAGGCGTTCGGCCAGCACGCCTTTGGCCTGCTCGATCAGGACCCGGCTGCGCAGCGCGGTCTCCAGCTGTTCGGTCAGGATGTCGCGGCGGTGGATAGCGCGCTGTTGCAGTAGTCCGATGGTGGCCACGTCGGCCAAGGCTTGGCCGATGCGCAGCTTGCCTTCATCCAATGGACCCGGGGCGGTGTCGAACAGGTTCAGCGCGCCGATCACCTCGGCACGTAGGCGCATCGGCACCGCGTGGACCGCGGCGAAGCCGACCTCTGCGGCGGCTGCGGTGAAGGCCGGCCACCGGCCGGCCGCGGGCAGGTCAGCGACCGACACGGGTTGGCCGGTGCGGAAGCAGTCCACACACGGGCCCTGGTCGGTTTGCAGCTGAAACAGCTCGAGCAGCCGGGTGCGTTCGGAGGAGGCGGCTACCACCTGCAACGTGTCCCGCTGGTCGGTCAGCAGCAGCCCGGCCGCCGCCACGCCCAGGAGTTGGACGCACCGCTCGGTCAACCCGTGCAGGAAGTCGATCACGTCGAAATCGTCGACGAGAGTGTCGGCCATCTCCACGAACACGTCGGCTAGCTGGATCTCGGCCATCTCACTCACCCTCGTCATACGGTAGACCTGACGTCCGATTGGGCGGAAGCCGTGACCCGCGGAATGCGATCTGGCCGGTCTGACCCGGGACCTCAACAGGCACCGAAGTCCCCGTCCGGATCGAATCGTAGGCGTCGGGCCACGACATCACCGGCGACATCGCGCAGCCGCCGATCGTGAGCGTACGCGTAGGCACGCAGCCGGATCAGGGCCACTGCCGCGGTCACCCCCAGCTGCACGATGATCATGCCGGTGGCCTGATGGACCTCGGGATGGGCAAGGCCGGCCGGCTCGGGCCGGCGCCCGTTGAGGTGGGGGCGGTCCGGCTGCGCCGCGTCGAGTAGCAGCGCGCAGGCGGTGTCGGCCAGTAGCAGCGCGTCGGCGAGCCGTTCGCCGTCCAGGCCGCCGGGCTGGGCGCGGTAGAGGTCCATGACACCGATCCGGATCGCACCGACCCGCAACGGGAACGCGAACATCGCGGCTGCTCCGGCGTTCCCCGCGGCCGGTGCGAACGCCGGCCAGCGCGCCAGGCATTCGAAGCTCGTCAGGTCGGCGGCGAGCGCCGGACCGTCGGCGGACGCGTCCACACCCGGACCCTCACCAAGGGTCACGGTCAGCTCCTCGAGCTCCGAGGCGACCTGATCGCTGGCGTACACCGTTTCGCGTAGACCCGAGCCGAGTACCGCGGTGACCGCGGCGCCGTCCACGCCGGTAGCCAACGTCACCGCGGCGCACACGTGCTCGACCCCGACCGGCGCATCCTGGGCGTGTCCGACGACTTGGGTCCACAGCCGCAGCCTGCGATCGGTGTTCATCGCGCCACCCGAACCGGACACCGCGCCAACCGAAGGTGGTTCCATGAGGGCGCCTCCGATACCAGAACGGTTCGTGAGGGGCCGCGACGAGCAGGTGACGTAGGACAAGGACCGGGTCGAACGCGACTGGCTCCCCTTGGGCGGCTTGTCACCGCCAGCCTACGCCCGGCACCCGCCGTCCGCTCGGGTGCCGCGTGTCGGTCGCGACCCCTGCCTTTGACGCTGGCGAATGTCCGGCCCGCCAGGCGCTGGTGTCACCGCCACAACGGCGTACGCTGAACCGCAGGATCGGCGTTTCATCCGTCGACGCGCAGTCAGCCTTCGTGCTGGCAGTCTTCTCACCGCCTGGACCCCGCGGTCAACGACCAGCGACTACCGGCGCTTCAGCAGAGACGCCGGCCCTGCCGGCACACCCGCGGCGTGACCCATAGGGCGTTGACCACCATGACCACCCTTGCCGAACCAGCCCTGACCATCCCGGCTGCCGCCATCCTCGAACCAGCGACGCCGGCCACCCGCCATCCCGGCCAGCGCACCACCACCGCCTCCGGTCGCCGCGGCGAACCGGACGATGCGCAGGTGAGCACCGAACGGTTGCTGCACCAGCGTGACTGTCTGCCGGCCGGGCATCCCGGACGTGGCAGACTCCGCGCCCGAGCCATCGAGCAGAATCTGCCGCTGGCCAACCGGCTGGCCCGCCGCTATGCCGGACGCGGTGAACTCGTCGACGACCTGGCCCAGGTCGCCGCCCTCGCCCTGATCAAATCCGTGGACAGCTACGACCCCGGCCGGGACGTCCCGTTCGCCGCCTACGCCGTCCCCACCATCCTCGGCGCCCTCAAACGCCACTTCCGCGACACCGCCTGGGCCATCCGGGTGCCACGTCCCATCCAGGAACTGGCGCAAGACGTGCCCGCCGCCACCGGCCGACTCAGTCACGAGCACCGCCGCACGCCAACCCCCACCGAACTCGCCGACCACCTGGACGTGAGCGTCGATCAGCTGCGGGCCGCTGTCGGCGCCTGGCACGTCTACCGCCTGACGTCCCTGAACGCGCCACCCGCGAAGGGAATCGACGCCGACCGCATCGACCTGATCGGCGGCACCGACCCCGGCTACGCCCACGTGGACGACTACCTCACACTGCGACCGCTCGTCGCGGCGCTACCGGCCCGGCAACAGCGCATCCTGGTCATGCGGTTCTACGACCACATGACCCAAACCCAGATCGCCGACGAGATCGGCCTCTCCCAAATGCACGTCTCGCGCCTACTGAAACGAACCCTCGCCCAGCTGCGGACCGCAATGCCTGCCTGAGGTAGGCCGGGTGACAGGCGGTCACCGGGCGTCGTGGGTTAGCTGCCTCCCCGGCCTGGGCCCACTCCCCGCCCGCTCACGGCGCAATTACGCCGGTCCACTGCGCGAGCCGTGCGGATCTGCGCCCGTGGAGGTGGGGCCGTGGCTTGCGTCGCCGTCAGGAGTCGCGGTCAGCGGCTCCTGACGGGATCTCGTTGGTGTCCGCCGGAGAAGGGTCGCGGCTACGACGGCGGCAGCCGCCAACGCGACCGCGCTGGCCGCGGCGGCTGCCTGGAGTCCGTCGGTGTACGCCTGCCCGGCGGTGACGAGCAGTCCTGCCGGAAGCTGGTCGGCTACGCCGGTGGCACCGCCGAGGGTGTCCCGGGCGGCGTCGGCTGCCTGAGCGGGGCTGTCCGGTGGGAGCGCGTCGGTCATCCGGCGGCGGTAGACGGCTGTGCCGAGGCTTCCCAGTAGCGCGATGCCGAGTGCGAAGCCGAGTTCCTGGGTGGTTTCGGAGATGGCCGAGGCGGCTCCGGTCCGCCGCGGCGCGACGGCGTTGATGACGACGTCCATACCCAACGCGGCCACTGGCATCAAACCGGCGAAGACCATCGCCGTCCCGGTGACGACGAACGGGAGGCCGGCGTTGTCACCGACCTGGCTCACGACCACGAAGCCGGCCGCGGCCAGGGCCAGGCCGGCGCCGATGACGAGCCCTGGACGAACCCGGCGCACGAGCAGCGGAGCCACCATCATGAGGACGATCCCCGCTCCGAACGGAGGCAGCATCCACAGACCCGCTTGCAGTGGTGACAGCCCGAGCACCAGCTGGAGATACTGGGCGGTGAGGTAACCCACTCCTCCCATTACGGCCGCGGCGAGGGTGAGGACACCCAGCGAGACACTGAATGTGCGCTCGCCGAAGAGCGTCAGGTCGAGCAGTGGGTCGGACAGCGCGCGCTGCCGTCGTACGAAGACCACTGCGGTGGCGACACCGGCGGCGATCACCAGGATGGGCGGCAGCGCGAGGCCGTCCGCGGCGACCTGCTTGAGCCCGTAGATCACGGCAAGGACCGCGGCCAGCGACATGGCCGCACTGGCCAGGTCCAGCCGGCCAGCCGTCGGGTCGCGGTACTCGGGCAGCAGGAAAGGTCCGGCCGCGAGCAGCAGCGCCATCACCGGGACCCCGATAAGGAACGCCGAACCCCACCAGAAGTATTCGAGCAGTGCGCCGCCGACCAGCGGGCCAACCGCGGCACCGGCCAGGAAGCTCATGAACCACATCGAGATCGCCGCCGTACGCTGCTGCGGATCCAGGAACATGTTGCGGATCAACGCCAGAGTGGACGGTGCGAGCGTCGCCCCGGCGACCCCGAGCAGCATCCGCGCTGCGATCAGCATCCCGGCCGTGGTGGAGAACGCCGCGAGCACGGAAGCGACGCCGAACGCGGCCGCGCCGACCAGCAGCAGCTTGCGGCGCCCGATCCGATCGCCCAGCGTGCCCATCGTGATCAGGAATCCGGCGATCATGAAGCCGTAGATGTCCACGATCCACAGCAGCTCGGTGCTGGTTGGCCGTAGATCGGCGCTGAGGCTCGGTACGGCCAGATGCAGCACCGTCATGTCCATGGAGACCAGCACGGCGGGCAGGGCCAGCAGCCCCAGTCCGACCCACTCGCGACGCCCGGCCCGGTGCGTGGACGCCGCGGCTGGACTGGTCAGGTCAGGCCGGCTCATCGGAACGCTTCGGCGTGGTCGAGCACCTGCATGCTTGCCGGGTCCGCTCGGCCCTGTACGAGCTGGCAGCCGACCTTGCCGGTGGCGCCGGTAACGAGAATCTTCCATCGCGTCGTCACGCCTGGGCCTTTCCGAGCCTGTTGTCGGGCGCCTAGCCGAGGTCATGAAACATCGACAGCGTGCCGGACCATGCGCGGCCAGGACGGCCGACAGGCAGTAGACGCCGAAGCAGGCCAGCCCGGCGGCGACGAGCAGCAGCAGCGCGTGCCGTAATCCTGCGCGGTGGGCTCGTGTCGGTGATGCGTCGCCCGGGGTCTTGGGGTCGACCGTTGCCGTTTCGCCCGTCCGTGTGTCCAGACGGCGGGCCAGCAAAGAATTGGCCGCGCTCGCGTTGACGCTAACACCGGCGGCCGACAAGCGCGCGCCGAGGCGAGACGGCCGTAGGGAACATCCGTCCACCCACCCGGCTACCAAACCAATCCGGCACCGAACGAAGGCGCGACCGCGCCGACACCGGGGCGTCGGCGGACGCTGAGTCGTGCCGCCCCGCCCATAGCGGCGTAGTGTTGATCGCACGGTCGGCTTCACACGCCGACGCTCCAGCCGGCGTTCGCGCTGGCATCTGTCCACCGCCCGGACCCCGCGGTCATTTGATCAGCGACTCCCGGCGCTTTCAGCAGAGGCGCCGTCCCGGCCGGCTCACCCGCGGCGTGTCCCCGTAACGAGCGTCGATCAGCATGACCGTTCTCGTCGAGCCACCCTCGATCACGATGACCGAACCCCATCCCGCCGAACCGACCACCGATCTGCCCCGGCAGCGCCCTCCCGCCGGCAGCTGGCCGCTTCGCGTCACCGACCCGGTCAGTGTCGACGGCCACCGGTTGATCGCACGTCTGGGGTCCGGCGGGATGGCGGACGTGTTCTACGCCTGGGCACCGGCCGGCGAGCCTGTCGTGGTCAAACTCCTACGCCCCGCCAGCGGGGCCGCGGAGGCATGCCAGCGCGAATACCGGCTAGCGTCCACTGTGGACCCGCACTGCACCGCACCCGTGTTCGGCCACGGTACGTCGACGGCCGGCGCGTACCTGGTGACCGCCCACCTACCGGGCTACCGGTGCGGCTCCACATTGGTGGGCAAGCCAACACCGGCCAGCCTGCTATGGAGCCTCGGCGCGGCGCTGGCCCGAACGCTCGCCGCGGTCCATGCCCGCGGCGTCGTGCACTGCGATGTGAAGCCATCCAACCTGCTCGTCCGCGACCACGACGTCCGTATCATCGACTTCGGTATCGCCCGGCACATCGGCCAGCGGTGCGGCGATGACGGGATCGTGCAATGCAGCCGCGGCTGGGCCGCACCCGAACAGCTACGCACCGCACCAGCCACACCGGCGGTCGACGTCTTCGCCTGGGGATGCCTCCTCGCGCACCTCGCCGCCGGCGTCCACCCATTCGCCAGCCGCAGCGAACAGGAATGGATCCTGCGCCTCCAGTCCGCGCAACCAGACCTGCACGGCCTACCCCCGCACCTGAACGACCTGGTCCGGCGGACGCTGACGCGCGACCCCCGCCACCGGCCCAGCGCGGCTGAACTGGCCACCATCTGCGGAACACACGCTGACGGACAACCACAGCCGGTGCCCGACCACGGCGCGCACAAGCCCCTACACCACAACCCGCGTCCCCGAACGTCGCGACGCCCGCGACGACGGTCCGGTTGGCCCACACAGGTGCGATCGACGGCCTTCGTCTACACCGTCAACGGCCACGGCGAGCTCGGCCTGCAAGGGGCCATCGACCGTTGACCTGAAGGAGAGCTGGCATGGCCACAGTGGAGGCGAACATTTCGATGTCGCTGGACGGCTACGTCACCGGCCCGAACCTCGACCGGTATCCCGGGCTGGGCGAGGGCGGCGAGGTCATACAGGCCTGGGTTGAGGAGAGCCGGGCTATGGACTTCGCCTTCGGCGAGGAGCGCCAGATCGCCGGGTCGATCATTACCAGCCGGAAGGTGTACGACGAGACCGGAGGCTGGGCCGCGGAGGACGGGTTCTACCGGATGCCGGTGTTCGTGGTCACCCACCGCCCGCACGACGTGGTCGTGAAGGGCGAGACGACGTTCACGTTTGTCACCGAGGGCATCAGGCACGCCATCGAGCAGGCGAGGGTGGCCGCTGGGGACAAGGTGGTGCACATCATGGGCGGCGCCAGCATCATCCAGCAGGCGCTCGCGGCCGGGCTGGTCGACGAGCTGTTCCTGCACGTCGCCCCGGTGATCCTTAGCAGTGGTACCCAGCTGTTCGAGCACCTCGGCGGCCCGATCCAACTGGAGCGGGCCGAGGTGATCGAGTCCCGCCACGCCACTCACCTGCGGTACCGGATTCTGAATTAGCGCATCGGTCGAGCCCAGGCGGCGTTTAGGCGCTTGTCGCGGCGCTGGCGCGTTCGGCCATTTCCTGCGGAGAAAGATCCTCGATGCGGGTCGCGACACTCCACCGGTGCCCGAACGGATCCTCGAACTGGCCGGTGCGATCACCGTAGAACTGATCGATGACTGCGCTCGGTCGCTCCAAACACGGTGCGGTAGAAATCGATCGCCGCGCTGGCGCCGTCGACGCATAGGTAAGGCACGACCTGGGAGTAATTGTCGGGGATGGGCTTCACATCAGGCATAGCAGACCACTTCCTGCTGGTGGCCCGGTCACCAGAATCTCAGCCCGCTCGATGCGTCCGCTAATGGCGGACTGTCACGCCACCGGGGACACGAGCGACAATCCGAACTCTACGCCTGCTGAGGGGGTCGGGGCGTCGAGCAGCCGCGCTGTTGCTCACGACAGAGGTACTTATCGCCGAAAGGCCTAACGCCTGCCCGCGTCCGCGTACCGTCATTCGTGAACTGCGGACGATACGTCGGTAGGCACCCTTGCTGGTCAATTGTCCGCCGGTTGGTTGCCGCCCCGGTCCCCGGCGGCGCGTCTACACCCATCCAGACGCACCCGGGGAGCGGACATGCTCAAGGCTGTAACACCGACACATGCCATCACCACACCGGAGGCCGGCGACCGTCTACACGGGCTTGTCGATCGGATCGCTTCCGGGGACCAGGTGGCGTTTCGACGCCTCTACGCCCTTCTCGCTCGGCGGGTCTGGCGCGACGCCATCCGGGCGTTGCCGCGTCCGCGCGACGCCCGAGCCGTGACGCGGTCGACGTTCGTCGAGGTGTGGCACATGGCCAGACACCATGTCGACGAGGCAGGCATCGATAGCCGCGCCTGGATCGCGACGATCACCGCCCGACGTGCGACCGATCGGCTTCGCGGCACCGACACAACCTGCCCCCTACGCGACGACCATGACAGCCATACCCTTCGCGAGCTCACCGCGCTGCTGGGTCACCGACCCACCGCCGCCGACCGCTGAGACCACACCGTCGGAGCAGACCCCCCGACCGCTGCTCACGGACGACGCCATCGTCACCACCGACCGCCGCGAGCTGAGCGCGTCGTGCTGGACGGTGACCGGATCGCGTTCGTCGCGGTCGCGGTCGGCGCGGTGGCGCCGATCCCGCTGCGCCTGCCGGCGGTGGAGGCGCTGATCACCGGGGCGACGGTCACACCCGACCTGCTGGGCCAGGCGGGCGCCCGCGCGGCCGACGGCGCGACCGGACTGCCGCAGACAGAGTACAAACGGGACCTCCTGGCCGCCACCGTGACCGAGGTCCTCGAACAGGCGACGAAGTAAGTCCACTGTAGACGTCACGTCCCGGGGATCACCGCAGCCTGGCGCGTACCTGGTCGGCGTCTGGGTGGCCGAGCTCGTCGAGGATCTCCAACGCCCGCTGCCAGGCCGACCGCGCGGCGCGGGCGTCGTCGGCGGCGTGGTGGGTGTCGCCGAGGCGGGCCAGGGTCTCGGCCTCGCGGTAGCGGTCGCCGAGGTCGCGGTACAGCCGCACCGCCTCGTCATAGCAGGCGACGGCGTGCTGGAGCGCCCCGAGGTGATGGTGTGCGTACGCGAGACTGTCCCATGTGGTGGCCTGGCCGTGGCGGTGGTCCAGCGTGCGGTGCACCGCCAGGGCCTGATCGCAGAACTCGATGGTGCGCCGGTACTCGCCCAGCATGGCGTAGCACCAGCCGACCTCGTTGAGGGCGTCGGCCTGCCCCGAGCGGTGGTCGGTGGCCCGGTGCAGGTCGAGGGCGAGCAGGCTGTGCTCGAGCGCCGACCGGTGATCGTCCTGCCGGCTGAACAGCTGTCCGAGGTTGAGGTGGGTACGGGCCTGCCCGGTCTTGTCGCCGAGTTGGGTGTACAGGTCGAGTGCCTCGTTCAGGTGGAGGTGGGCCTCGTCGTAACGCCGCAGCCGCATGTTCACCTGCGCCAGGTTGACCTGGATCCGGGCCTTGGCCGCCCGGTCGCCCAGCCTCGATGTGGCCTCCAGCGCCGTCCGCTGGGTGGCGGTCTGGTCGTGCCAGCGCCCTTGCCAGTCGAAGAAGCTGTAGAGCGTCCAGGCCAGCTGCCAGGCGTGGGTGTCGAAGCCGGCGCCGGCGGCGAGATCCACCGCGGCCACCATCACCTGGTGCTCGGCGGTGAACCACGCCATGGCCTGCGCGTGGTCGGCGAGCGCCTCCGGATGGACTCCGGGCAGGGGCGGCGCCGGCGTGATCGGGTCACGTGGGTAGATCAGCAATGCGGCCGTGTTGCCGGTCTGTACATAGTGGTCGAGCAGCCGCCGGGTGGCCTCCCGCCGCTGGTCGGCGGCGTCGACGGTGTGGAGCAGCTCGGCCGCGTACACGCGGAGCAGGTCGTGCAGCGTGTAGCGGCCGGGCGCGTGCTCGGTGACAAGATGCGCGCGGGTCAGTTCCGCCAGCAGCGCCCGCGCCCGCCGGACCGGCAGGCCGGCCAGGCTGGCCGCGGCGGGCGCACCGAGGTCCTGGCCCGGGTACTCGCCGAGTAACCGGAACAGCCGCGCCGCGCCGGCGCCGAGCGTGCGGTAGGACCAGGAGAACACGGCGCGCACGTCGGTGGCCGGGTCGCCACCCGCGAACGCGTCCAGGTCGTCGCGGGCCAGGCGCAGCTGGTCGGCGAGCGTGGCCAGCGGAAAGGTCGGGTGGTCGGCCGCCCGAGCGGCCACGATCGCCAGGGCCAGCGGCAGACCATCGCAGTGCGCGACCATCGCCGCCACCGCGCCGGGCTCGGCCGCCGCCCGGTCCGCGCCCAGGCGGCGCGTCAACAGCGCGCGTGCCTCGTCCACGCCGAGCAGGTGGAGCGCCACGGGGTACGCGCCGGCGGCCGCGACCAGCCCGGATAGCTGGTCGCGGCTGGTCACCACCGCCATCGACGCGCCCGCGCCGGGCAGCAACTGGCGTACCTGCTCGGCGTCGCGGGCGTTGTCGAGCACGACCAGCATCCGCCGCTCGGCCAGCAGGCCGCGGTACAGCGCGGCCTGGTCTTCCACGCCATCGGGTACCGCGGACGCCGGCACGCCCAGCGCGTCGAGGAATCCGCGGATCACCTCGGCGGGGGACCGGACCGGCCCCGACTGGTGGAAGCCGCGCAGGTTCGCGTACAACTGGCCGTCGGGGAACCGGTCAGCCATCCGATGCGCCCAGTGGACGGCCAGCGTGGTCTTGCCGACTCCGGCGGTGCCCGTGATCACGGCGATCGCCGGCGGCTCGCGGCCCACCACCGGCTGATCGGGTACCAGCTTGTCGAGGGCCACCATCGCGGGCTCGCGGCCGGTGAACGCGTCGATGTCCGCGGGAAGCTGCCGGGGAATCGTCGCCCGTGGCCGGATGGGCGACCGGTGGGTGAGCATCTCCAGGTGGACGGCCTGTAGCTCCTGACCCGGATCCACGCCCAGCTCCTCGGCCAGGTGCAGCCGGATGATCTCGTACCGGCTCAGCGCCTCGGCCCGCCGACCGCACCTGGCCAGCGCCACGATCAGCCGCAGCCACAACGATTCGCGCAACGGGTGCCGCTCGGCCAGCGCCCGCAGCTGAGCCACGGTTTCGTCGGCCCGACCGTCCGCGACGTCGAGGTCGGCCAACCGCTCCACCCCGCTCAGGTACCGCTCGACAAGTCCTGGCGTCTCCGACTCGTCCAGCCAGGCCGAGTGCACGTCTTCGAACGGTGTTCCGCGCCACAGAGCGACCGCGGTGCCCACCAGCGCGCGCTCGGCGGCGCGGTCCGTCGCCTGCGCCGCCGCGTCCAGCAGGCGGACGAACCGCACCGCGTCGACCTGGTCCGGCTCGGCCTCCAGCTGGTAACCCGCCCGCACCGTCGTGATGAGGTCGGCGCCCAGCAGGCCGCGCAGCCGGTTGACGTAGGTGCGCAGGCTGCGCCGCTCATCGGCGGGCGGGTCGTCGCCCCACAGCACCGCGGCCAACTGGTCCGCCGGCACGGCGGTGCCCGGGTGCAGCGCCAAACCCGCCAGCAGACCTCGCAGCATTGGCGCGGTCACGGCTACCGCGCGCCCGGCCACCCGGACGTCCAGCGGTCCGAGCACCCCGACCGCCAGCGCGTTTCGATCAGGCATCGTCTCCGGTCCCCCAAACGGCTCCGCCCGACCCGCATCGATCCTCAGCAGATCGACGGCCATCTTACTCGGACGGCGCTCGGCGACACGCGTTTGAAAGGTTTGTGAGGCGTCGCGGGCGGTTCACTATGGGCACCCGATTGGAAGGGAGTAACCCATGACCGCTCTGCTAAACCGGCTGGGCGACCGCCTGCTCGGTGCGGTACTGCCGCGGGCCACCGCGTCGGCGTGCTTCGTCGAGCGAGAACGGTGCTACCTGGTGAAGCAGGAGTGTTACGGCGGCACGGCGTGCACCGCGTGGTGGCAGTGCCACAACAGCCAGGACGGGGCGTTCTGCTACGTCGATCCGCCGGGCAGCTACGACTACAGCTACGGCGGCTGCTGCTAGCGGTCCCGATCCGAAAGGAGTTCACATGACCGCTCTGTTGAACCGGCTGGGCGATCGCCTGCTCGGTGCCGTGCTGCCGCGGGCGACCGCGTCGGCCTGCACCGTCTGGGCCAACCAGTGCCGCGCGGTGTACCAGGAGTGTTACGCCGGCGCGACCTGCACCACCTGGTACCAGTGCCACAACAACGTCGACGGGGCGTACTGCCACGTCGACGCGCCGGGCAGCTACGACTACAACTACCGCGGCTGCTGCTAGTCAGCGATCAGGTGGCGGCCGTCCTGTATCGGATGGCCGCCACCGTCTCATCGGAGTGTCGGAAAGGGGCGATGGTGTATCTGTTGACCGCCGCGGTGGTGCTGCTCGCCGCTCTGGTGTTGCTCAACATGTCGGTGACCGCTGCCATGGTTCGGCGGCTGGGCCGTGTCGAGGAAAGCCGCCAGCAGCCACCCGATCTCGGCGGCCTTCCGGTCGGCGCCGAGGTGCCGGCCTTCGAGGCGGCGGCGGTCGACGGCGACCTGTTGACGACGGACGCGCTGGCCGGCCGGCGAACGGTGGTGGCCTTCTACTCGACGAGCTGCGAGGGTTGCCGCGCGCAGGCGCCGCGGTTCGCCGACGAGGCCAAGACGCTCGCCGCCGAGGGTACGCAGGTGCTTTCCGTACTCCTGCTGATGGGCAACACGCGCGAAGGCGAGGGCGCGGACGGCCTGCGGGACCTGCTGGCCGGCGCGGGCCACCTGGTGGTCGAGGACGGCGTCGGCGCGCTGGCCACCAGCTTCGAAGCCCGCGCGACCCCGTCGTACTTCGCCGTCGGGCCGGACCGGCGGGTCAGCGGCAAGGGGCTCACGCTCGCCGAGTGTCTGGCTGGCAGCCCGTCATGACGGGACCGGGCGCGGGCACCGGATCGTTGCGGGCGTTCGGCCACGCCGTTGGCATCTGCGTACGGGCCGCGCCCGGCTTCGCGGTGCTGAGGCTGGTGGCCAGCCTCGTCGCCGGCCTCGGCCCGGTGGCGGTGGCTTGGCTCACCAAGGTGGTGCTCGACGCGCTCGCGGCCTCGGGGGGACAGAGCATCCGGCCCGTCGCCGCCCTCGCCGCGGTGGTCGGCTTGCTCGCCGTCGTTGGTCACTTCATGCGGTACGTCGACCGTGAGATCGGCCGCCGGGTCATCGCGTACACGCAGGACCGGTTGTTTCGCGCGGTCAGCGAGCTGCGACTGCCGGAGATGGAGAACCCGGCGGTGCACGACCGCCTGCGCCTCGCCCAGCAGGCGAGCAGCGTGGGCCCGCAGCAGCTGACGAACGCGGTGCTCGCCATCGCGCAGGTGACGTTGACGGTCGGCGGGTTCGTGGTCAGCCTCGCCGCCATCTCGCCGTTCGTGGTCGCACTTGTCGCCGCGTCCGCCGCGCCAAGCCTGTACGCGCAGCTCTCGCTGGCCCGCGACCGCAGCAGCATGATGCTGACGACCAGCCCGCGCTTGCGGCGGCAGGCGTTCTACTATGGACTGCTGCTGGACCTGCGAGCGGCCAAGGAGATCCGGCTGTTCGGGCTCGGTGACTTCCTGCGTGGCCGGATGCTGACCGAGCTACGCGGCGCGCAAGCCGGCGAGCGGCGAGTCGACCGCCGGACCGTGCGCGTGGACACGCTCTTCGCCACGCTGACCGCGGGGGTGTCCGCCGTCGCGCTGCTCGTCGGGGCGGCCCAGATCGCCGCCGGCGGCTCGGTCGGAGACTTCAGCGTGCTGATCGCGGCGCTCACTGGCGTGCAGGGCGGCCTTGCCGGCATCGTCGGCCAGATCGCCATGGTGCACCAGACGCTGATCCTGTTCGGACACTACGTGGACGTGGTCGGCCGGGAGGCCCGGCCGGCACAGCGCCCGCCGGCCGCGGCGGTCACCGCCGTGCCGCTGCGGCGAGGGATCGAGCTGCACGACGTGTGGTTTCGTTATCACCCCAGCCACGACTGGGTCCTGCGCGGTCTGAGCCTGACCATCCCACATGGACAGTCCACCGCCCTGGTCGGGCTCAACGGCGCCGGTAAGTCCACCCTCGTCAAGCTGCTGTGCCTGCTCTACGAGCCGCAACGCGGCCGGATCACGTGGGACGGCGTGGACATCCGCGAGATGGACCCCGCGCAGGTGCGGCGCCGCATCGCCGTGGTCTTCCAGGACTACATGACGTACGACCTCTCCGCCGCGGACAACATCGGCGTCGGCAACCTCGACGCACTCGGCGACGAGCCGCGGGTACGTGAGGCCGCGGCCTTCGCCGGCGTCCACCAGACGCTGGCCAGCCTGCCCATGGGCTACGACACGACCTTGAGCCGCACGTTCGTGAATCTGCCCACGGACGGCGGCAAGAGGGAGGCGCCGGAGGTGGGCGTGCCACTGTCCGGCGGGCAATGGCAACGGGTGGCGCTGGCGCGGGCGGTCCTGCGCGACGACGCCGACCTGCTGATCCTGGACGAGCCGTCCGCGGGGCTCGACGTGGAGGCGGAGGCCGCCGTCCACGCCAAATTCCAGGATCTGCGGGAACGGCGGACCAGCCTGCTGATCTCGCATCGGATGAACACCATCCGCACCGCGGACCGGATCGTCGTCCTCGACAACGGCCGGATCGTCGAAGAAGGCAGCCACGACGAGCTGATGCTGGCCGACGCTCGGTACGCGGCGCTGTTCCGGACCCAGGCCAGCGGATACCAGATCGCCGTCGGAGGTGAACGATGAAGGAGCTGGCGTGGCTCGCGCCCGCCCTGCTCGCGTGCGGCTGCGCACTCCTGGCGCGGCGCACCCTCGTCGTCGTCACGGTCATCGGCACCAGCATGGTGCCCACCTACCGGCCGGGCGACCGGGTGCTGGTCCGGCGCACCAGCCGGGTAAGGCGTGGCCAAGTGGTGGTGGCGCGGCCGCCAGGCTTCCTGAGCCTCGTCATCAAGCGGATCGCGGCGGTCGCCGGCAACGAGGTGCCGCCGGCGGTGCGACCGGCGACGGCCGTGCCGACCGTTCCACATGGGACGGTGGTACTGATCGGAGACAGTCCTGGCAGCACCGACTCGCGGGTGTGGGGTCCGGTCGCGGTCGAGAACGTCGTCGGCGTTGTCGTGGCACGGTTGGGCGGTGCCGCGTGACCATGTACGCGCAGCTGTGGTGCCAGGCGGTGATCGCCGGGGTGTTCCTTCTCGCGGTATCGGCGAAGGCGCGCCGCCCCGCCGAGTGGGTGTCCTCTGTGGACGCGATGGGTATCGTGCCGGCGAAGTGGACGCGGCTGGTGGCGCACGCTGTGCTCGTTTCCGAAGCGGCCACGGTGATTCTCGTGGCGACGCCGCCGACCGCACCGATTGGCTTGACGAGCGCCGCGGCGCTGCTGTCGATCTTCACCGCGGGCATCGCGCGCACGTTGAGACGCGGCAACCGTATGGCGTGCCACTGCTTCGGCGCGTCCACGACGCCGCTGGGCTTGCCACACGTGATGCGCAATCTAATCTTGCTCGCGCTGTGTGGCCTCGGATTGGTGACAGCCGTGAGCGGAGCCGGCACGCCGCCGGACGCGGCGGGAGTCGCGCTCGCCCTCGCCGCTGGCGCCGTGACCGCCCTCTTCATCTCCCGCATGGCTGACATCGCCTCCATGGTCGTGGCGTCCCGGTAGTAGAGAGCTTTCGGAGTTGGGGTTACGCGCGTGGCGGCGCTCCGGCAGATTTTTCCCGGTCCGTGTCAGTTGGAGACCGTACGCTCCCGCGGGGACCGTTCCCGGCCGGCGGCTCGCGGGGCGAGCCGATCCCCGGCCGTCCACTGCCAGGTCCGCGAGACAAACAGTGACCGTCGCGGCGGCCCGACGGGGTGAGGGCGACCGGCGGCGGACGGGTGAGGCCGCGGGAGCAGCGGTCTGGACCACGACGGACGTCGCGGTAGCTCAAATCTTTGTCCTAAAAGGAACTTAGCGGTTCGGCCACCTCGACTCCGAAAAGGCTCAAGATGGCACCGTTTCACAGCCGCTGTGGCGGTGGAGCGCGTGAGCAGGGGCGAAAGGTTTGTGAGAGCCATGTGAAACCCCTGTTTGCCGATACTTTCCTGGTCCGAAAGACAACGTGGTGGAAGGAAACGGTCTTGATGCGAGCGACGAGAAACGTTGTGGCGGTGATCGGCGGTCTCCTGGTCGGGCTGACCGCGGTCCTGGCATTCGGGGGGCCGGCCGCCGCCTCCGGCACGCTCACCCGGGCGGGCGACCATGCCGTCACGGCAGAGGCGCCCGGGCCGGCGCCCGCACAGCGGGCCGCTCAGGAAGGTGAGTGGCGCTACTCGGACTTTTACTTGACGGCGTTCTGGTGCGAGCAGGACCGCGGTCTCATGGCCGCGTTCTTCGAGACCGATGGGTGCTACTACGCCTCCGGCCTCGGCTACTACTTCTGGTACTACGTCCCGTAGCCCCCTGATCAAGGCGCCCTCCTGGTAACCCGCGGTTACTAGGAGGGCGCCGATCTGTGTGACGATGCCCGGTACGTGCGTTCGGCCGTTGACCCAGTCGGGTCAACGGCTTCGGTCGATTGGGGCGATGTAGCCGTGGAGCGCCTTCTTGAGCTCGCCGGTCAGCGCTTGGCGTTCGGCGCCTTTCGCGGCCACGATGGGCGGCATCATGGCGGCGACGATCCGCACCGCCACCATGGCGGTGAGGCTCTGTTCGGCGGCGGTCAGCGTGGGGATGCGGGCCTGGAGGATGGCCGCCACTCTGCTGACCACCGCCTCGTGTAGCGGCCGGGTCGCCGCTCGCAGGTCGGCTGGCATGTCGGTGTTCGCGAGCAGGACCTTCGCGCCCGGGTTGGCCACGTTGAACGAGATCAGCGGGTCGACGATCTTGTCGATGAGCTGGTCCAGCGTCAGCTCGGTGACCTGGGCGAGGTCGAACGCGGCGGCGTGCGCCGCCCGCATCTGCTCCACCACGCGGGTGGCGAGCGCCTCGGCGATCGCGTCCTTGTTCGGGAAGAACTGGTAGAGCGAACCGGGGGAGATGCCGGCGCGGGCGGCGATGGCGTTGGTGCTGGTCCGCTCGTAGCCGTGCTCGGCGAAAAGGGCCAGCGCCGCGTCGAGGATGTCGGCGATCCGCTGCCGCCCTCGCGCCTGACGCTTGACGGGACGCGTCTCGGTCACCTGTCTCCCTCCTCACGGTCCTGACAGGCTTGACGAATACGAGAGGTCGCTCGTATTGTCAAAATGCGGGCGACCGCTCGTGTTCTGAGCCTAGCAGGGGGAACGGCACATGACTGGACTGCACCGCCTCGGCGCGTTCGTCGCCAGGCGCCGGCGTCTCACGCTGGCCACCGGCCTGGTCGTGACCCTGGTGTTCGCAGTCTTCGGCGCCGGTGCGTTGGGTGCCATGGTGCTCAGCCGCTGGGAGGCGCCCGGCACCGAGTCGGTCCAGGCCCAGCAGCTGCTGCGAGACTTCGACACCGGCAACGCCAACCTGATCCTGCTGGTCACCGCCCGCACCGGCACGGTGGAGAGCGCCCCGGTCCGCGCCGCCGGTCAAGCGCTCGCCGACGACCTGCGGAGCCGGCCGCTGGTCGGCGACGTGTGGTCGTACTGGTCCGAGGGCGACGACCCGATGCTGCGCGGCACGGACGGCCGGCAGGCGCTGGTGCTGGCGCACATCGAGGGCGACGCCACCACCGCCCGCGCGGAGATCAGGGAGCGGCTACTGCCGGCGTTCACGCGCACCGGCGGCACGATCGACGTCCGCGTCGCCGGCGGGGAAGCCGCGTCCGCCCAGATCAGCGAGCAAGCGGCGGCCGACTTCCTACGGGCAGAGATGATGATCATCCCGCTGATGTTCCTGCTCCTGTTCGCGCTCTATCGCCGGGCCCGGCTGGCCCTGCTCACCTTGGGCATCGGGTTGTTCGCCGTGTTCGGCACCCTGGCCGGGCTCCGGCTGCTGGCCAGCGTGACCGAGGTGTCGACCTTCGCCGCCAACATCACGCTGGTCATGGGGGTCGGTCTCGGCGTCGACTACAGCCTGTTCGTCATCGCGCGGTTCCGCGAGGAGCTGGGCGCCGGCGCACGCGTGCCCGACGCGGTCGCGACGACGGTCCGCACCGCCGGCCGCACCGTCATCTTCAGCGGGCTCACCGTCGCCGCGTCCCTGGCGGCGCTGCTCGTCTTCCCGTACTCGTTCCTGCGCTCGTTCGCCTACGCCGGCGTCCTTGTCGTCGCGATGGCGGTCATCGGCTCACTCACCCTGCTGCCCGCCGCGCTCGCCGCCATCGGCCCGCGCGCGGTGCGGCGCGGCTCGGCGCCCGTCGGGGACAGCGGGCTGCGCTGGCACCGCTTCGGTGCCCGGGTTATGCGCCGGCCACTGCTCTTCGCCACGGCCGGGCTGGTCTTCGTCGCGGTGCTGGCCGCACCCGCGCTCGGGCTACGGATCGGCCTGCCGGACGATCGAGTGTTGCCGCCGTCGGCGTCCACCCGGCAGGCGTACGACCAACTGCGGGCCAACTTCGCCACGGAGGCGAACGACGCCATCCACATCGTCGCCGCGACCGGGCGGCCCGCCGCCGCGGCCGGGTACGCCGGTGAGCTGTCCCGCATCGACGGCATCGCCCAGGTCAACTCGGCGGCCGGCGTCTTCGTCGACGGCGCGCTGATCCGCCCGGCGCCCAACCCCGAGCGGCTGACGAGCGCGGGCGGCACCCGCCTGGAGGCGATCCCCACCCGCGAGGTGCTCGCCGGCACCGACGTCGCCGGCCTGGTCGAGAGGATCCGCGCCACACCATCACCGTTCGAAGGGGCACTCGTCGGCGGGTACCCGGCCGAGCTGACCGACTTCCGGTCCACATTGATGGATCGCGTGCCGCTGGTCGGCACGCTGATCCTGACGGTCACATTCGTGCTGCTGTTTCTGATGTCCGGCAGCCTGCTCATCCCGGTCAAGGCCACCGTGCTGAACCTGCTCAGCCTCTCGGTCATGTTCGGCGCGCTCGTGTTCGTCTTCCAGGAAGGGGCGTTCTCCTCGCTGCTCGGCTTCACGCCGATCGGCACGCTGGATCCCGCCTTCCCGATCCTGATGTTCTGCGTCGCATATGGACTGTCCATGGACTACGAGGTGTTCATGCTGTCCCGCATCAAGGAGCGGTACGAGGCCACCGGCGACAACACCCGCGCGGTCCTGGAAGGGCTCCAACGCAGCGCTCCCTTGATCACCTCCGCGGCCCTGGTCCTGGCGATGTCGTTCTCCCTCTACGCCACCGGCAGGGTCATGTACCTCCAGATGATCGGCGTCGGCGTCGCGATCGCGATCCTCGTCGACGCGACCGTCATCCGCGCCATCCTGGTGCCCGCCCTCATGCGCCTCGCCGGACGGGCGAACTGGTGGGCCCCCGCTCGGCTGCGCCGGTTTCAACGACGCGTCGACCCGCACGCGACCAGCCCCGTCCGGCGCGGCAGCCGCGAAAGCCAAGCAGCCCGATAACCGTCGGCTCACTCAGGCGGGGACGCCGATCACCAGTTCGCCGTCGTCGTCGACGCGGACGGGGTACACGGTGAGGGGTGGTTGGCCGGTCTTGGAGCAGCCGGTCGCCAGGTCGAAGATGTGCTGATGCAGCGGGCAGATGACGACCTCGGCGTCGGCGAGCCCATCGGCGATCGGGCCGCCGGCGTGCGGGCAGACGGCCGAGACCGCCCGCAGCGTGCCGTCGCGCAGCCGGAAGACCGCCACCATGTCGCCGCCGATCGCGTACGCGCGGCCTTCGCCGACCGGCAGCTCCGTGACGGGCCCGACCCGGTACTCCACCAGGTGGGCGGTCATGGCGTGCCCCCGTCTCGGACCGGCACCCGGGGCAGCGGCAGCAACGGGAGGGCGGTGCGGAACTGGCCGGGCGTGGACGGCTCGGTGCCCTCCTTCCACGGGTCCTTGTAAGCGCCCACCGCCGCGGCCATCCGCTCGTCGAGGCCGGCGGCGAGCCCCTCGCTGTCGTCGACGATCAGGGCGCGGAGGCGGTCGATGCCGACGCGGGGGACGAAGGAGTAGGTGCGTTCCAGCCAGTTGGCGTTCTCGCGGTAGTACTGAAGGAAGCGGCCGGTGAGGGCAACGACATCGTCGGGACTGTCCACAGTGGCTAGCAGATCGCCTTTGCGGACGTGGGCGCCGGCCGCCCCACCGACGTAGATCTCCCACCGCCCGCCCTCGATCGCGACCACGCCGAGGTCCTTGACGTACGCCTCGGCGCAGTTGCGCGGGCAGCCGGTGACCGCGAGCTTCATCTTGGCCGGGCTTTCCAGGCCCTGGAAACGGGACTCGATGGCGATGCCGAGCGCCGTGGAGTCGCCCACGCCGAAGCGGCAGAACTCGCTGCCGACGCAGGTTTTCACGGTGCGCATGCTCTTGCCGTACGCGTACCCGGAAGGCATGTCGAGGTCGGCCCACACCTTGGGCAGGTCCTCTTTGCGGATGCCGAGCAGGTCGATGCGCTGTCCGCCGGTGAGCTTGACCATCGGCACCTGGTACTTGTCGGCCACGTCGGCTATGCGGCGTAGCTGGTCGGGGGTGGTGACGCCGCCCTTCATCTGAGGTACCACCGAGAAGGTGCCGTCGCGCTGGATGTTCGCGTGTACGCGGTCGTTGATGAAGCGGGCGCCGCGCTCGTCCTGGTACTCCTCGCCCCACATCATCCGTAGCAGCGAGACCAGGCCCATCTTGCTCTTGGCGTCCTCGTGGCCGCCGGCCAGCGCGTCGAAGACCGCGGACACGCTCTTGAGACCCCGCGCGCGGATCGCCGCCATCAGCGCCGGCTTGTCCAGGGGTACGCCAGGGACGTACCAGGTGGCGGACGGGTCCTCCTCGACGGCGCCGCCGGCCGCCCACTCCACGATCTGTGCCACGAGCGACCTACACGAGCCGCAGCCCTTGCCGGCCCGGGTGGCGTCCATCACCCCGCCGACCGTTTTGACGCCACTGTGGACGGTCGTTACGAGGTCACCCTTGCTGACGCCGTTGCAGTTGCACACCTGCGCGCCGTCGTCCAGCTCCGCGGCCGACTCCTCGGCCGGTGGCCCACCGAGGTCGAAGAGCAGCCGTACCCGCTCCTCCGGCAGCGGCAGGCCACGGTCGAACGCCTGCATGAGGAAGCCCACCTTGGCTACGTCACCGAGCAGCGTCGCGCCGACCAGCCGGTCGTCGCGGATGATGACGCTCTTGTAGACGCCGCGCCGCGGCTCGGCGAAGACCACGAACTCGTCGTCCTCCCGTTCCGGAGTCGTGACGCCCATCGCGGCCACGTCGACGCCGGCCACCTTCAGCTTCGTGGCGGTCCGCGAGCCGTGGTACGCCGCGGTGCGGTCCCGCCCGGTGACCTGGTCGGCGAGCACTTTGGCCTGCTCCCACAGCGGCGCGACGAGGCCGTACGTCTGGCCGCGGTGCTGCACGCACTCGCCGACCGCGTAGATGTGCGGCTCGTCGAGCACCCGCATGTGGTCGTCGACCAGGATCGCCCGCTCCACCGGCAGCCCGCTCAGCGCGGCCACCTCCACGTTGGGCCGGATGCCGGCGGCCACGACGACCATGTCGCAGCGAACGGTGCGGCCGTCGGCGAGCCGTACCCCCTCGACCCGGTCCTTGCCCACGACCGCGGTGGTGCGCGTCCCGACCTCGACGGCGATGCCGAGGCTTTCCACGCTGCGCCGCAGGATCGTGCCGGCCTGCGCGTCGAGCTGTGCGTTCATCAGCGTGTCCGCCGAGTGCAGGAGCGTGACCTGGACGCCGTACTGCTGTAGCCCGCGCGCCGCCTCCAGCCCGAGCAGGCCGCCGCCGATGACCACCGCCCGCTCGTGGTCGCGGGCGTACCGGATCATCGCGCGGGTGTCGTCGATCGTGCGGAACGTGAACACGCCCTGGTGGTAGCCGCGCCGGGGATGGTGCATCCCTTCGATGGGCGGCACGTAAGGGCGGCTGCCGGTTGCGATGACGAGCTTGTCGTACGGGGTCGTCGAGCCGTCCGCGGCGCGCACCACGCGGGCGAACCGGTCGATCCGCTCTACGCGTACGCTGGCCCGGAGCGCGATGCCGTTCTCCTCGTACCAGGGCAGGCTGTTGAGGAAGATGTCGGCCTCGTCCTCCACACCGGACAGCACATTGGACAGCAGGATGCGGTTGTAGTTGCCGTAGGGCTCCTCGCCGAACATCGTGATGGCGAACTGCTCCCGGCCGCCCCGTTCGAGGATTTCCTCGACGGTGCGGGCGCCGGCCATGCCGTTGCCGATGACCACCAGCCGCTCCATTCAGACCTCCACGAGCCCGAGATCGACCACGACGGCGCCACCGACGCCCTCCGGCGCGGCCAGGTGCAGCTCGATGACCGTGCCGCTGTCCAGGTCCTCGACCACCCGCAGCGCCACGTGCACCTCGCTCTTCGCGCCGATGGGGAAGTACCGCATCGGTGTGCCGTCGCGGATCAGCACCACGTAGATCAGCTCGCCGGTGGTATTGCCACCGCGGAAGTAGACCGGCTGGGTGACCACGCCGTCCGGGACGGTGTACGCGAGTGCGGCGTCGATCGGGAAGGGGGACTCGATCCCCTTGCCCTGGAACGGGAAGACCCCTTGCAGGAACTTCGATGTGGACTGCACGTCAGCTGTCCCTTCTGGACGGCGGTGGATGCGTGGGTGGTGGTGTGGCGGGCGAGCGGTCGTCGGGCCCGCCGATCCGGCGCACCGCGACGGCGCAGGACTTGAACGCGGGCATTTTCGAGTGGCGGTCGAGCGTCGGGTCGGTCAACGCGTTCGCGCTGGCCAGCCCGCCCCAGTGGAAGGGTGCGAAGACGGTGTCGGGCCGGATCGTGTCGGTCAGGTAGGCGCGGAAGACGGCGGTGCCGCGGCGGGTGCGCAGCTGGACCAGGTCCGCGGCGCCGATACCGAGCCGGCGGGCCAGGTCGGGGTGGATCTCCACCCTCGGGTCGTCCGCGGTCAGCCGCAGCGAGCGGGACCGGCGGGTCTGGTTGCCGCTCTGGTACTGCTGCATGATGCGGCCGGTGGTGAGCACGTACGGGTACTCCGCATCGGGCGGCTCGGCCGGCTCGCGGTGGTCCACCCGGATGAACCGGGCCCGCCCGTCCGCGGTGGCGAACCGTTCGGCGAAGAGCCGCGGTGTGCCCGGGTGGTCGGGTGCCGGGCAGGGCCAGAAGACGCCCTGCTCTGCTTCGATCCGCTCGTACGAGATGCCCGCGTAGTCGGCGGTCCCGCCCGCGCTGGCCCGGCGCAGCTCCTCGAAGACGGTGCGCGGGTCGGCCGAGAACCGGCCGGGTGCCTCCAGCCGCTCGGCGAGCGCGGCGAGCAGCGCCAGGTCGTCGAGCACTCCTTCCGGCGGCGCCAGCACGCGCTTGCGCCGGATGACCCGCCCCTCCAGGTTGGTCATCGTGCCCTCCTCCTCGGCCCACTGGGCGGTGGGCAGGACGACGTCGGCCAGCGCCGCCGTGTCGGAGAGGAACATGTCGGAGACGGCCAGGAAGTCCAGAGCGGACAGGCGGGCGCGAACCCGGTTGCGGTCCGGGGCGGAGACGACGATGTTCGAGGCGAGCACCAGCAGCGCGCGTACCCCGCCGGGCGTGCCGAGCCGGTCGAGCATCTCCATCGCGGAGACGCCCGGGCCGGGCAGGTCCGCCGGATCCACACCCCAGACGCCGGCGACGTGCGCGCGGGCGGCCGGGTCGTCGATGCGCCGGTAGCCGGGTAGCTGGTCGGCCTTCTGCCCGTGCTCCCGCCCGCCTTGCCCGTTGCCCTGGCCGGTGACCGTCCCGTACCCGGAGTACGGACGTCCCGGCAGGCCCAGGGCGAGGGCCAGGTTGATGTAGGCCTGCGTGGTGTCGGTGCCGTTGCTGTGCTGCTCGGCGCCGCGCGCGGTCAGGATCATCGCGGACGGCGCGGTGGCCAGCAGCTGCACGGTGCGGCGCAGCAGCGCCTCGCTCACCCCGGTGACCCGCTCCACCCGGTCCGGCCACCAGGCGGCCACCGCCGCGCGTACCGTGTCGAAGCCTGTGGTGCGGCCGTCCACATAGGCCTTGTCCACGTGGCCTTCGCGGATCGCGATGTGCAGCAGCCCGTTGGCCAGTGCCAGGTCGGTGCCGGGGGTCGGCTGGAGGTGCAGCGTGCCGCCCCGCGCGGTGGCCGAGCGGCGCGGGTCGACCACGATGTGCGCCGCGCCGCGAGCCCGCCCCGCGTCGAAGTACTGCATCGCCGGCGGCATCGTATCCGCAGGGTTGCTGCCCACCAGCAACACGGCATCGGCCTCGGCGATATCGGCCAGTGGAAACGGCAGCCCCCGGTCGATGCCGAACGCGCGGTTGGCCGCCGTCGCCGCCGAGGACATGCAGAACCGGCCGTTGTAGTCGATATGCGGCGTCCGCAGCGCCACCCGCGCGAACTTGCCCAGCTGGTACGCCTTCTCGTTGGTCAGCCCGCCGCCGCCGAAGCAGCCGACGGCTGCCGGCCCGTACGCCCGCTGCGCACGCCGGATCGCGGCGGTGACGCGGTGGAGCGCCTCGTCCCAGCTCGTCGGCCGGAACGGGCCGGACCGGTCGTCGCGGACCAGCGGTGTGGTCAGCCGGTCGGGGTGGTCCAGCAGCTCCGGTGCGCTCCAACCCTTGGCGCACAGGCCACCCCGGTTGGTCGGAAACTCAGTCGGCTCGATGGCCGGAGCACGGCGCGGCTCGACCCGCATCCGCACGCCGCACTGCAACGAGCAGTACGGGCAATGCGTCTCGACCCGCGCGCCCATCCCGTGACGATCGCGACCGCACGTTACCGGCGTATGCCGCCGCCGTTACACCGCAGTCGCCAAGTGCTACCAAGGGCAGAAGGAGTGGCCGACCCGTTCCGATAGTTGGCGTCCGCCAGCTCGGGCCTGGTGGGCGCTTCTCCCCTTCGCCATGTATACTACCTCCGTCCACTATGGAACTTCGTCCTGGCTCACGGTGCCGGCGCGGGCCCTGCCTCGAGCGGGCGAGTACGGTTAGCCTTTCAGGAGTGGTACCCCAACCCGCCGGCTCGCGTTTCGCAGCGGGCGGCGCTCTTCGCCTTGTTAGCTTGCATTGGAGCCGAAATGACCAGTGAGGCAGTACGTGATCCCGCCCCGGAGGCGTCCGGATCATACGGAGATCTTTTCCTGCCGGCGCCGACCGCCGAGACGTCGGCGCAGCGGCGGGCCGTGCCGGACGCGGGCGAGGCCGCGATGGTGCGACTGCGGACACCTTTCGATGTCGGTCCGGTCGATGCGGCCGAACCCCGCGGGTGAGCCTGCCGGACCGGGATGGCCAGGCGAGTCGTGTCGGTTGCACGCTCGCCCTTGACGTGGCCACACCGGCCACCGTCGTGATCCAGATCGCGGTCGCCCGCCGGCACGGGGCCACGATCAGCGAGCGTCTCGAGATCGTCAACAACACGGTTCCGATGCCCGCTCAGGAACTGGTTGGAGCGGTCGGGGGTCGGCAGCACCTGTTCCACGTCCAGCCGGGGACCGTGACCGTCGGCTACGAGGCGACAGTCGCCGCCGGCGCTGGAACGCCTGCACCGGTGACCGATGAGGAGCGGGTGGAGGCCCTACGCCCGAGCCGGTATTGCCCGTCGGACCGGCTGGCTGGCCTGGCGCAGAGCCACTTCGGCGAACTGCCCACGGCCCTGGAGCGAGTGCGGGCGATCCATGACTACGTGTGGCGGCACGTCGGGTACGTGTCCGAATCGAGCGGCCCGACCACGGACGCGGTGGACACGCTGATGTCCGCTCGCGGCGTCTGCCGTGACTTCGCCCATCTGGTGGCCGCGCTGTGCCGGGCGGTTGACGTGCCCGCGCGGATCGCTTCCGTTTACGCCCCTGGCCTTGACCCGATGGATTTCCACGCCGTGGTGGAGGCCGAGATCGATGGCCGCTGGCAGGTGTGGGATGCCACGCGGTTGGCACCTCGCCCGGCCCTGGTCCGCATCGCCACGGGCAGGGACGCCGCCGACACCGCGTTCACCACGGTGACGGGCGGTCGCGCCGAGCTGCGCAGTCTGGAGATCAACGCGGTAGCCGCCGGCGAACTCCCGTTGGACGACCACGTGCGCCTCGCCGCCCTCGGCTGATTCTCGACCAGCAGTCCGGCCATGGATCCGGGCAGCGGCAGCACCCCACACCGGCGGTCGATTGACCAGGCACCGCCGGCCGCCGGGCGCGCGGCGCCTGGCCGCTCACGCAGGCGGTTGCCCCCTTCTTCTCGTCGCAGATCAGCGGGCGGCGTGGCGTGCGCCAGACACTACGGGGCGGTCGTCGGCCGAGCCGGCCGGTGGGTTCGACCCCTTTCGGCGCGCGGATAACAGCACGATCGGAAGCGCTGGTGATCTATGACGGCTGAGGGGTCCCCGCCGGCCGCTCCCACCGTCCGGAGAGCAACGCGGCATCGGGTGGCCCACCGGGAAGCTGGTGGGGTGCGCCGGCGCGGAGGCCATCGAGGGCGATGGCGTTGATGCGGGCGCGTGCGTGCCTGGCCGTGTCGATGAGGTCGGTGCGGCCCTGCCGGCGCAGCTGGTCGATCATTGGCGACTTTCCGAGCTGCTCGATCAGCAGGTGCAGGTCGGTCCTGGTGACGTCGGGGCGCAGCACACCGGCCGTGTGCGCGCGGCTGATGAGCGCGTCGACGGCTTCGTCGCAGCGCCGGTTTTTCTCGGTGATTTCGTCGGTGATCTCGATTGTGCCGGCGATCGCGCCGAGCGACCCCTGGCCGATGTCGATCCCGGCCAGGACGTAGTGCGCGAGCCCGTCCCACGGGTCGTCGTGGGCCAGACCCGCCTCTGCCGCGGCGAGCCAGCGGTCTAGCCCGATCACGACCAGCCGCTGAAAGAGCTCCTCCTTAGTTCGGTATCGCCGGTAGAGGCTGCCGATGCCCACGCCGGCCCGCGCGGCGATCGTGGCCACCGACGCGTGCACGCCGTCGACGGCGACGACCTCGCGTGCGGCTTCGAGCAGCGCACGGTCGTTGGCTTCGGCCTCGGCCTGCCGGTGGGTACGTCGGGTGGGCCTGCTCACGTCCGCATCATACGCATTGCGGAGCACTTCGCTCCGGCGTACTGTTCCGAGTGCGGAGCAAATCACTCCGCAACTGAAATCCCGGGGAGTCCCGATGACCGACCAGCAGGATCTGACCGCCATCCGCGACCTTGTCGCCGCCGTCGACCGGCACCAGAGCGACGTCGAGGAGTTCGTCGCACTGCACCACCCCGACCTGGTACTGGTGAACATCGCCGGGCGCCGCGTCCTCGGAAGGGAGGCGCTGCGCGAGGCGATGACAGCCGGGCTGAAGAGCCCGATGGCCAAGGTGTTCACCCGTCTGGAAATCGAGGACATCCGCTTCATTCGTCCCGACGTCGCGCTGGTGAGCTGTGCCAAGTACGTCTCCGACGAGCGCGGCGAAGGATCCGCCGTGCCGACGAGGGGCAGCCTCACGTTCACCGTGGTGCGCGAGCCCGCCGGCTGGAAAATCGCTGTCGCACAGACGACGCCGGTGCCGTAGGTCCTGACCAGGCAGCGACGCACCCGAACGCCGGGTCGGCACTGGCGCCGAGCAGGTCAACATCGCCTTGGTGGGGATCGCGGGGTGGCGCCGGCAACCCGGCGGACTGGTGCCTAGCCTCGACCGATCCGCTGCGGTGGACATCGAAGCGATCAGCGAATACGACAACGGGGTCTCGCTCACTTCGGACAGATCAACACATAGAGAAACCTCGATGTCCTTCCAGATGGTCGTGCCCGACCTGTTCCGCTGCCAGCCGCGCAGTGCCGCGGGGTTGGCGCAGGACACAGAAGGCTCCCTGCGCGAACACTCCTGGGGTAGCCTGCGGGGTAGCTGCGCCGCACCGATGTGCGCGGCTCATCGAGCCCGCAACCACCAGCCGCAGTTTCGGGTGGTTGCCTCCCCGGCCACGGGCCCAGCCCTCGCCCGCTCACCACGCAATCCCCGTACGGCAGTTGGGCCGGAGGTTCATCATGGCCACCACGTTTTCGCCCGGGACCGCGTTTACCCAGCTCCACCTCGACACCAGTTGGCCATCACCGTCCACGGCGCTGGTCGCCGTGGCCGGCGAGGTCGACCTGGCAACCGCTTACGTGCTCCGCGACCGGCTGCTCGGCCTCCTGCACGAGCACGGCCCCGCTGTGCTTGACGTCGACCTGGCCGGGGTGAGCTTTCTGGATTGCACCGGCATCGGCGCGCTCGTCGCCGTCCGCAACGCCGCCGTCCGGGCCGGACGCCGGGTGTGGATCACCCATCCGCAACCGATAGTCCGCCGCGTGCTGGAGGTGACTGGGCTGCTTGGCCTGTTCACCGCCCCGATCGACCGGTCCCTGCCCATGTCGACCGGCTCTGAAAACCAGTCCCGGACCGGCCCCGCCGCCGCGACCGCGACTGATCCGCCCGGCATGCTGGCCACCGCCTGACGCACGCACCACCGGCGCCCGATCGGCTGCCCCCGGCAACGACGGTGCCCTCGCCGACTCGGTTCAGGCTGTCAAAGCCCAGCTATGCGGGCTGTCCGGCCGTCCGCAGAATCGATCGCGCCCACTCGCGTCCGCCGCGGCAACACCCCCGACCCGCTACACCAGGACAGCGCGTCATACGCGGCCGGCCGGTCGCAGACGTGGCGGCTACGGTTTTTGCGTGGTGGTGCACCGACAGAGTGGACCGGTGCCGGAGCCGTCACGGTGGCGGCCCCGGCAGTCGGTTCGTGGCGTGCTGGGGCTGGTCGCTGCCGTGGGCGCGGCCGGAGTGCTGGTGGCGCAGGTGCCGGACCGGCTCCGTTCGCCGCGCCCTCGGCCGCCTGCCGCGGAGGTGGTGTGGCCGCATGCCCAGCGCGCGCAAGTGCCTGGTGTGCTGTCTGACGGCGCGCTCTACAGCCCGGTCTACTTCCTGGACGAGCGGGTCTCGGTCGGTACCGCGTCCGATCCGGGCGGCGGTGAGGTGCGTCTGGTGGTGCGGGGAGCTGACGGGGCGGTCCATGTGCTGCGCCGGCTCCCGACGGCGGTGGCCCCGCGGTACGCCGGCTTCACCCCCGCCGGCGGGCAGCTGGTCTGGGCCGAGTCGGTCACCGGCCGGGACGGCACAGTGCGGACCGAGCTGTGGCGGGCAGGTCTGCCTGGTGGGACGCCGCGGAAGATTACCGGGGACACCGGCCGGGTGGCGTTCTTCGGCTCGGACTACGACATCGTCGTCGAGTCCGGCCGGCTGTACTGGACGGCGGAGGCACCCGGCGGCCAGGAAGCCACCGAGGTACGGTCGGTGCCGGTCGGCGGTGGCCGGGTTGAGGTGCGCACGGAGCCTGGTACGTGGACGCTGTCCGGCTGGCCGTGGCTGGCCAGCGCCGGCAGTAGTGGTCGGGCTCGGCTGCGCAGTATGGACACCGCGCAGGTGGTTACCGTCGACGCCGCCGGCGACATGCTGGACAGATGCGGGCCCGGCTGGTGCCGGGTGTTCGTCTTGTCCGGCGACGGCCCTGTTCGGAGCGAGCTGATACGGGTGGACGGCTCGCAGCGGCGGCGGGTGGCCGACGACGGCGCTACCGCCGCGATCGTCGACGTGGCGGTGCTGGACCGGTTCGAGGTGCTCTTGGCGGGCTCGAGCACGGTCGTCGCCGCGAACGGTGGACGGCGGCTGCTCGTCTACGACCTGAAGGTACGGCGGCTGATCAGCGTGGCCGACGCGGTGGCCAGGGTGTTCTACCGGGGCGGGGTGCTGTGGTGGTCCACCGCCATAGGAGAGAGCATCGCCTGGCACACGCTCGACCTGCGCACCGTGTGACCACGTGTCCGCTGATCAGTCGCCGGACTTCGCAGCTCACGGACTTTGTATGCTTCATTGCGCATGCGACTATGTATCGGTGACAGAGGCGTCGCTGGATCGTTACGAGGAGGTGGGGGCCCTGTTTCGGGTGCTGGCCTCGCCGGTCCGGGTGGCGATCGTGGACCTGCTGGCCGACCAGGAACACCTCGTGCACCAGTTGGTGGCGGCGACCGGGTTGGCGCAGCCGCTGGTGTCGCAGCACCTGAAGGTGCTGCGGGACGCACGGCTGGTGCGGCGGGTCCGAAGGGGGAGGGAGATGGCGTACGCGTTGCGCGATGCCCATGTGGCGCACATCGTGCGTGATGCCATCGCCCACGTGAAGGAGGAAAACCAGAGATGACGACCGCGACCGAACACCGCCCGCACACTGGGCACGAGCACACCCACGCCGGCGACTGTGGACATGCCAGCGTGCGGCACGGTGACCATGTCGACTACCTGCACGACGGCCACGTGCACCACAGTCACGGCGACCACTACGACGAGTGCAGCGTCCAGGGCGTGCACGTGCAGGCCGAGGCGCACGAGCACACCCATGCCGACGGCTGCGGGCACGACGCCGTGACACACGAAGACCACGTGGACTACGTGCATGACGGGCACCGCCACGCCGTACACGGGGAACACTACGACGAACACTGATCCGCCTTCGGGTGGTATAGCGGGACGGGGTCGACCGGGTCGGCCCCGTCCCGCTTTTCGCTGCCTGCGTCACAGATCTCGTTGAGGGTCTTTGCCGCCGCTGGATCACTGGCTATGCTACCGAAAACCGTTTTCATTACTGATAGTGAGCGGTGCGGGTCGGCTGGCCATGTGGGGAGGAGACCAGCGGATGAGGACGCCGTGGTTGACCGCTGCCGTCGTGGCGGCGGTTGTCCTGTCCGGGTGCACGGCGCCGGTCGCGCTGAGCGACTCGGACGAGCGGGTGCAGGTGGTGACGACGACCGGGATCCTGGCCGACCTGGTGCGCAACGTGGGCGGTGACCGGGTGCTGGTGGACTCGATCGTGCCGGACGACGCCGACGCGCACGGGTACGAGCCGACGCTGCGGGATGTCCGGAACGTGGTCTACGCCGACGTCGCGTTCAGTAACTACCTGCTGCTGGAGGCGCAGAGCGTCATCAAGGCGCTGGACGCCAACCTCGGCGAGGGCGTACCCAATATCTCGCTCGCCGAGGGCGCCACCAAGTACGCCGCCGAGATCATCCCGCTGGTGGAGGATGCCTCGCTGGACACGATCTGGCTCGGCATGCGGGTGCGTGGCACCGGCCGCCAGTACGGGGCGAACCGCTCGTCGGATGTGTTGCTGTCCGCCACGGAGGTGTCCGGCCCCGGTGACCTGGTCGCCTACCTGACCGAGTCGTTCGGCGATCCGGAGTTCTACGTCAACTCCGCGGACGGGTTCGACCCGGCCGGCGGCTACCGGGACGACACGGCCGTGCTGCCACCGGACGCGCACACGCACATGAGCTGGGCGTTCACCGAGCCGGGTGTCTACCGGCTGACGATGGAGGCCCGGCTGGCGGTGGCGCACGGTTCGAAGCCGGTGGAGTTGGGCCGGCAGACGTTCACGTTCGCGGTGGGTGTCGACCCGCACTCGGTCGGCGGGACGGTGCTCGGCGCGGGTCACGCCGACATCGCGGTCGACGTGGACCAGAGGCGGCTGTACCTGTACGCCGACCCGCACGGGGGTGGGGAGGCGCACCAGGAGACCTACGACCCGGCGACCACCGTGATCGAGGTGCCGGGCAAGGCGCTCAAGCAGATCCCGTCCGGCCGCGGGTACCGCTTCCTGGGCCGGCCGGGTGACAAGGTGTACCAGCTGCCGCAGGCGGTGCTGGGCCGGCACGTGCACGGCGAGATCGACCCGCACCTGTGGCAGGACGTCGGCAACGCGCAGTCCTATGTGGAGCTGATCCGGGACACGCTGATCGGCGTCGACCCGGCCGGTGCCGCCGGCTACCGGCGCGGCGCGGACGCCTATCTGGCCGAGCTGACCGCGCTGGACGCGTACGTCGCCGCCACGATCGCCGCGATCCCACCGGCCAACCGCTACCTGGTGACGACCCACGACGCGTTCGGCTACCTGGCCCACGCCTACGGCATCCCGGTCGCCGGCTTCGTGACGCCCAACCCGGCCACCGAACCGAGCCTGGCCGACCGGGTCAAGCTCACCGAGACGATCCGCAACCTGCGGGTACGGGCGGTCTTCCTCGAACCGAACCTGCGCGCCCGTTCGTCCACATTGGTCGAAGTCGCCAAGGAGCAGGGCGTGCGCGTGTGCTCGATCTACGGGGACACGTTCGACGGCACCGTCGAGACCTACGTACAGATGATGCGCTTCAACGCCGACTCCTTGAAGGAATGCCTGAGCTGATGAAGACGATGGCAGCCGCGCTGGCGGCGACGCTGGCGCTCGCGCCGACCCCGCAGCCGGACGGCCTGGGCCAGACCCTCGACCCCGACCAGTCGGTGGCGGCCGGCCGGGCGGTGCTGGAAACCGGGCACGTGGACATCGGACCGCGCTACCGCGACGGTGCGTGGACGATTCAGATCCACGACGACACCGTGGTACCACCGGTCTGGCGTAAACCCTCCGACGCGGTCCTGCGCGTGCGCGACGCGGCGGTGCAGCGGGTGCCGGACGACCCGGCATACGCGTTCCTCGGCCAGAGCCCGGGTACACCGGTGCACGTGGTGCCGCAGACGCAGGACCAGGACGTGGTGTGGATCGGCTGGAACACCCAGGATCCTGGCGTCATGGAGGCGATCGCGCGGGGCGTGACGATGAACCTGCTCGGCGTGCAAGGCCCCGGCAGCCTCACGGTGTACCTACAGTCCGGCAACCTCGGCGCACCACAGGTGCTGTGGAACTCCACCAAGCCGTATCCGCAGCCGTTGTGGGTGGAGACGAACACGCACACGCACGCCAACTGGATCTTCTCCAAGCCTGGCGTGTACCTGGTCGCGGTCGAGATCACCGCCGACCTGGTGGACGGCACCCGGGTCGCCGGACGGGAGGTGCTGCGGATCGCGGTCGGCGACAGCACCCCGGTCGACGGCGCGTTCACCGCCTCCTACACCGGAAGCCTGCCGAGCACCGGCGCCACGCCGAGCGCGGCCGCGGCTGCGGAGTCCGAGAACGGCTCCGGCGGGTCCGGACTCGTCGTTGCCCTGCTGGTGGCCGCCGCGGCCCTGTTCGCCGTGGCGCTGATCGTCGTCACGGTACGCGGCGCGCGGGCTCGCCGCCGCGCCCTCGCCGCGGAGGAGCAGCAATGAGCGCGCTTACGGTCGAGGGCCTGGCGGTCGACCTCGGCGGGCGGCCCGTGCTCCGAGACGTGCATATGAGCGTCGACACCGGTGAACTGGTCGGGCTGCTCGGCCCGAACGGCGCCGGCAAGACCACCCTGCTGCGCTGCGTGCTCGGCCTGATCCGAGCCAAGGCCGGCAGGATAGCGGTCGGTGGCAGCGCGACGGTCGGGTATGTGCCGCAGCGGCACGAGTTCACCTGGGACTTTCCCATCTCCGTGGAACAGGCGGTCCTCAGCGGCCGCACCGGCCGCATCGGCCTGCTGCGCCGTCCCGGCGTGGCGGACTGGCGCGCGGTGGGTGAGGCCCTGGACCGGGTACGCCTGGCCGACCTGCGCCGCCGGCCGGTCGGTGAGCTGTCCGGCGGCCAGCGGCAACGGGTACTCGTGGCCCGGGCCTTGGCGTTGCGGCCCGACATCCTGCTGCTGGACGAGCCCTACGCCGGCCTGGACATGCCGACCCAGGAGCTGCTCGGTGAGCTGTTCGCCACCCTGGCCCGCGAGCGGGCGGTACTGATGGCGACCCACGACCTGGCCGCGGCGGTGCACGACTGCGACCGGCTGGTGCTGCTCAACCGCACGGTGATCGTCGCCGGCCCGCCGGGCGAGCTGCGCGACCGTCGGGTGTGGATGGACGCGTTCGAGGTCGGCGAGCGCAGCCACCTGTTCACCGCGCTGGGCCTTCAGCCGGAGCCGGCCACGGCCGGTGAGCCCGAGACGGTGGGTGCGTGATGTCGCCCGCGGACTTCGTCGCCGACCTGTTCAACCCCGATCTGGCGTTCCTGGGCAAGGCGCTGCTGATCGCGGTGATGTCGGCGACCGTGTGCGGCGTGGTCGGCTGCTACGTGGTCCTGCGCGGCATGGCGTTCATCGGCGACGCGGTCGCCCACGCGGTGTTTCCCGGCCTGGCGGTCGCGTTCCTCGTCTCCGGCAACCTTGTCCTCGGCGGCACCGTCGCCGGCGTGGTGACCGCGATCCTGGTGGCGGTGTTCGCGCAGCAGCGGCGGCTGAAGGAGGACTCGGTCATCGGGGTGTTCTTCGTGGCCGCGTTCGCGCTCGGCATCGTGGTCATCTCCCGCGCCCCCGGGTACGCCGGTTCGCTTCAACAGTTCCTGTTCGGGTCGATCACCGGGATCCCGGACGAGGACGTGTACGTCGTCGGCGGTACCGGCCTGGTCATCCTGCTGGCGATCCTGTTGCTGCACAAGGAGTTCGTCGCCATCTCGCTGGACCGCGAGTCGGCCCGCGCGATGGGGCTGCGGGTGTTCTGGCTCGACCTGCTGCTGTACGTGCTCGTCACGCTCGCCGTGGTCATCTCGGTCCGGACCATCGGCAACATCCTGGTGCTGGCCCTGCTCGTCACACCGGCCGCGGCGGCCCGCCTGCTGACCGACCGGCTCGCCGTGATGATGGTCCTCGCACCGGCGATCGGTGGGCTCTCCGCGCTCGCCGGCCTGTACGTCTCGTGGTCGTGGGACCTGCCGGTCGGCGGCACCATCGTGCTCGTGCTCACCGCGGTCTTCCTCGGCGCCTGGCTGGGCGCGCCCCGGCACGGACTGCTGGCCCGGCACGTCTTCTAGCCGCGGAAGCGGAAAACGAGGCGACACCTCGGATCGGACGGACGACCGGGATGGCCCGCCTCACCTCGACGCGCCGGTCGCGTCCGTGCTAGATTCCGGCGCAGTTAGTGGTATTGGATTTCATTTCCAATATGAGGTAGATGGCGCAAGGGGGAGGAATGTGAGAAGCCGAATGAGACCGATGAGCAGACCGCTGGTGCTGCTCGCGGCGATCGGTTCGCTGGTGGCGGCGGCCGTGGTGACGCCATCGCCGGCGCTGGCGGCGGAGCAGACAGTGCTCTCGCGGGGGCACGTCGACGTGATCGACGTGCACTACGAGGGCGGCGCGCTGTCGCTGAAGGTGCGAGACGACACGGGTGCGTCGCCGGTCACCCGGGATCCGGCGGACGTGCTGTTCCACGCGCTGCCGGAGTCGCAGACCACGGTGCCGGACGTGCCCAGCTACGCGTTCCTGGGCGCGCCGGGCACGCCGGTCTGGTTGTTGCCGCAGGTGCAGGACCCGAACCTGTTGTGGCCGGGCTGGGAGACGCTCAACCTGCCCACCGGTGTCTTCGCCGGCGGGAAGATCCGGCTGAGCCTTGTCGGCGTCGAGGGGCCGGGCCGGGTGTCCGTGTTCGTCAACGACCCGTTCGGCAACGCTCAGGTTCTGTTCCGCAGCGACGACGGCCTGCCGGACGCGATCGAGGTCGGTGACCACGTGCACGCCCACGCCAACTGGGCGTTCAGCGCGACCGGCCGCTACACGCTGAAGTTCCAGGCGGACGGCACGCTGACCGACGGCACAGCGGTGTCCAGCGGTGCGGTCGACTACACGTTCGCGGTTGGTGAGCTGACCGACCCTGATCCGGAGGTGGCTTTGGACATCTTCGGGATGCAGGACAGCTACGCACCGGGACAGCAGGTCAACCTCGTCGCCTTGCAGACCCCGGAAACCGAACTGGACCACTACCACTGGTTCAGCAAGTGCGCGGGCGCGGCCGACTTCGCCGTGGTGCCGGGCGAGGGCGGTGCCGCGTACTCGTTCACCGCGACCGAAGCGCTGGACGGCTGCCAGTACAAGGCGGTGCTCTACGACGAGGACCACAACGCGGTCGCCGAGGCGGCACCGGTGACCCTCGTCGTGGAGGACGGTGGTGGGCCAGGTGAGCCGGGCGGCAGCCAGTCGATCGTCGCCACGGTCCGGGAAAGCGACGGCGCGCTGGTGCTCAGCGTCGACCCGAACGACCGCACCGTCGCATTGCCGGCCACGACGCTCGGCGCCGCCGGCGACCGGCTGGAGGCCGCCGGGGCGCTGCGTCCGGTGACCGTCACCGACACCCGCGCCGCCAAGCCGGGCTGGAACGCGTCCGGCCAGGTCTCCGCTTTCACCGCCGACGGTGGGGCCAACTTCGGGGGCAAGTACCTGGGCTGGACGCCGCAGATCCTCGCGCAGGCCAGCGGGCAGGGTGTGGTGGCCGGGCCGATCGCGCCACCCGGCTTCACGTCCGGCAACGGTATCGCGGGTGGCGCGGTGCTGGGCTCGGCACCGGCCGGCAGTGGTCGTGGCACGGCCCGGCTCGGCGCCGAGCTGCGTCTGGAGCTACCGACCGACACCGGCGCCGGCACCTACACCGCGACGCTCACGCTGACCGCGATCTAGCCGTGCGCGTCCTTCTCACGATGGTGGCCGTCCTGGCCGGCGTACTGCCGGCCGGGCCGGTCGCCGCCGCCCCACCCCCGTCGCCGTCAGCGCCCGCCCCAGCGGCGGGTGCCGCGCCGGTCACCTGGGGGGTGGCGCCGTCCAGCCGGAAAGGACCGGACGGCCGGGCGGCTTTCACCTACAAGCTCGACCCCGGCGCGGAGCTGACCGACTACGCCGGCATTTCCAACTACTCCGGCCAGCCCATCACCGTAGACGTGTACGCCAGCGACGCGTTCACCACGCCCAGCGGCGGCTTCGACCTGCTGCCCGCCGCCCAGCGACCGACCGACGTAGGCGCGTGGGTGGTGTTCGAGCCCCGGTACCGGCGGCTGGTGATCCCGTCCAAGTCCAGAGTGGACGTACCGTTCCGGCTGACCGTGCCGCGCGACGCCACCCCAGGCGACCACGCGGGCGGGATCGTGGCGTCGATCGCCGAGCCGGGTACCGACGCCGGCGGCAACCGGGTGCGGGTCGACCGGCGGGTCGGCGCCCGGGTGTACCTGCGGGTCACCGGTGAGCTCGCGCCCGCGTTCACGGTCGAGCGGCTCGACGCCGGCTACGGCGGCACGCTCAACCCGTTCGCCGGTGGCACCGTGACCGCCACCTACCGGGTGCGCAACACCGGCAACGTCCGGCTCACCGGCAGGCCGCGCGTCGAGATCGCCGGCCCGTTCGGGATCGGCCGTCGCGGGGTGGACGCGGCCGCGCTGCCGGAGATCCTGCCGGGCGACGAGTACACCGTGACGACCCGGGTGCCGGGTGCGATCCCGTTGTTCCGCCTCGACGTCGACGTCGAGCTCGCCCCGGTGCCGGTCAACGCGACCGCGGCGGCCCCGGCCGCCACCGGCCACGCGGCGGTGTGGGCGTGGCCGGGGCCACAAGCGGTGCTGCTCCTGCTGTGCGCCGGCGCCGTCTGGCTGGTGCTGTACCGCCGCCGCGCCAGCGCCCGCGCGTTGGCCGCCGCCCGCGCGCAGGGCCGCGCCGAAGCCGCGGCCTCGCCGGCGGCCGGCCCGGAGCTGTCCGATGCCAACACAACCCGATCACGAGGGACATGACGCGATGAAACGCACCGCGAGCCTGCTGGCCGCCATCACGCTGGCGATCGCCACCGCCCCGGCCGCGGCACACGCCGAGCCCCGACCGCTGCCGGCGGCCGGCGCCGACCTGGTCTCCGTCCGCCTCGACGGCGACGCGCTGTCGGTGCGGGTCCGCGACGCCGGCCAGGCCCGCCGCGGCGAACCCGGCCATGACCCGGCCGCCGTGACGTTCGGCGGCGGGATGGCCGGCACTGTGCCCGACCGCGCCGAGTTCGGCTTCCTCGGCAAGGCCGGCACACCTGTCTGGGTGCTGGGCGGCGCCGGCGGCTTCCCGTTCTGGGACACCACCGCGATCCCGCGCGGCCGCATCGCCAACGAGACCGTCACGCTGCGGCTGCGCGACGTGGCGGGTCCGGGCCGGTTCCACGCGTACACGGTCTCGTCGTTCGGGGTGCCCACGCCGCTGCTCGGCACCAGCGAGGCCGGCCCGCGCGCGATGACGTTGCCGGTCGGCATCCGCACCGGGGCCGCGCTCTGGGCGTTCGACGCACCGGGCAGCTACCGCGTCACGCTCGACGCATCCGCCGGGCAGCTCACCACCACGGCGACGTACCGGATCGAGGTCCCGGAGATCTCGCCCGCCTCGCCGCCGCAGCCGCCGGCGAAGGCGGTCCCGGCGCCGCCCGCCCTCCGGACGCCGCCCACGTCGCCACCGGCGGACACCCTCGAGGCGCCCGAGGCCCGAGCGGCGCCGAAGGTCGCTGCCCAGGCCGCCGCCGCGCCGGCCAGCGGGCGCAAGGTGTTCGCCGACGGTCACATCGACATGGGCCCGCAGCTGTCCGGGAACACCTGGCGGATCCGGATCCGCGACGACACCGGCAGCCCGCCGGTCTGGCGCGAACTGTCCGATGTGGTCATCCATGCCGTAGACAAGGCGAAGATAAAGGTGCCGTCCGGAGCCGACTACAGCTTCCTCGGACCGGCCGGCTCGGACGTGTGGCTGCTGCCCCAGGCGCAGCAGTCCGGCATCGTCTGGCCCGGCTGGAACACCCAGGACCCCTCCGTCGTGGGCGGCACCCGCGGCAACGTCACCTGGCGGCTCACCACAGTGGACGGTCCGGGACAGTTCAAGCTCTTCCTCACCGGCTCCTTCGGCAAACCCAACGTGCTCTTCGACTCCGCCAAGTCGTTGCCGCAACAGCTGAGCATCCCGCCGAACACGCACGCCCACGGCAACTGGGCCTTCACCAAACCGGGCGTGTACCGCCTCGGCGTGCAGATGACCGGCACCACCAAGGCCGGCCAGAGCGTCACCGACAGCCGCACGCTCAACGTCGCGGTCGGTCCGGTCGACCCGAACACCGGGTTCGGCGGCGGCTCCTCAGGGGGCGGCGAGAACGGTGGCGGCTCGAACGGTGGCGGCAGCCTGGCGCGTACCGGGTCGGGCTGGGTGGTCCCGGCTGTCGCGGGTGGTGCCCTGCTACTGATCGTCGGCGCCAGCCTCGTGGTGGCCACCCGCCGTCGCGCCCGATCTGCCTGACTAGGGACGTGCCGGCAAATCAGGGCGGCGTGCGCGACGCCCTCACCACAGTGGGTGCGAATTTTCTTAACCGTCAGTCCACCGTCGCGCTATCGCTAACGGTTATCATTATCGTTAGTGCGGTCCATTGGGGACCGTCGGGGAGGAGTCAGTTACGTGCGCACCCCATTCCGTCTGTTGGTCGCGTCCGGGGCGCTGGTCGGTGCCCTCGTCGCGACCGGCACGCCGGCCCAGGCGAGCTCACAGGTCGTGATCAGCCAGGGGCACGTCGACGTGGTCGGCGTGGCCTACGAGGACGGCGAGCTCAACCTGCACATCCACGACGAGAGCGTCGACCCCGGCGTCGAGCGCGAGCCCCACGAGGTCACGTTCCAGGTGCTGCCGCAGGCCGAGACCACCGTCCCGGCCGACCCGGCGTACGGCTTCCTCGGCGCCGCCGGAGACCCGGTGTGGATCCTGCCGCAGGTGGAGAACCCGGAGCTGATCTGGCCCGGCTTCGGCACCGAGGAGATCGAGCCCGGCGTGTTCCAGGGCGACTCGGTGAAGGTGACGTTCGCGTTCGTCGCCGGCCCGGGCGAGGTGGCCGTCTACACCGAGAACGCCTTCGGCCTGCCCGACAGCGTGTTGGTCGACAGCGGCGACGGGCTGCCCGACACGGTCACCCTGCCCGCCGGGGACCACATGCACGCCAACTGGGCGTTCGACGCGCCCGGCCACTACTGGGTCGTCGTCGCCGCCAGCGGCAAGCTCGCCGCCACCGGCCAAACCGTGGCCGACGCCGGCCTTTACCACTTCCAGGTCCTCAGCTAGGAGAGCGCCATGCGCATCAGAACCAAACTGCTCGCGCCGGTCGCGTTGGCCGCCGCCGTCCTGGCCGGCACGTTGACCGCGGCGCCGGCGCAGGCCGTGCCGATCACGCTCACCAGTGGTCACGTGGACGTCCTCGACGTCGACTACGCCAGCGGCGCGCTCGTGCTGCGGGTCCTCGACGGCACCGGATCGACCGATGTCGAGCGCAACCCCGCCGACGTGGTCTTCCAGGTGCCGGTCGCGGCGAAGACCACCGGCGTGCCGAACACGCCGGCGTGGTCGTTCCTGGGCACCGGTGGCACCGCCTGGATCCTGCCGCAGAACCAGACCTCGGGCCTGCTCTGGCCGGGCTGGAACACCACCGAGGTCCCCGCCGGCGTCTTCGTCGGTGACAAGGTCACCTTCAACCTCACCGCGGTCAGCGGCCCGGCCGGCTTCAGCATCTACACCGCCGCGGGCGGCACCCCGACAGTGCTGTTCGACAGCGGCAACGGCCTACCCGACACCCTCGACGTCGCCCGGCTCGCGCACGCCCACGCCAACTTCGGCTTCGACGCCGCCGGCACCTACACCGTCACCTTCAACGTCACCGGCACCCTCGTCGGCGGCGGCAGCATCAGCTCCGGCTCCAAGCAGTTCACCTTCCAGGTCCTCAACAGCTGAGGACTTCCGCTCCACCGGGCCCCCGCCGACCTCCCGTTCGAGGCGGGGGCCCGTCCGCGCAAGGTGGGCGAAGCCCTCAGTACAGACTAGAATGACAACCGTTTCCGATAGGCTGTGATGGCTGGCCGATGGTGGCGAGGGGGCTGTGATGACCGAGGAGTTGTCCGGGTTGGGACGGCACACTCGGCAGCGGCTACAGGTCACCGCTCTGCTGGACGAGACGGACGAGTTCCGCAGCGCCCAACGCCTACACGAGATGCTGCGGGCGCGCGGCGAACAGGTTGGGCTCACCACGGTGTACCGCACGCTGCAAATCCTGGCCGAGGCTGGCGAGGTCGACGTCGTGCGGCTGCCCAGCGGCGAACACCTATACCGGAGGTGCGGCACCGACCGCCACCACCACCTGGTCTGCCGGCACTGCGCCCGCACCGTGGAGATCCCTGGACCCGGCGTGGAGACCTGGGCACGGCGGATCGCGCGGCAGCACGGATACGTCGACGTCGCCCAAACCCTGGAACTTTTCGGCACCTGCGCCGACTGCGCCGCGCTGGGCGCGACCTGAGCCGCGCCCGGTTGGTCGTAGGGGTTCACGTCGGGCGGCGGCCGGTGGCCGGGATCGTTCCACCGCGGACAGTTCTTCAAGGTGTAAGGCCGGCGAGGGGAGCGAACCATGACGGACAACGACAGGGCCGACGTCCGGTTGGGTGCCGTCCAGCAGACGTTGATGATCCCGCTGTACGGGCGGTCGGTGGAAAGCCGCAAACGGCGGCCGCTGCTGCGCGACGACCGGGCGGTGCAGATCGTCGAGTCCATCGACTACGACTTCGCCCAGATGAAGGCGTTCGCCGGCGGGGCGCGGGGCGCGGTGTTGCGTACCGCCATGTTCGACGTGTGGGTGCAGCGGTTCCTGGCCGAGCACCCGGGCGGCACGGTGGTGGAGATCGGCACCGGGCTGAACACCCGGTTCGAGCGACTGGACAACGGCAGTGTGCACTGGTTCGACCTGGATCTGCCGGACGTGATCGAGCTGCGCCGCCGGTTCTTCGCCGACACCGACCGGCGACGCATGATCGCCGGCTCCGTGTTGGAGCCGGCGTGGGTGGACATCGTGCGAGCCAGCCCCGGGCCGTACCTGTTCGTGGCCGAGGCGGTGCTGCTCTACTTCACACCCGACCAGGTGGAACAAGCGATCACGCTCATCGCCGCCAACTTCCCCGAAGCCCTGCTGGCGCTGGACACCGGCGGTCAGGTGATGGCCGACTCGGTGAACCGCAACGACGTGATGCGCGACATGGGCGCGCGGATGACCTGGATTTGCGAGGACCCGGCCGAGGTGGAGCGGCTCGGTGTGCGGCTGCTGGACTCGCGGACCTTCGCCGAACCCCAGCCGGAGCTGCGCGCCCGCATGCCGCTGCGCTTCCGGGCCCTCGCGGTGGTGATGGGGGCGCTGTTCCGCCGGCAAGTACGCGGCTACCACCTGAACCTGTTCCAAGCTCGGTAGGGGCCGCCCGCCGAGCGGCGAGCTGCGGGGGCAAGCAGCGCATATGCGAGTGGATGCATAATTGGTCGGTGAACCAGACCATCCCCAACGCGACCCGAAACACCCGCCAGCGGGCCGAGGTGCTCGCGCTGTTGCAGGAGACCGAGGGCTTCCGTACCGCGCAGGACCTGCATCAGACGTTGCGGCAGCGGGGAGTCAAGGTGGGGCTCACGACCATCTACCGCACCCTTCAGTTGCTCGTCGACGCCGGTGAGGTCGACACGACCCGCACCGGTGGTGGGGAGCAGCTGTTTCGGCGGTGCAGCCGCACCCACCACCACCATCTGGTCTGCCGGCATTGCGGAACGACCGTCGAGGTGAGCGGGCCGGCGGTCGAGCGCTGGGCGGACAAGGTCGCCACCGATTACGGCTTCACCGACGTCAACCACACACTGGAGATCTTCGGCACGTGTGCTCACTGCGCCGCCGCCGGAAACGGCCAGCGCAAGGCCGACGGCTGACCAGCACTACCAGAACTCCCATGGATTCGCCCGCACCGGTCCGACCAACGAGTCCGCCTTCGACCCGGACGCCCACCCCACGCCGCCATCGGCTGGCTCACCGACACCCTGACCCCCGTCACCGGTTTCCTCGTCGCGTGGCGATCGCATTGCTGATGAAGAGGACGATGCCGAGGGCGCCGAGGCCCACTCCGACGTAGCCAGCGAGTTCTCCCCGGGCTTCGTTCCTCTTCTCCTCGTCGTAGCTGTTGGTTTCGCCACCGGCAAAGCTCACGCACAACTGATCAGGTCTCATCGGGCTACCGTCGCACTCGACGGCGTCGCCGTTCGAAAGGGCCTCGGCGTTGATGAAGACCATGGCCAAGCCGACGATGACCAGAGCAAAGGCCATGATCCTCAGCCATGGCCAAGCTGAGCTGCGCATGCAACGGACCCTATCCGCCCCGATGTCAGGGATAGGATCCGGTTGAACGGTCCCGGCGGCGGCCTGGTGCCAGAGCACCCCACCACCGTTGCCACGGCTCGGGGCTGTCCGGCCGGTCCGGTCCGGCTCGCCGGGAGCGTTCGGGCATCGCGTCGGCAACCAGTAGCAGGCCGCCGGGCGTGCCGGCGCGGCGGCAGGCGACGACACGGGCGGTTGAGCCGGCACCGACCGGGCCAGTGCCGCGGCGGCGATCTGTCCGAGGACAGACGTCGCGACTGCTGGTCCGGCCGGCGGTCCACGGTGGCAGCTGGCCATCAACAGGCCCGGCCGTGGGGAGGCCGACTGCCTGGACGAGGTCGCGGCCAGCGGCGGCGGTCTCGACCTGGCCGCTCTTGCCAAGGCATGGGCGTAGCCGCTGCGTGTGCGAGAGCCTCAGCGGGCGGCCAGGACCGTCCAGGACTCGGGGGGAAGGGTCGTGGTCACGGTGTGCGGATCGGTGCCGGCGCTGACCGGCAGCGTGGTGAAGCCGAATCCCGCGGCCGCCTCCCGGTCGCGGGGACCTTTCTGGTCGGCGACGAGCACCCGGCCTGACTCGGCGCTCAGCGTTCCCGGCCCGCGGTACCGGACCTCCACAGTGGCCGGCTCGTCGCCGCGGTTGGTCAGGTAGGCGGTCACCCGCCCGGTCGCCGGGTCCGCCACGGCCGCGGCCGCGACCGCCGGGACGTCGCCGTACCGGCGGGTGTACAGCTCCGGCGCGGTGACCCGGGTGACCAGGCTGTGGCCGCGTGCGGTGGCGGCGACGGCGGCGACGGGGTGGAAGGTGGTCTGCCGCCACGCGGCGCCACCCGGGTCTGTCCTGATTGGAGCGATTACGTTCACGAGCTGGGCCAGGCAGGCGATCCGGACCCGGTCGGCGTGGTTGAGCAGGCTGATCAGCAGGTCGCCGACGACGACGGCGTCCAAGGCGCTGTAGGTGTCTTCGATCCTCGGGCCGGCCACGTCGATGTCGGGCAGGCCGGCGGCCTCGAACCGGCTCTGGTACCACACGTTCCACTCGTCGAACGAGATGCCGATCCGCTTGCCGCTGTGCTTGCGGGCGGCGACCGCGTCGACAGTGGCGGCAACGCCGCGGATGAACTGGTCCATGTCCACGCCGGAGGCCAGGAAGCTGCGCCGGTCGCCGTCGTGCTCCTCGTAGTAGGCGTGCATGGAGATGTGGTCGACGACGTCCCAGGCGCGTTCGAGCACCTCCGTTTCCCAGTAGCCGAAGGTCGGCATGGTGTGGCTGGAGCTGCCGCACGCGACGAGCTCGATCGACGGGTCCACGAGCTTCATGGCCCGGCCGGCCTGTGCGGCGAGCTCGCCGTACCGTTCGGCGGTCAGGTGCCCGGTCTGCCAGGGCCCGTCCATCTCGTTGCCGAGGCACCACAGCGGCACCCCGTACGGCTCTTCGCGGCCGTGCCGGTGGCGCAGGTCCGACCAGTGCGTGCCGCCCGGCAGGTTGCAGTACTCGACCAGGTCGGCGGCCGCCTGGATGCCGCGGGTGCCGAGGTTGACCGCCATCATCGGGGTGACCGCGGCGCGTTCGGCCCAGCCGAGGAACTCGTCGGTGCCGACCTGGTTGGTCTCGATGCCGCGCCAGGCAAGGTCCAGGCGGCGGGGCCGGTCGGCGCGCGGCCCGATGCCGTCCTCCCACCGGTACCCGGAGACGAAGTTGCCGCCCGGGTAGCGGACCAGGGTGGTGCCGAGCTCGCGGACCAGGGCGCCGACGTCGCCGCGGAAGCCGTGCGGGTCGGCGCTGGGGTGGTCGGGTTCGTAGATTCCGGTGTAGACACACCGGCCCATGTGCTCCACAAAGGACCCGAACAGGCGCGGGTCGACCTCGCCGCGGTGGTGCTCGGAGTCGATCAGGATCTTCACCGTCATCGTGGCCCCACCCTCAGGCCGCCGGCGCCGGCGCGGTGCCGACGACGATGTCGAGGTTTCCGGCCGCGTTGCGGCGGCTCGTCGACTGGACGAGGGTGCGGCCGTCGGGTGACAGCAGCAGGGTCTGGCTGTACCCGGCGTTCGGGTCGTCCGGGGCGACGGTGGCGGCGACCGGCAGGGGCACCTCGTGCCAGTCACCGTGACCGCTGGCGCGGTTGACCAGTGCCACGTTCCGGATGGCGCCGTCGGCGGCCACGGCGATCCGGCCGGTGACCAGGACGGTGGCGTGGTCCGCGCCGGGCGGGCGGGTCCAGCTGATGTTCGGCGTGCCGGACAGGCGGGTGCCTTCGACGGACTCCAGCAGGGTCCCGAGGTTGTCAGCCGGGGTCCACCGCAGACCGTCCGGTGAGGACACGAGGTGGACCGGCACGCCGGGCGGGCCGACCAGCTCGAGCACGCCCAGGACGCGGCCGTCCGGCAGGGCCGGAGTGGTGACCAGCATGCCGGGCCGGGTAAGCCGGTCCGGGACGCCGAAGTCGAGGACCGGCTCGCTCCAGGTGCGCAGGTCGGTGGAGGTGCGGTGGACGAGGACCTGGAGCATCCCGCGGTCCTTGTACCGCTCGTCGGAGTAGAGGCAGACCAGTTGCCCGCCGATCAGCTCCAGCTCCGGCTCCCACACGGCGCTGGTGGTGGACTCCGGTCCCGGGTCGTAGACGGCCGGCCCGCCCGAGTCGATCACCGACAGGAACTGCCAGGTGCGGGCGCCGTCGGTGCTCGCGTACAGCACAAGGTGCGTGCGGGACATGTCGTCCGGGATGGCGTTGCCGGCAGCGAGGATCGTGCCGGCGGCGAACCCGCCGACCGCCGCGGGCAGCTCGTACAGGGTGGGCTGGAACCGGTGCCCGACACCCAGCGCGGTGTCCCGGATCTGGGAAATCTGCGCCCAGGTCACTCCACCGTCGTCGCTGCGGTACACCGGGAAAGCCAGGAGCCCGGCCGGGTCGGGTAGCCCGTAGTCGAAGATCAGCAGCAGGGCTCCGGCGTGCGGCCCGTCCGGGTCGGTGTGCAGCAGCCGCGGATAGTTCGGCTCCCGCTCACCGGCCGGCGCGCTGAAGATCGTCGTCTCGGTGATGGTGGTTTCCGGCATGGTGCTCCTTACTCTTCATGCTTTCCCGAACGGACTTTCACTTGATGCCGGTGGTGGCTATGCCCTCGATAAACCGGCGTTGGATCAGCAGGAACAGGACGATCAGCGGCGCCATCGAGATGACCGAGCCGGCCATCACCAGGCCGTGGTCGACGACGCCGAACTTTCCGGTCAGCAGCGCCAGGCCGGCGGTCAGCGTGCGCATGTCCTGGTCGGTGGTGAAGACGAGCGGCCAGAGCAGGTCGTTCCAGTTGTTCATGAATACGAACAGCGCCAGGGTCAGCAGGGCGGGCTTGGCGTTGGGCAGGATGATGGTCCGGAAGATCCGGAACTCGCCCGCGCCGTCGACGCGCGCCGCGCTGTCCAGGTCGCGCGGGATGGACAGGAAGAACTGCCGCAGCAGGAAGATGCCGAACGCGTCGGCCGCGCGGGGCAGGATCATCCCGGGGTAGGTGTTGACCAGACCGAGCTCGTTGACCAGCCGGTACACCGGCACGAGGGTGGCCTGGAACGGCACCATCAGCGTCGCCAGGATCGCGACGAGTACCACTTCCCGGCCGCGGAAGTCGATGCGGGCCAGCGCGTACGCGGCCATCGAGTCGAAGGCCAGCGCGAGCACGGTGACCCCGCCGGCGAAGATGACGGTGTTGAGCAGCAGCCGCCCGAACGCGAGCTGGTCGGCGATACCGGAGTAGTTGCCGGTGGTGAAGTCGCGCGGCAGCAGGGCCGGCGGATACGCGTTGATGTCGGCGGTCGTCTTGAACGAGGTGGTCAGGATCCAGATCAGCGGCAGCAGGACGGCGGCGGCGCAGACGAGCAGCGCGCCCAGTGTGGCCACCCGGCGGACGGCGGTCACGATGCGAGGTCCTTTTCACCACGGCGGAAGAAGAGCAGCTGGAGTCCACTGAGGACCAGCGTGGCCACGAGCAGCAGCAGCGACAGCGCCGACGCGAAGCCGAGCCGCAGGTCGGTGAAGCCGCTCTCGTAGATCTGCATGACGATCGTCGTGGTCTTGCGGTAGGGCCCGCCGGCCGTCATCACGTAGATCTGGTCGAACGCCTGCAACGCCGCGATGACCGCGATGATCAGCACGAACGCGGTGGTGTTGGAGAGCAGTGGCAGGGTCACCCGCCGGAAGCTCTGCCAGCGGTTGGCGCCGTCGACCCGGGCCGCCTCGTACAGCGGCCGCGGGATGCCCTGAAGGCCGGCCAGGAAGATCACCATGTAGAAGCCGACGTTCTTCCAGACGGCCACCGCCACCACGGCGGGCATCGCCCACGTCGGGTCCTCCAGCACGTTGCCCAGATCCAGCCCCACCTTGCCGAGCCAGTGGTCGAGCAGTCCGATGTTCGGGTCCAGCAGGTACGACCAGGCGATCGCGACCACGCCGAGCGAGACGACCACCGGCAGGAACAGCGCCGTGCGCAGCGCGGAGCGCAACGGCAGCCGGGGGCTGTTCATCAGCAGCGCCAGTCCCAGCGCCAGGCCCACGACGACGGGGGTGAACATCACCGTGTACGCCACGGTGTTCACCACCGCGGTGCGGATGTCGTCGTCGCCGAAGATCTCGCGGTAGTTGTCCAGCCCGACCCAGGAGGACTGGCCCAGCCCGGACGCGTCGGTGAACGACAGCCACACGACCGAGACGATCGGCCAGCCGACGAATACGACGAGGATCGTCACCGCCGGCAGCAGGAACGCGGCGGCCACCCGTCCTCGCCGGGCGCCTGGCGGGCGGCGCCGGCCTCCCAGGGGCGCCGGCGCGCGGTACGGCTTGCGGTGTTTCCGCGGTGGTGCGATCGCGGAGGACGTACTCATGGGACTCCCTCACCCGTGGGTGCGGGTGCCCGCGGCGCGCGGTCCGCGGGCACCGGCATCGCGCCTAGCCGAGCTGTTCGACGAGCTTGTCCTGGTACTCGGCCAGCAGCGCCTCGGGTGTGCCCTGGCCGGCTACCGCCTTCTGGGTCAGCTCGTCGACCACGTCAGTGCTGATCTTGTCGTAGTTGACGACGCCCGGCAGGTAGATCCGCGCCTTTGGGGTGAACGAGGAGAACGCGGTCACGTCGGGGTTGGCGGCAAGGCTGGCGGCCGGCACGTCGGTGCGGTCCGGCGGCCACCCGGAGCCGATCGACCACTCGGTCTGCTGCTGTGCCGCGTTGAACCAGGTGAAGAACTTCTGCGCCGCCTCGGCCTGGCGGTCGCCGGCCTTTGCGCTGATCGACATGGACAGCGAGACCGCGGCGGTCACCTGCTCCTTGGGGCCGGCGGGAAACATCGCCACGCCGTAGTCGATCTTCGAAGCCTTGGACAGGCCACCCATCCACACGCCGCCGATGTACATGGCCGCCTTGCCGCCGAGGAAGAGCTTGTCGCCGTTGATGCCGTCCAAGCCGGCGGGGGAGAGCTTCTTGGTGCGGATCGCGTCGACCCAGAACCGGAGCGTCTCCGCGTTCTCCGGGCTGTCCAGCACCGCCTTGCCGTCCTTGACCACGTCACCGCCGTTGCCCCAGAACAGCGACGGCCAGATGCCCGGGTTGCTGTGGTCCGGCAGCGCGATGCCGTACTGCTCCGGGGTGCCGTCCTTGTTGGCGTCGACGGTCAGCTTCTGCGCCGCCGTGACCCACTCGTCCCAGGTCGCCGGCGGTGCGGTGATGCCGGCCTTCGCGAAGAGCGCCTTGTTGTAGTAGAGGGAGATCGGCCCGAAGACCATCGGCACGCCGTACTTCTTGCCGTCGAGGGTCACGCCGTCGACCGCCGGGGCGAGCAGCTTGTCGGTCTCGTTGGCCGGCGCGGCGTAGTAGTCGCTCAGGTCGGCGTAGGCGCCCTTCTTCACCCGCCCGGCGAGGCGTTCGTTGGGCTGGGCGATGATCGTGGGTCCGTTGCCGGCCGAGAGCGCCGGCAGCAGCTTGTCCTCGATCACGTCCCAGGGATTCACCTCCTGCTTGACCACCACGCCGGACTGCGAGCTGTTGAACCGGTCGATCAGCTTGGTGAGCACCTTGCCGTCCTCGGCGGTGAACCCGTGCCAGAACGTCACGGTTACCGGCCCGCCGGCCTGCTCCTGCTCGCCGTCGCCGCAAGCGGACGCGGCACCTAGTGGCAACGCCAGCGCGAGTGCGAGCGCCACCCACCTCGCCATCGGTCGTCGACGCATGATCGTCCCTTCTATCGAAGCCCTTCGCACTGTGTGAGCGTTAACATGACCGCTCGAGCGCGTGGGTTGGTTGGTCAGTGCTTTGAAGACATGGGTGCTAGCCAGACCCGCCAGGTGGTGGGCCGACGCTCGCGTCGCGGTGGTGACGCCGAGGTTTCAGGTTGGTTGCCTAGACGAGTGTTATCGTTCTCACGCGGCGCTGTCAAGAGCGACACCCGTCGGTAAAAATCAATGCGTAGGGCCAGCACAGCTGGGCATGGCAGCGTTAACATGCTTCGGAGACGGCTCGACTCGCGCGGGAGAGGACTCAGGTGACGGTTCCAGCACGGACCACCCGTACGGCGGTGATCGGCGATGTCGCCCGGCTTGCCGGCGTCTCCAACCAGACCGTCTCGCGCGTGCTCAACGACCACCCCCGGGTGCACCCGGAGACCCGCGACCGCGTCCTCGAAGCCGTCCGCCAGCTCAACTACCGCCCCAACGCGATGGCCCGCGGCCTGGTCCGGCGCCGGTCCCACATGATCGGCGTGGTCAGCTTCGACACCGTGCTGTTCGGCCCGGCTGCCACGCTCCTCGGCATCGGCCGCGCCGCCCGCGCCGCCGGCTACGGCGTCAACATCATCACTCCGGAAACCGCCGATCGGGCCGGTGTCATCGAGGCCGTCGAGACGCTCGCAAGCCAAGCCGTCGCGGGCGTCATCATCGTCTTCGCTCCGCAGGCCGCCGCGGCGACCGCGCTCTACAACCTGCCGTCCAACCTGCCCGTTGTCGCGATCGAGGTCGGCGTCAACGACGAGATACCGACCGTCCGGATCGACCAGAGCACCGGCGCCCGGCTCGCCGTCGAGCACCTGCTCGAGCTCGGCCACCAGACCGTCTGGCACGTGGCCGGCCCGCGTGACCGGCTCGACGCCCAGGATCGCGTCGAGGGCTGGCGCGCCACCCTCGAAGCCGCCGGGCGCACCGTGCCACCCGTGATCGTCGGCGACTGGAGCGCGGAAGCGGGATTTCAGGCCGGGCTCCAGCTCGCCCGCCGCGACGACGTCACCGCGATCTTCGCCGCCAACGACCAGATGGCCCTCGGACTCCTCCGAGGACTACACGAAAGCGGCGTGCGCGTCCCCGACGACATCAGCGTCGTCGGCTTCGACGACATCCCCGAAGCCGGCTACCTCATCCCGCCACTGACCACCATCCGCCCCGACCACGACCACGTCGGCCGGCAAAGCGTCACCGCGCTACTCCACCTCCTCGATCACCGCACCGGCACGGGCCAGATCCCCGCCAAGATCGTTCCCACCCTGATACGCCGCCGCAGCACGGCGCCGCCATACGTCGCAAGCTAGCGCCGGTACGGACCACACAGGCGGAGCGTCGTCTAATGCCCGCGGCGGTGGACTGGATCGCGGCCCGCCCACAGCAGCGCGATCAGCGCCGCGGCCAGCAGTAATGCCCAGCGGCCGTGGGCGGCGGCCCAGCGGTCGTCGCCGGGCGGCACGTACAACGCCCAGCGGGCCGGGAGCAGGACCGCGGCGGTGGCCAGCACCAGCACCCCGGGGCCGGCCAGCAGGCCCGCGGCGCCATCGCCCATACGGAGCCGCGCGGCGGCCAGGGCCAGTGCCGTCGCGGCGAGGGCCGCCGCCTCGATGGTGACGCCGCCCAGTCGCAGCGTGGCCGCGGCGCCGTCTTCGGCGCCCGCGACGGTGGCGCCGAGAAGGGCGGCCCACCAGGCCCCGGCCACGGCGGCGGCCAGGGCGGCGCGGAGCAGGTGGCGCAGCAGGCGTGGGGTCGGCACGGTCGCGATGCTGCGCGCCGCCGGGTCGTCGAGCAGGAACGCGATGCCCACCGCGCCGCAGGCGGCCGCCACGCGCAGCAGCCCGAGCAGGTCCTCGTCGCGCAGCGAAACGGTGGACACGGCGGGCCCGGCGACGATCACCAGGCCCAGCCCCGCCGCGGCGAGGAACAGCGCCCACGGCATCGCCCGCGCGGTCGGCACAAGCAGCGCGGGCACCGTGCGAGCCTTCATGCCGAGCACACCATCCGCTCGCCTTCCGGCAGCTCGGCGGGCACCGGCACGCCGAAGAGCTCGCCTACCCGCTCGGTCGGAGCGTCTGTGGCGGTCAGGCGGGCCCACGACGACACGATCAGTGGGGCAACCTGCTCGGCCGGGCGGCGCAGCAGGGCCCAGGCCACCGCCATCTCACGGTCGGGCACGCTGGCCCCGAGCAAGCCGCTCACCGGGTCGTCGAAGCCTACGGCTCCCCCGCTGCTTTGGTCTATCGCGCGGAGGTCGTCGACCGCGCCGGGCATGGACTGCGCGGCGAGCCAGGCCATCACCACCGCGCGCGCTCCACAGAGGACGCCCGCCGCACCGGTGCCCGCATGGGTGACCATCTCATAGGCCACCATGCCGGCGAACGCGATCTCGGACCGGCCGTCGCCCCAGGCGGTGCCGACCGCGACGGTGCGCGGAGTGCCGGCCGCGGCGTCGCCCCGGCGCCAGACATCCGCCTGCGCGGAGGGGTTTCCCACTGACGAGCTGGCGAACGAGTCCCGCTCCACGACCCGCTGGCGCACCGTGAACGGCTCCCGGGCGACGTCTTCCGGCACCCACCTCAGGACGCCGCGGACTACTTCGTCCCACGCGTCGATCCACGGGGTGAAGTCGGCGAACGCGCAGTATGTGATCTGGTCGACCCGCCGGCACACCTGGCGCTCCGCGGGGCGCTCGACGGCGGCGGTGAAGGCCGCCCGCGCCGCCTTGTCGGGTGGGATCAGCTGTGCCGTCCCGGCCAACGCGGCGACCGACAGGCCGGCCACGGCGACCGCGGTGAGGCGGCGGCCGCGCGCCCCGCTGACCAGCAGCGCGGCCGCGGCGGCCAGGACGATCAGGCCCACCACGTATGCCAGGTGGCGGCCGGCGGGGCGGGTCAGCAGGTCGACTGGCAGGCGCGGCGGCTCCGGCTCCATGGCCACGGGCAGCAGCCACCGCACGTGGCGCGCGCCCGGGACGGAAGGCAGGATCGATGCGAAGCTCGCCACGGCCAGCGCGGGCAGCATCAGGACCGGCAGGATGTGCGACCGGATGGTGCGTGCCAGCAGCACACCGGCGGCGCCGAGCAGCAGCACGAGCGCCGGGTAGAGGGCGAGCTCCCACGGATTGGGGCGGCCGGCGGCGCCGGGCAGCGCGGCGAGAAAGCCGATGCGCACGCCAGCTAGCGCCGCGGCGACCACCGCCAGTGGCACCACGGAGAGCAGGAACGCGCCGGTGCGCCACGGGTCGGGCAGGACGAGCACCTCGTACAGCGGTGCCGTGTGGTGCCGCTGGGCCCGCAGCGCCGCGAAGCTGGCGCCGACCAGCGCGCCGCCGCCGAGCAGCAGCATCGCGACGAACTGCGGTGCGGAGTCGGCGTCCTGGAGGATCGGGTAGCGGTCGCCGCCTATCAGCTTGCCGACCGCCCAGGGGACCATGAAGAGCAACACGCCCAAGATCACCGCCGGGTGGCGGAGCAGCCGCACCGCCTCGACCCGGGCCAGGGCGAGCATCGCCCGCCGCTGTTCGCCCGGCACGACCGCGATGTCCGCCACGCGCGGTGGCGCCTGCGCCGCCGTGCTCACGCCGCCTCCTTGCCGGACGCGACGTCGACGAGCATCAGGTAGCCGTCTTCGACCGTGGGGTCGACCAGGTCGGCGCCGGGCGGCGGGTCGCCGACGTGCCGGTATAGCCCGCTGCCGGTGCGCCACGAGGCCAGCGCGCGCGGCTCGCGGGTGCCGCCGGTCCAGACCCGGCCGGCGGCCAGCGCGGCGAGGTCGGCCGGTGGACCGGCGAACCGCACCTCGCCGTGGTCGAGGACGATCACGCGCTGGCACAGTGCCATCGCCTCTTCGGTCTGGTGGGTGGAGAGCAGCACCGTGCGGCCCTCGCCCAGCTCGGCGATCATCTCGCGGAAGCGCAGCCGCTGCTCCGGGTCGAGGCCCACGGTCGGCTCGTCGAGGATCAGCAGCTCCGGGTCGCCGACCAGCGCGGCGGCCAGCGCCACCCGTTGGCGCATGCCACCGGACAGCGCCCGGATCCGCTTGCCCCGCTGGCCCTGCAAGCCGACCGCCGCCAGCACGCGGCTCACCTCCTCGTGCCGGCCCCGCCGGTCGGTCAGCTCCTTGAGGATCGCCACGTAGTCGACGAACTCGAACGCGGTGAACCCCGGATGGAAGCCCGGATCCTGCGGCAGGTAGCCCATCCGGCGGCGGACCGACAGCCGGCCGGCGCCGGTGCGCGGGTCGGCGCCGAGCACGGTCAGCTCGCCGCTGTCCGGGATCAGCGCCGTGGCCACGATCCGCAGCAGCGTCGTCTTGCCCGCGCCGTTGGGCCCGAGCAGTGCGGTCACCCCGTCGGTGAGCGAAAACGTCACACCGGCGAGGGCGACGGTCCGCCCGTATCGCATGGACAGGTCGGACGCCCGGACGGCCGGAGCGGTCGCCGTGACGGTCACCTGAACCTCCTTGATGTCTCGAACGCCCGGCGGTGCCGGGCGAGGAACGCGGCCACCATGACGGTGGCCAACGCCAGGACGACCTGGCCGGCGGGAACGAACACCGGCGATCCGCCCGAGCCCGCCGCGGCTGTGGCGCCGACCAGCGCCAGCCAGCCCAGGCCGACCGCGACCGCGGCGGTCACCGGGCCGAACCGCGGCGTCAGCGCCAGGCAGGTCACGGTCAGGGCCAGCGACGGCAGGAACCAGCCGATCGCCACCAGCCCCAGATCGGGCACGGCCAGCGTCACCGCCAGGCTGAGCGCCGTCGTCACCGACAGCACCGCCGCACACCGCAGCAACAGCAGCCGGAACGTGTGCATCGGTGCCACCAACGCGACCTCGTATGTCGGGTCGACCCGCGGCCCGAACGAGAGCGCCACACCGGCCACCGGCAGCAGCGGCGCCATGGTCAGGAAGGCGATCGGGTCGGCAAGGCTGCCCATCAGCGCGGACAGCACCAGGGTCGAGGTGACCGCCGCCAGCCAGGACAGCCGCAGCGAGGGGGTCGCGGCCAGGAGGCGGGCGGTGTGGTCGGGCACCCCGGCCCTGACCAACAGGCGCTCGATCGGTCCGGGGCGCGGCGCGTCGAGCTCGACCTCCAGCCGCCGCCAGCCCGCCCCCACCAGCTCTGGCTCGACCGCGCCCGAGAGCCGCGCGCGGCACCGCGCGCAGGCGGCCAGGTGTGCGTCGGCCGACCACAGCGCCGGCGGTGCGAGCGCCTGCGCCACGTATCGGCGGATGTCGTCGTCGGGCAGGTGCCACTCGGTGTCCACGCCCCCTCCTTCCCGCTCGCTCACGCCAGCTCCTCGCGCAGCTGGCGGCGGGCGCGCATCGCCCTGGTTTTGACCGTGCCGGCCGGTATGCCAAGCAGCACCGCGGCCTCGGCGGTCGTGAGGCCGTCGATGACGGTCGCCTGCATCACCGCGCGCAGCTCCGGTGACAGGCGGGCGAGCGCGCCGGCCAGGTCGCCGTGCTCGACGCCGAGCAGCACACGCTCCTCCGCCGATGGCTCCTCGACCGGCCGCCGCCGGGCCAACATCCCCAGCAGCCGGTCGCGGGCGCCATGGCCGCGCAGCGCGTCGATCAGGCGGCGCGAACCGATCCGCCACAGCCAGCCTGCGACGTCAGCACCCGGCTCGCCGCGGAACCGCGCGGTGCCTCGCCACACCGCCAGGAACGCCTCCTGCACCACGTCGTCGACGAGGCTGTGGTCGGCACAGCGATACCGCAGGCGGATCACCAGCCACGCCGCATAGCGCCGGTAGAGCGCCTCGAAGGCGTCCCGGTCGCCACGAGCGATGGCGGCGAGCAACTCGACGTCGCTCGGCGTGCCAGCCGTATCCCTCACACCCTCTCATCGCGTCGAAGCGGCCGAACGGTTCACGGCTCGCCTTGGTGTAGGCGGTTGCGGATTAGCGAAGCATCGAAGCCGATCTGTTGACAGCATCGATGGCGCAGTGACAGCATTCGCTCCATCGATACTGTGCGCCAACGGGGGACTACTGCGCGCGAGTACGACGGGAGTTTGTGCGTGGCTTCGTGCCGCGGTCCCCTGACACCTCATGGGGGAGGACCGCGTGGCCGCGCATTTGGTGGATCTCACGCCGTTGTTGATCGTTCTGGCCATCTTTTCGGTTTTGCTGTTCAAGGCCGGCCGGCACAGGTCGTCCTTGACCAGGATCGCACTCGGTGTGGGTGCTGGGTTGTGGTTGGCCCTGGTCGGAGGCGCGTTGTGGATGGTGGGTCAGGCCACCGCCGCGCAGCTGGCGGTGCCGCCGGTGGCGACCTCGCCCGGTAATCCGTGCGCACAGGGGCAGACGCCGCGAGTTTTCAACGTGTCACTGATCAACATACCGATCTTCCTGAACCGTTTCGGCGACGTGGTGCCGGAGGGTCGGATGTACGTGCTGGACGAAAACATCGCTGCGGTCCGGGCGGGCTTCGCGGGCGCGGCCAACCCGGCGAAGGCGGCCGAGAAAGATCTGATCGAGCCGTTGACGGTACGAGCCAATTTGGGTGACTGCGTCGAGGTGCGGTTTACCAACCGGCTCAACGAGCCGGCGCCTTCGTTCAACCGCGACGCGTCGATCTTCACCCTGCCGGGCGAGACATTGCGCGCCCGCGGCACGGCGACGCCCAACCCGCGGGAGTTCGCGCCCGCGGCGACGCAGCCGGACAACGACTTCGATCCGGCCACCGCGCCGAACGCGTCGATGCATTTCGACGGGCTCGACTACGACGTCACCGGCTCGGACGGCATGGTGGTGGGCAACAACCCGGATTCGACCGCGAGGCCCGGCCAGACGATCACGTACCGGCTGTACGCGGGGGTGGAAGGCGAGTTCCAGTTCAAGGACGGTGCGGACTTCTCGTCGCAGCAGACGCGCCCGGTGGACGCCAACGGCAAGGTGCGGTTCATCGGCTCGCACTCGTTCGGCGCGTTCGGCGCGATTGTCGTGGAGCCGGCCGGCGCGACCTGGGTCGATCCGCGCACCGGCGGAGCACTGCCATCCGGCACCCGGGCGGTCGTCAAGCAGCCGAACGCCCCGGACTTTCGCGAGCACGTGCTGTTCATGCATGACGAGGTGGAGGCCGAGCCGGGAATCCTCACGCGGTTCTGCCGGTCGGGCGACGACGCCGGCGGAAACGAATGCGTCACCCCGACAGCCGCCCAGTTGGCCAAGCTCACCGCTGGCACCCTGCCCGCGCTCGGTGGCGGTGACGCGGACGCGCTCGTGCAGGGCGAGGTCCCGGTGAAGTTGGAATGGTTCGCGTTCAACTACCGGTCCGAGCCCGGGTTCAACCGGGAGGAGGTCGGTTGCCCGGCGGCGACCCAGGCGGCGCAGGGCTTCAAGGCGAACCGGTGCGTCGGTGAGGAGACCAGCCTGTCATCGTGGGCGTACGGCGACCCGGGCGGCGGCGACCTCGTGTTCGCCAACTACCGGGGCGAGCCGATGCAGATCCGGTTGCTGCATCCCGCCGAGTTCGAGACCCACACCTTCCACTGGCACGTCAACCGGTGGCCGTTCGACCCCAAGGACGAGGGTGGCCTCGCCGCCGTCTCGCGGCCCGACCATCACACGAGCACGACCAACGTTCTGGACGTGCAGGCCGTCTCGCCCAGCTCGCACTACGCGCTGATGGCCGAAGGCGGCGCCGGCTCCGCACATCTGGACAAGCGCGCGACGTTCGGCGACATCATCTTCCACTGCCACCTGTACCCGCATTTCGCGACCGGCATGTGGGGCCTGAACCGGACGCTGGACAAGCGCGAGCGGGGCACCCGGACAAATCCGGACGGCACCCCGGTGCCGGCGCTGGTGCCGCTGGAGGACTTCGACTACGACCCGACGGTCACGGGCCGGCAGGACCCGCCGGAACCCACCGCGGCCGCGCCCGGGTTCCCGCTGTTCGTGCCGGGCAAGTTCGGGTTCAAGGCGCCGAAACCGCCGCTGTCGGTGTCCGACCGTTCGCCGACCGGTGTGTTTCCGCCGACCGCGCTCGAGAAGGCAGCGGCCGACCCGCGGGCCCAGGTCGCCGGCGGGTTCTTCCAGGATCCGTGTCCCGCGGGGCGGCCGGTGAAGACGTTCGACGTCGTGGCGATCGAGATCAGTTCGACGTACAGCCCGCACCTCAACTGGAAGAACCCGCACGCGCGCGTCTACGCGCTCGCCGCGGACGAGTCCTTCTTGCGCAACGGGGTGATGCGCCCCGAACCGTTCTCGCCGTTGCTGAACGTGGGCGACTGTGTGGTGTACAAACTGACGAACAAGCTACCGGAACAGTTCGGCGGCACCGTCTTCGACCGCGCGCAAATCACCAACGAGGTCGGTATCCACCAGCACATGGTGCAGTTCGATGTGCTGTCCAGCGACGGCGCGGCCAACGGCTGGAACTACGACCAGGGCGCCGACTTCGGCCAGACATTCACCTACCGCAACTTCGTACACGACGACACGTCCACCAACTCCTTCCACGACCACTTCTTCCCCAACGTGCACCAGGACAACGGGCTCTTCGGGGGTTCGACCATCCACCCGGCCGGCTGCACGTTCGAAGACCACAGCAGGGGCCATGCTTCGGTCGGCGCGTTGGCGGCCGTCAAGTGCCAGCCGACCACCGACTATCTGGGCCGGCAGACCAACGGCGAGGACTACCAGAGCTATGGGCTGTTCATCGAGGACCACGTGCCGATGTTCCGCCCGGCCGACCCGAACGATCCGAACGACGACGCCCTGGTCACCCCATTCGGCGTGCCGATCTTCCCGGCCAAGTTTCCGTCCAGCACCGACGACCAAGGCGTCATGGGGGTGAACTACGGCCTGCAACCGTTCGAGGCAACCCGGACCAAGTACGCGTCGACCGCCCAGGACGACCCGTCCAACCTGTTCGACCACTGGAAACTCAACGGCGCCGGCACACCCAAACTACGCGCCTACGACGGCGACAAGACGAAGTTCCGACTATTCCAGCTGTCGCAGGAAGAGTCGCACGGGTTCAACCTCGACCGCTTCCCATGGAAGTCCGAGCCCCGCGACCCCGAGTCGAATATCGTGCAAGCCCAACACATCGGCATGCTGGAGTACTTCGAAGTCCGCGCCGATATCCCCGGCATCGAGAGCGGCTTCCAGTACCTGTGGTCCTACGGTGCCAGCGACGACCTCTTCCTCGGCGCGTGGGGTGTGTTCCAGGTGGAGTCGTGCTGGGAACGCCTGAACTATCCGGGATACCTGCCGTGGCTGCCGGACAACTATCCCCCTGAATGCGGCAGCGCACCGGCCGCCCCGGGCGTCAAGAAGCGGAGCGACCGCGCCGCCGCGGCACTCGATCCCGGCCAGCCCTGCCCGGTCAACAGCGGCGGCACGATAACCGTCCCGGTCCGCCGGTTCGCCGTCTCGGCCATCCACAAAGACATCGTGTACAACGCCGCGGGCGACCACGACCCGAACGGGCGGATGTTCGTCCTCGACAACGAACGAGCCGCCGTCGAGGCCGGCACGAAACAGCCCGAGCCGCTCACGATGCGGGTCAACGCCGGCGACTGCATCGAGGTGACGCTCACCAACCGGCTCGACCCGGCCAAGCTCAAACCACACTGCTTCGAAGCCATCGAGCCGGGCCAACTGGGCTACAAGGCCGGCGTGCTGACCTATCCGGCGTGCCTGGACCAGCCTCCACGCAACGAGGTCAACGTGCCCGGGTTCAAGCCGCTGGAGGTAGGCGCGCGAGTCTCCCTGCGACCACAGCTGGTCGACTACCACAGCCCATCCGCGGGCAGCTCGATCGGCACCAACTTCGACTCCACCGTGGGTCCGGGCGAGCAGATCACCTACCGCTGGTACGCCCGACCCACCGCACCCGGCCTGGCGATGCTGACCGACTTCGGCGACGTACCCAACCATCAGCATCACGGCCTGTACGGTGCGCTCGTCATCGAACCCGCCGGCTCGACCTATCTCGACCCGAAGACCGGCCAGCCCTTGGTGGACCCGGCCACCGGGCAGACCCGCACCAGCACCACCCAGGCCATCATCGTGGACCCGAACGGCCCCGACTTCCGGGAAAACATAGTGCTCATGAACAGCGACCTGTCGCTGTTCCGCAAGGACACCAACGGCAACCCCGCCGACGACCAGCCGGTCCCGGACAACTTCGACCTGAAGCTCACCCCGAGCCGAGAGGCCGACGACCCCGAGGACCAGGGCGAGTTTTCGATCAACTACCGCAACGAGCCATGGTCGCACCGGTACGCCGCGGACCAGAACATCACCAACATCTTCAGCTCCGCCGTACACGGTGATCCGGCCACGCCGCTGTTCGAGGCGTACGCCGGAGACCGCACCGTCTTCCGGGTGGGGCAGGCGGTCGGTGACGCCAGGTCCACAAGCTTCGGGCTGAACGGACACACCTGGCGCCGGTCACCCAACGACCCTCAGTCACAGATCGCCGCGTCGCAAGGCCAGTTCAACCCCGGCGTCTCCTACAACATCGTCCTCGACCCGGCCGTCACCGGCGGTGCGGGCGGCCGCCGCGGCGTCGCCGGCGACTACCTCTACCGCTCCAACACCCTCGCCCGGCACCTCACCGGTGGGCAGTGGGGCATCTTCCGGGTCCACGCCAGCGCACGGCCCGGCCTGGCAGCCCTGCCCGATCACCCACCGAACACGGCGACCGGAGCCGCCACCACCCAGGACCACCGTCCCGCCCTCGCCTGGGTCGCGGCACCGGCGGCATGGTGGCGGCAGGGGCGAAGGAGGCGGTGGTGAGCCGACGCGGCAGGCTGACCCTGCCGGACGAGATGCGCGGCACCACCGGCCGCACAACCGGATCCGGCCGCGCCACCCGGCGCGGCCGGCCCCACCCGCACGACAGCCGATACCGGCAAGGCTTCGTCCTGGGCCTGAGCGTCGGCATGAGCCTGGCGCTGGTCCTGGCCGTCGTCGCCTTCGTACTCACCCGCCCCCAGACGTCCCCACCGGCGTCGACGACCGCGGCGGCGACCACCGCCAACAGCGACGCCGGGCATCAACAGCAGGCCAAGGCCGCGATCGCCATCACCGCTCGCCACCTCGGCAACCTGCGAGTACAGATCGACGCGCAGGTCACCGCACCGGTTTCCTACGACCCCATCAGCATGGGACAGGTCGTCGCCTACACCGACATGGTGGAGATGCCGATGTCCCATCGAAAAGGGCCCATCGTGATGGCCGAACTGGGCAACCGCAAAGGCACCTACCAAGCCGTCACCACACTGTCGATGATCGGCGAGTACGACATCATGGTCGAGGTGAAACAACCGATGGCGAGCACCGCACACGAGCGTCTCGCCATCAAGTCACTCTCGGCCGGCACCGGCTAGCGGCGGGGGTTGACGGTTCGTTCGGCGGGTTGGTTCGTCGGCCGCGACCGAAGCAAGGAGCTGGCCGCGATGGCTGCGGCGGTGGTGAGGACCAGCAGGATCCACACCACGGTGAGGATCGTGTAGTTGCGGTCGGAGGTGCCGTCCCGGAAGAGGTTGACCGATCCGGTGAGGGTGAGCTCAGCGCCGCCCAGAAGCCATCCGAGCGGCAGGAAGACCGCGCCGCGCCCGGCGATCACGACGGCCGGAATCACGACGGCGCAGGCGATGCCGGCGAAGGCACGTAGCGTGGTCCCTTCGCCGGTGTTCAGGTGCCATGACTCGTAGAGCAATGGAACGAGCAGCAGGGTTGTGGTGAGCGCGAGTGCGGCCAGCAGCACCGCGGTAGCCGCCCTGATCGCGTCGGGGCGAAACCGGTTTGTGCGGTCGCGGGTTATCGCGACGACCAGGCATGCCTGCGCGGCGATGGCGACGAGGTCGGCCGTGACCATGAATCCCCAGGCGTCCTGGAAATGGCTCTGGACGCTGCTGTGCAGGGTCGGTGCCAGGTCGACCCACGCCCAGGCCAGCACCCCGAGCAGAAACCAGGCCCAGCGGGACTGTCGAGTCGCGAGTAACAGGCCGGCTCCGGCGACCTGAACGACCCAGACCAGGTTGTGGTACCAGTCATCGCTGAGGGGCACCTCGGCGATCCCGTAGACGGCGATCGCGTACAGCAGGACGCTGATCGTGACGAGCAGGCTGGCGGCCAAAAGGAGGCCGCCCGCCTCCCGCACTGCCGGGTGACCGGAGGCCGACCGTGCCGTGGCTGCCGTCGCGGCCGGCGCTGTCCCGCCGTCTGGTTCGCCGACGGCGGCGGGCGGCGGAGCAGAAGCTGGGGCTGGGGCGGGCCGCGGCGGAGCCTGGTCAGCTTCCGGCGCCGTGGGCTGGCGCCGCACGCTGTCAGTGCCAGGCTCGTCGTCGGCCGCCGGCGTCTTGGTGTCGCCGGCGAGGGCGGTGCTGGCGGCGCGGCGTACCTGGGCGCTGTCATCGGTGTCGCTCAGGCGAGCCAGCGTGACTGTCGCCAGGTCGGCTAGCGCAGGCTTGTCGGAAGTCGACAGCTGCGCCAGCGCGCGGACCGCCTCGAGCCGCAGGACCACCCGCTCGCTGGCCAGATCGTCCACGATGGACTGTGGCAACGCGGGCGCGCGGACGCTGCGCGCCACGACCAGGCTGCCCTCCACACCGAAGCTCCACTTCATCGGCGCCTGGCCGGGCGTGCGGTCGCGGACCGTACGGTACGTGTAGTCGTACAGCTCGTCGATGCTGATCTCACCGTCGGCGTCCAAATCGGCCGCACCGCTTTGCAGGCCGTCGACCAGCGCGGCGGTGAACACGGACGGTTGGGCCTGCGCCTGGGTCAGATCCCCGCCCTCGAACGCGTACTCGGTGGCGCTGGACGCGGTGAGCACGACGCGACCGCTGCCGGCGCCGAACTCGTCGGCGATATGGACGTCGTTGCCGGAGCGCACCGTGGCACCGCGGGTGAACGCGCCGCTGTAGCAGCAGTCCAGGATCAGCACCACGCGCCGGGACTGGGTCTCGTCCAAGGCCTCGTGCACGAAGCTGGCCGGCACGCTGGTGGCGCCGAGCACGGACAGGTCGGTATCTCGGGCCGCCAGGTGCAGCCGCCCACGGGTGTCCTTGACGCCGTGACAGGAGAAGTGCAGCAGCAACAGGTCGTCGCGGTCGCGGTTGGCGAAGAACGCGGCGATGCGCCGCCGGATACTGCGCTCGTCCGCGTCCGTCATCAGCTCCACGTTGAACCCACCGATGGTGGGATCGCCCAGGACGCGGGCGAGCGCGTCGGCGTCGTGGCTGGGTGACCGCAGCTGGGCCAGACCGGGATCGTCGTAGTGGGCGTTGGCGATGACGAGCGCTTCGCGTACTCCCACGGGCGGTTGGGCCGGCAACGCGAGCAGCGCCCGGACGAGCCGTGCGGTGGCCTCGTCGTCAGCGGTGGCCAGGTCGATGTCGACACCGGCGATCGTGACCCGCACCCGTTGCCTGCGGCGGGTGTACCGGTCCACGACTCGCCGGACCGCCGCGACCACCCGGCCCATAGACTCGCCGGCCTGCACCGCGGTGATGACGAACGAGCAGACCGCGACGATCTCCGCTAGCCCACGGGTGCCCTCCGGCGCCCCACCCAACGGCACCTGCTCCAGCCGCAGCGCGCCGGCGTCGGCCAACTCGGTCCGCAGATCCAGGGCGATCGCCTCGATGACTTCCGTGGCGTCCGGCGCGTCCTCCGCGGCGGAAAGACGCAACACGAACCGAGACGTCGGTGCCTCAGGCATGCGGACCTCGCGACGGACAAATGGATCGAAGTACCGGCCAGCGTAGCGGCCGAAAAAGATCGGCGGACAGTGACGGTCGACTTGACGACTGAAGGCGGGCGCTGCCAGCGGACGCGCTGGGAGTAGCGCGATCTCAGTATGAGGTGTCCTGCGTTGTTACTTTCGCCAGGTGCCGGTCCAGTCGTAGAGCGGTGCGGTGGTCGCATACTCGCGGAGATAAGCGATCCGCGCACCAGCGAGCCTGGCGATCGAGGCTCCCTCGATGGTCGTGGCCTCACCTTGCCAGGTGCAGGAGAATATCCACTCGGCGATCAGGACGTCACCGGCGGCCGCTTGGGTGGTGATCTGCCAATCGCGCACCACACCGCCCGCGTCGAACCAGGCACGCATCCATTGTTCGACGCGCCGCTTGCCTCGGTAGACCGGTCCGTAACACTCGATGATCACGCACTCGTCGGCCAGCGTCTCCAATATGCCGGCTACGTCGTGGCGTCGCCAAGCGTCTATGTAGTCGGTGAGCTGGTCCACGGCCGGTTGAAGATGATCACGGGCCACACCGCGATGGTACTCAACGTGCCGCCGGGTCGCCGGGAATCACGCACCGCGTGAAGATCAACTGGCGGTGCGGCCAATCAGTCGTAAGGACGTGAGCGACGAAGGGAGCCGGATGGGTGCGCATGTGGCGGTCCAGGTGGACGAAGCCGAGTTGCTGGCGCGCTCACGCGCCGACCCGGAGTGCTTCGCCGAGCTGTTCGACCGTTACTTCGCGGCGTTGCACGGATACGCCGCGCGACGGCTCGGTGGCCCGGGAGGCGATGACGTGGCGGCCGAGACGTTCCTCGTCGCGTTCCGGCAGCGGGACAAGTTCGACCCCCGGCGGGGGACGGTCCGCGCCTGGCTGTACGGGATCGCGACGAACCTGATCCGCGAGCATCGGCGCGCGGAGGAGCGCGGCTACCGCGCCCATGCTCGGGCGGCCGCCGAGCCGGCGTACAACGTGGACCTCGACGGCGCCGACTCCCGCGTGACCGCGGAGGCCGCCCGCGACCGGCTCGTCGCCGCGCTGGCCGACCTGTCGGCGGGCGACCGGGACGTCCTTCTGCTGGTGGTCTGGGGCCAGCTGGCGCACGACGAAGTGGCAAGTGCGCTCGGCATCCCGGCGGGCACCGTCGGGTCCCGGCTGCACCGGGCCCGCAAGCGGCTGCGCGCCGCACTCGACGACGACAACCCGATGGAAAGGTGACGCTACCGTGGACGAACTTGACCTGCTTGCCGGCGCCCGGCCGGTAGACCCGCCGTCGACGCGAACGGTCGACGAGGCCCGGCGTCGCCTGACGCGGCAGATCTACGCCAAGCGCGCGTCGCGCTGGAGGACTCGCATCCTCGTGCCGGTCGCCGCCGGTGTCCTCGCGGTGTCCACCGGCATCGTGGTCGGAGCACACGTGCTGGGCTCGGCGCCGCCGCCCTCGCGCGGCGCGACGGACGGCCCGGGCGTTACGGACGCCGGGCCGATCGAGGCGGACAACCGGTCGGCGCGGGAGTTGCTGCTGACCGCCGCCGAACAGACGCTGAACGAGCCGGACCCCGGCTCCGGCAAGTTCTGGACATCCACGATCGAACACGGGTCGCTCATCCGGGTCGGCCGACCCGGCAACCGGTACGCCATCATGGGTGCGTACACCGAGACATGGTGGATCCCGGTCGTCGACCCGTACCGGGTGCTGGACCGCCGGTGGGCCGGCGGCGAGCCGGCCTCCGACGCTGACAAGGCGGCCTGGAAGAAGGCCGGCTCGCCGAGCAGCTGGCCGAAGGAGCCGCGGGCGGGCTGCCCGGTGGATCCGAAGAACGCGTACACCGCCGCACCGGCCACGGCCAGCACCGTCACGAAAGACACGGGGAAGGGCCCGCAGATCCAGTACCGGTACCCAAGCACGAGACCGTACGTGCCCAAGTTCTGGGTCCTCGGCGAAGACCTGACGGTCGACCAGGTCCGTGCCCTGCCGTCCGACCCGGCCGCGCTGAAGGCCTGGCTGATCGGCGTCATCAAGAAGCAGGACCTGCCGCACCGTACCGACGTCGAGCTCGGCGAAGCCATCTTCAACGGGGTGATGAACCTGCTCTTCCAGAACCCGATCACGCCGCAGGTGCGCTCGGCCGCGTACCAGGTGCTGGCCGGATTGGCGGGGGTGACGTCGCTCGGTGCGGTGAAGGACGCCAAGGGGCGCGACGGTGTCGCCGTGGCCATCACCACCAACGACACGGTCGACGAGCAGATGGCCGACTCCGGCGGGCCGTACCAGGTCAGCCTGGTCTTCAACCCCGACAGTGGACAGACGCTCGCGGAGGTCATCCGGGCGATGAAACCGGCCGCCGAGATGGCATGGGTGCCGAAGGGCGCGGTGATCGGGTACCGGGTGCTGGAGTCGACCCGCTGGACGGACGAGGAGCCGCCGGCGGCCAACGCCCCGGCCGCGGTCGCGTACGGCCCGGGGGAGTGCTGACGCGATGCGCCGATCATCTTCGCTGTACGCGGTGGGCCTGGTGCTCGCCGCGACGGCGCTGGTCGTGCCGCTACGGGAGGGCACCGTTGCCGCGGCCACGACCGGTTCGCCGGGGCAGCAGCGGTGGGTCACGCTCGTCACCGGCGACCGGGCGCTCGTGCGGGTGAACGGCGACGCTGTCCGGTTGGTGACGGTCGAGCCGGGCAAGGGGCGCTCGGGTATGTCGTTCCGGCACCGGAGCGAACACGGCGACGAGTACGTGGTGCCCGCCGACGCGGCGGCCCTGATCAAGACGAACCGGGTCGACCGGCGGCTGTTCGACGTCTCGCTGTTGGTGCGGTCCGGGTACGACGACCGGAGCCGGACCACGCTGCCGCTCGTCCTCAGTGGACAGGCCGCGGCCGGCGTACCGATCGCGAAGGCGCTCGCGAGCGTCAGCGGCGGGGCGACCGAGCTGAAGAAGGCCGACGCGGCCGGCTTCTGGCGGTCCGTCACGGCCGACCGGGCGAAGCGCCTGACTGCCGCCACGAGCCGGATCTGGCTGGACGGCAAGGTGCGGGCCGCACTCGACAAGAGCGTGCCGCGGATCGGCGCCCCGGAGGTGTGGAAGGCCGGCCACACCGGCAAGGGTGTCACGGTGGCGGTGCTGGACAGCGGCATCGACGCCGGGCACCCGGATCTGACCGGAGCTGTCGTGGAGGCGCGAGACTTCAGCGGCAGCCCGTATGGCGCAGTGGACAAGGTCGGCCACGGCACGCACGTCGCGGGCATCATCACCGGTAACGGCCGCAAGTACGTCGGCGTGGCGCCCGATGCGACGCTGCTGAACGGCAAGGTGCTCGACGACAACGGCTTCGGTATGGAGTCGTGGACCATCGCCGGCATGGAGTGGGCGGTCCAGCGGGGAGCCCAGGTGGTGAACATGAGCCTCGGCGGGCTGGTCGTCAACGGCGAGGACCCGATGGCCGAGGCCCTCGACCGGCTCTCCGACCAGTCCGGCACGCTGTTCGTGACGGCCGCGGGAAACTCCGGGCCGTACCCGGGATCCATCAGCACCCCGGGTACCGCCGACCGCGCGCTCACCGTCGGCGCGGTGGACCACACCGACTCGCTCGCCGACTTCTCCGGTCGTGGCCCGCGCGAGCGCGACGGGGGGCTCAAGCCCGACGTGACCGCGCCGGGCGTCGGCATCGTGTCCGCGCTCGCCCCGGGTTCGAGGATCGCCAATTCCGAACCGGTGGTGGACGATCACTACGTCGCGCTCTCCGGCACCTCGATGGCGACGCCGCACGCGGCCGGTGCGGCGGCGCTGCTGGCCGGCGAGCACCCAGGCTGGAAGGCGACCGAGTTGAAAGCCGCGCTGATGGGCACGGCGGTCCCACGCGACGGGGTCAGCCTCTACGCCCAGGGCGCGGGCCGCATCGACGTGGCCGCCGCCGCGAAGCACCCGGTTTTCGCCACCCCGTCCAGTGTGGACGCTGGGACGGCGAGGTGGCCGCACCATGACGACAAGCCGGTCGACAAGGCGCTCACCTACCACAACGACGGGGACGCGGCCCTGACGCTGCATCTGGAGGTCCTGATGAAGAACCCGTCCGGCGACGCTCCACCGGCCGGCATGTTCACCCTCTCGCCGGCCCACCTCACGGTACCGGCCCACGGCACGGCGACCGCCCACCTCGTCGCCGACACCCGGATCGACGCGCCGGACGGGCGGTACGAGGGGTTCGTCGTGGCGAGCGGTGGTGGCATGGTGGTTCGCACACCGGTCGGCCTCACGCGGGAGGTGGAGAGCTACGACGTGGGCGTGCGGGCGATCGGGCCCGACGGCGCCCCGGCCACCGAGCACTGGGCGAGCTTCGCCAACGTGGATACGAGGTTCGACGCGTCGACGGACGGCACGACCGTCCGGCTGCCGAAGGGCACCTACTTCGTGCTGGAATCGATCGCCGTGCCAACCGGGCCCGAGGACTACTCCTATGTGCTCGGTGCGGAGCCGGCGTACACGGTGGATGGTCCGAAGACGCTCACCATCGACGCGCGCCGGGCCAAGCCGATCGGGTTCGAGCTCGACCGGCCGGACGCCGCGCTCGCCGGAAGTGTGAACATCGGCTTCTTCCGGACCGTCGCCGGAAATACCGACAGCGACGAGACGATCGGCCCGCCGAGCAAATACGCGGTCATTCCGTCGCGGACGTCGGCGCCGCCCGGGCAGTTCACCTACCGGGTCGTCGCGGCGGCAGGCAAGGCGGACGGCAACGGCGGGTTCAGCGGTTCGCCATACGGGTACGTCATCGAGTGGAAGCACGACCGGAACGTGCCCGCCGACCTGAGTCCGCGTCTGCGAAACCGCGACTTCGCCCGGATCGAGCACACGTTCGGGGAGAGCGGGCCGGACCAGCAGACCTGGCTCGGGCCAGTTGGTCCACTCGCGAGGTCGGTCCGGATCACCCAGTTCGTCTCGCCCGGCCTGGAGATCTCGAACGGAGTCGGCCTGTTCCGCGAGGGCGACGCCGACCCGCACACTGTGTACTACTCGCTGCCGTCGACCTACCAGCGTGGCCAGGTCGCGCGGAAACAGTGGAACTACGGGGTGTTCGGGCCGGCCCTGGCCGCCCATCCGACGTACTCGCCATATCTGGTCCGGGACCGGAGCGTCATCTACGCCGGGATTCCGCTCTACGGCGATCGGTCCGCCGACCACATCGGCTTCAGCACGACCGACACCATGCGGCTCGCCCTGTCGAAGGACGGCGAACCGGTCGGCGAGTCCGCGCGCGACGCGGACATCTTCACCGTGCCGGACGACCCGGGAACGTACCGGCTCGAGGCCACCGCGACGCGGAGCAACTCCACGTACACGACCAGGCTCGCGGCGGCGTGGACGTTCACGTCGGCCAGGGCGGTCAACACGACGCTGCCGGTAATGGTGGTGCGGTTCGCGCCGCACCTGGACGACCACAACGCGGCGAAGGCGGGCAAGCGGTCGACGTATCCCGTTTTCGTCCAGCAGGGTGCCGGTGCCACGTACGGCAACCTCACGACGCTCACCGTCGAGGTGTCCTACGACGACGGTGTGACCTGGAAGGCGGCGCCGGTCAGCGGCACGGGCCTGGACCGGAAAGTCACCGTGTACCACCCGGCCGGAAAGGCGTTCGTGTCACTGCGGGCCACCGCGGCTGACGACCGCGGGACGTCCGTGACGCAAACCATCATCCGGGCCTACGGGCTGCGCTGAACAGACACGGGGCGGGCGGCCGAGGAGGGTCCCTCCACGGCCGCCCTTCGCGTTCGACGATCGTCGCCGCGCGGCGGGATCAGGGCCGGAGGGGATAGGGCCAGACCTTCTGTTTGCCCCAGTGCGTGGATGGACGACGATGTCGGAATGGACGTCGACTTCCGGATACTCGGCCCGGTCGAGCTTCGAGTCGGCGGGCGTCCCGTGCGCCTCGCCTCCCCGAAGGTACGCGTGCTGGCCGCCCGGCTGCTGCTCGACGCCGGTCGGCCAGTACCGATCCACGAACTCGCCGCGATGCTCTGGGGCGAAGACCAGCCCGAGCGGCCCCGCCGGGCGGTGCAGCTGTACGCGGCACGGCTGCGCTCGGCGCTCGCCGCCGTGCCAGACCGGCAGATCATGCGGACGGTGTCCGGCGCGTATGTCGTCGACGTCCCACCCGAGGTGATCGACCTCGGCCGGTTCCGGGCACACATGCGCGAGGCCGGGCGGGCCGCCGAGCGTGAAGACCGCGAGAGCGAGGCGGCCTCGATCGCGGCGGCGCTCGCGGAGTGGCGCGGAGAACCGCTCGCTGACGTCGAGTCGGACCAGTTGCGCGCCTGGGCCGTAGCCAGCCTGCGGGACGAGTGGTTCCAGGCCCTCGCCCGGCGCATCGACCTGGACCTCGACCGGAGGGCCACCGCTGAGGTCATCGGCGAGGTCCGCGAGCTCACCGGCAGGTACCCGCTGCACGAACGGTTCTGGGAGCAGCTCATGCAGGCCCTGGACGCGGCCGGGCGGCGGGCCGAGGCGCTCGACGCCTACCACGCGGCCCGCCGCCGGCTGTCGGAGGAGCTGGGGATCGAGCCCGGCGAAGAGCTGCGCCGGCTGCACCGCCGGATCCTGGACGGACGCTCCGGAAACGGTGACGCACCGGCGCCAGCGATCTACGAGCCCCCGGTGCCGCGCCAACTGCCCCCGGACGTACCCGGCTTCGTCGGCCGGGTCGAGGAGCTCGCCCGGCTCGACCGGTTGGCCGACGATCCGGCGCAACCGCGCACGGTGGTGGTCTCCGGGGCGCCCGGTGTGGGCAAGTCGACGCTCGCCGTCCGGTGGGCACGCCGAGTCAGCGATCGTTTCCTGGACGGGCAGCTCTGGGTCGACCTGCGGGGCAACGCCTCCGGTGAACCGGCGACGCCCGAGTACGCTCTGGCCCGGTCTCTTCGCGCGCTGGGGGTGCCCGGCGACCGGATCCCGTCCGACCGCGAGGAGCAGGCCGCGATGTACCGGTCGCTTCTCGACGGGCGGCGGATGCTCGTGGTGCTGGACAACGCCGGGTCGGCCGAGCAGGTCATGCCGCTGCTGCCGAGCGGGCCCGGCTGCGTGGCGGTGGTGACCAGCCGTAGCCAGCTCACCGGCCTGGTGGTGGCCGGCGCCCAGCCGATGACGCTCGACCTGCTCAGCCCGGCCGAGTCACGGCAGCTTCTGGCCGGGCGGATCGGCGCCCACCGCACCGAGGCCGAGCCCGCCGCGACCGACGAGATCATCAGCCGTTGCGCGCGGCTTCCCCTGGCGCTGGCGATCGTCGCGGCGCGAGCGGCAACCCATCCAGGGTTCGCCCTCGGCGCGTTCGCGCGGGAGCTGCGCACCCTCGACGCGTTCACCACCGGAAGCCCGGCAACCGACGTGCGCGCCGTGTTCTCGTCGTCGATGCGCGCGGTCAGCTCGGCCGCTGCGCGGTTGTTCCGCCTGCTCGGCCTGCATCCGGGACCGACGGTGAGCGTCGCCGCCGCGGCGAGCCTGGCCGGCGTCCCGGTACCGCTGGCCGGGCGGCTGGTGGCCGAACTGACCAGAGCGCACCTGCTCGCCGAGCCGGAACCCGGCCGGTACGCCATGCACGACCTTCTGCACGCCTGGGCCGTCGAACTCGCGCAGGCGGAGCCGCCGGGCGAGCGTCGGGCGCCACTGGAGCGGATGCTCGACCACTACCTGCACAGCGCGATGACGGCCGTCGGTGTCTACCGGCGGCTGCTGGTGCCGATCGACGTGGCGCGGCCGTGCTCCGGCGCGGTAGTGACCGACGTAGCCGATCCGGAACTCGCGGCGGCGTGGTACACAGTGGAGCATCCGGTGTTGATCGCGGCGGTCGAGGTCGCGGTGGCTCATGGGTTCGAGCGGCATGCGTGGCAGCTGGCGTGGGTGGTCGGCGGCTTCCTGGATCGGCACCGCCACGTGCACGACATCGAGCGGATCAGCCAGTCTGCGCTTGCCGCCGCCGCACGGCTGGGCGACCCGGTCGCGGAGGCGCACACGCTGGGCGGTCTGGCGACCGCGATGGCCTTGTCGAACCGCTATGACGAGGCGCTCGCGGTCCTGATCCGGGCCGCCGCACTGTTTGCCGATCTGGGCGACACGGTCAGCCAGGCCGGGGTGTACGTCAGTTTGGCGCAGGCGTACGGGCGGTTGGGGCGTGATGCCGAAGCGTTCGACTGGTCCGGGCGCGCCGTCGCGCTGTACCAGGAGGCCGGGCACGACCTCGGGTATGCCAACGCGCTGAACGCGGTGGCCTGGTTCGCGGCCAAGCTCGGCCGGCACAGGGAGACCCTCCGGTACGGCCGGCAGGCGATGCGGATGCTCCGCGCGCTTGGCGACGTCCGGGGCCAGGCCGGCATGCTCGACACGCTGGGCATCGCCCACCACCACCTCGGTGAGTGGCAGCTCGCGGAAAGCTGCTTTCAGCAGGCGGTAGTCATGTTCGAACGGCTGGAGATGCCGTACCACGTCGTCGATACGCTCGTCCACCTCGGCGACTGCAACGCCGCGGCCGGTGACACCGACGCCGCGCGGGCGGCCTGGCGGCGCGCGCTCGCCGCGGCCGGTAGTCAGGAGCACGAGGAGGTCGAACGGGTACGCGCCGCCCTGGCCCAGAGGTCCCCAGCACCGGCACAGCGCTAGGTGACTTGTGTTGCACGTGGCCCGGCCCGGCGGGCCGGACCACCGTTCGCTCGTGGCGCTGTAGGCGGGCCGGCGGGACCGATGGTTGAAACTCCACAGTGGACCGTGCCGGGGTCACACCCGAGAGTTCGATTCCCTCATCCTCCTCCATGCGCCGCTAGCTGAGTGGTTTAGCACCCGACTCTTAATCGGGGGAGCGGAGTTCGATCCTCCGGCGGCGTACCATCGAACACGCGGCACGTGCGCTGGATGCGCTTCTCGGCCTCCTAAGCTGAGTGTGCTGGGTTCGATTCCCAGGTGTCGCACCTCCCTCGGTAGCTCAATGGACAGAGCAGCGGGCTTCTACCCCGCCAGGTGCGGGTTCGACTCCCGCCCGAGGGTCGACGCCGGCCGCTCTTCCGCTGAGCTACCGGGGCGCCGGTGGCAACAGTCAGCAGGTCGAGTGGAAGAGCCCCGCGACGGTGACGCCGTCGGCGGCGAGGGCGTTGTAGACGCCAACGGCCTCGGTGGTCTCGGCGATGTGGACGGTGATCCCGCGCTGCTCCAGGAGGTCGAGGGTGCGTGGGTCGACCTGAGCGAGTGCTTGGGAACCGGATCTGTCGTCGACCGTGTGCGCGGCCATAGGCGCGAGCAGTTCCTCCGTGGGATGGCTGCTACGACACCTGAGGGCGGCCTCCAGCGAGCGACACTGACTGGTGATCCACTCACCGGCAGGTGGCGGGATGCCGGGCACGGTGCATCGGCAGCAACAACGGGTCGGACCGCGACCTCGACACCGCCTGTGCCGTGACGCGCTGTTACTACGCGAACCCGCTCAGACTCCGACCGCGTGTTGCCGCTGCTGGGGTTCTAAGCTGTTGGCGTGAGCGCTGCGGAGCCGCTGCTGCTTGTCGTCGACGGCAACAGCCTGCTGCACCGCGCGTACCACGCCGCGGCCACGGGGGAGTTGCGCGACAGCGAGGGGCGGGCGGTGTGGGCGCTCAAGGGTCTGGTCACGCATGTCGCCCACGCGGCGGCCCGGCTGCGTCCGGACGCGGTGCTGGTCGGCTTCGACTGTCCGGTGTCGTCGGCGAGGGCGGACGACTACGCCGGGTACAAGGCGCAACGGGCGGCCAAGCCGGCGGATCTGCGGGAGCAGCTGGACGTCGCGCCCGACCTGCTGCGCGCGGCCGGGTTGCCGGTGTTCGTCCCGGCTGGCTACGAGGCCGACGACGTTCTGGCCAGTTGCGCGGCGAAGGCTCGGGACGCCGGCTGGCGTACGGTCCTGGTCACCAGCGATCGCGACGCCTTCGCGCTGCTCGACGCGGGCACCTCGGTGCTGCGGATCCGCAACGGTGGCCGCGACGCCGCGGTGCTGATGAGGGCGGCCAGCTTGCCTGACGTGTGCGGGGTCGAGGCGTGGCAGTACCGCGACTTCGCCGCGTTGCGCGGCGATCCGTCCGACAACCTTCCCGGGGTGCCCGGCTTTGGGCCGGCGACCGCCGGCGACCTGCTCGCCGCGTTCGGGACGGTGGACGCGGCGTGGGCGGCGCTGGATGGTGGGAGGGTGGCTGAGGTGAGCGCGGCCGTGGGTGCACGGGCGGCCGAGCGGTTGGCCGAACCGGCCGCGCGCGAGTTGGTGGAGCGTAACCGCCGGTTGATGCGGATGCGTACCGACCTTCCGGTGCCCGATCTGGAAGGGATCCGGCTCCCACTTGAGTTTCCCCGGATGCGACGCGCGCTCGCCGGCCGGGGCATCCTGCTCGGCCCGTCGTTGTGGGCGCTGACCGGCGGCGCTCCTCCCGACGAGGTCGAGGACGCGCCGGCATGGGTACGCGTGGCGCTCCGTCCGCCGCGTTCCCGCCGGCCCAGCCCGACGCCGGGCCAGCTCACCCTCTTCTGACCGGCGGGAGCCGGCGGTGGCGCACCCGTCCAGCAGCCTGCCCAGAACCATTCCATAACCCGGCCCGCGCGGTCAGCATCCGCCCAGAACCTTCGGACAGCGGCAAGTTGGCGTGAGCCACGCACATTGAGAGGTCGTCCGCGCACCGCGGCCTTCGGTTATCCTGCGGCTCATGGCATGCCGAGGAATGTTCTTCGCCCTCACTGAGGAGCAGGAAGCCGCCCTGATGGCGACACGCGACGATGCCGAGGTTCGAGCCTTCGTCGAGGACGTCGAGATGGGTGACTGGGATGGTGAGCCGTTGGACTGTGAGACGGACAAGGCGTGGGACGCCATCCACCGCTGTTTGAGCGACGGGACGCTTGGGTCTGGCAGGCGTCTTTCGGCGCTCGATATGGCGGTGCTTGGCGGCGGCCAGCACTATGAGGGTGACGACTACGTCGTCGCGCACTTGCGGGCAGGTGAAGTCGCCCAGGTCGCGGCGGCCCTTGAGGCAGTAGACGAGGATTGGATGCGCCGGCGCTACGACCGGATCGATCCCACCGACTACCAGGGCTCGCTGAGCGATGAAGACTTCGGCTATACCTGGGGCTGGTTCAAGCGGGTACGCGACTTCTACCGCCAGGCAGCAGCCGCGAACCGCGCGGTCATCTTCACCGTCGACCAGTAGCCATGCCAGGGCTGCGGGACCATCCGCAGCCCTGGCCGGAGGAATGCACACTGCGGATCTTCCAGTACTCGATCTATCGCCGAGCGACGCGTGGCGAGTCACGACGCCGGCGGAGTGAGACACAAAGCGGGTAAGGGCCAGACGAGCTAACCCGTAAGCGTGAAGCGTCGAAGCCGTAGCACCGATTGTCTGGGCCGGGCCGGTATTCAGCGCAATCATGGTTGCGATGGACGACGAACATGTGGGCGCACGCTTACGGCGATGGCGTCACCGTCGGGGGTTGAGCCAGCGTGTGTTGGCCGAGCTGGCCGGGTTCAGCCAGGGCTACATCGCGCAGATAGAAAGGGGGTCGACGCCACTCGATCGATATGCGTCACAGGAGGCGATCGCCCGCGCATTGCAGATCTCGGTGCGTGAGCTGACCGGCCGCGAGAACGTCCCCGCGCGCTACCAGCCGGTCGATGACGCCTCCGTAGCGGTATTGAGGTCCGGCATCATCGCACTCTCGTATCCTCAGCTCGTCGTCGTCGTCGACGACGATCCAGGCTCGCGACCGCACACTCCCACCGCCGAACAACTCGATCAGCACTTCTATGCATGCCGATATGATGTTCTCGTACCGGCGCTCGGATCTGCCTTGACGCGTCTGGCGTACCGCTTACACGCTTGCGCGGATGACGAAAAGCGGCGGCTGCTGCGTGAGGCCGTGGAGATCTGTTCGACCGCCGCGTCGACGTGCATGCAGTTGGGGTATCCGGATCTGGCGTTGACGGTAGCCGAGTTGGCCGCCCGCACTGCGCGTGAGCACGGTGATCCACGCTCGCTGGGCCTCGCCAACTACGCTCGGCTCCGAGCCGTCGCCAGCGAGCCGGGCGCTATCCATGTGGCACGGGAGGGTGTCGAACTGCTGAGCGCGCACGTCGGCACAAGCGTCACCGCGGCGAGCACCTATGGCATGCATCATCTCGTCAGCGCCTGGATAGTGGCCGGTACCGGGCAGCGCGCCAAGGCTTTCGCGCATCTCGACGAGGCGAAAAGGGTCGCCGCCTACACGGGCGAATGTCCGGAGGGAAACTTCAACTTCGGCCCGACGAACGTCGACATCTGGCGGGTCGCCATCTTGGTAGCCCTCGAGGAGGGTTCGGCGGCCAAAGCCCCGACAGCAGCCGCTGGACTGGAGAGCATGTCGCGGCACCGCCGTGCGACGTACTTCATCGATCTCGCGCGGGCCCTGCTCCAGGGCAGGGGATCGGAAAGCGCGGCCGCCGCGGCGCTCTACCAGGCGGAAGCGATCGCACCGCAGCAGGTGTCCGTTTACGACGGGGGTCGCGCCGCCGCCCGAGAGCTGCTCTCCAGGCCACGGTTTGGTCGAGACGGTCGACTGCGAGGACTGGCCAAACGCCTGGGCGTACTCGATTAATTCCATTAATCGAATGACCGGAAACCGGATCTAGCATTTTCGGCATGAATAGAAATCCTGCCGGCACGTCCTTCCTCCTTACCGCATTGGACACGCTTCTTTTGTTCAGTGACGAAGCGTCCACTGTCGCGGCGATGCTGACCGCGGGATATGCGCTCCTCACGCGGCACTGGTTGCGCACCGGCGAGCCACGGGGCGCGACAGCGCCAGGTAAGCGGCGCGTAAGCGGCCTCTGTCACGCTCCGTGCCGTGCGCCTGACGTCCGATAAGCATGCCCTCCGCCGGGTCGTGGTCCCGGTTCTCCTTTTCGCGCTGGTGGCTTCGCTGCTCACCGTCGCGAGGTTGTCGTCGTCCCCGTCCCCGCGTCCGCCGGCAGGGCCGGTCGTGCGGGAGGCCGCGGACACCGCTACGGCGGTCCAGCTCGCGGTGGCGCAGCGGTCTTCCGTGCGGGTCGCCGAGCTGACCACGGAAACCCGGGTCGTGGACGCGAAGCCGGACGGCACGCTGACGGCGACGCTGGCTGCCCGCCCGGTGCGCGTGCGCAAGGGCGCGACGTGGCTCGACGTCGACACCACTCTGGTACGCCAGGCTGACGGTTCGATCGCGCCCCGGGCCACGCTGGGCGACTACGCGTTCTCCGGCGGGGGTGAGGGGACGCCGCTGGTGCGCTACGGGCGGGACGGCGCGCGGCTCGCGCTCAGCTGGCCGGGGCGGCTGCCGGCCCCGGTCGTCGACGGGCCGACCGTGACGTACCCGGAGGTGCTGCCCGGCGTCGACCTGACGCTCCGCGCCGAGGCCGACGGGTACGCCCACCACCTCGTGGTCAAGAACGCGACGGCGGCGAAGAATCCGGCCCTGCGCCGGATTCGGCTGGGCCTCACCACCAAGGGCGTGCGGGTCACCGCGACCCGGTCCGGCACGCTGGAGGCGCGGGACGCCAAGGGCAAGCCGGTGTTCGCCACGCCGCCGGCGCAGATGTGGGACGCCGCGGAGACGCCGCGCCGGGCGGCGGTGGGTGTGGCCGTCGAGCGGGGCACGCTCACCCTGACGCCGGACCGCGCGCTGCTGACCGGCGCGAAGACCGTGTACCCGGTGGTGATCGACCCGGACTGGCGCACGTACTGGAACGTCGGCTGGACGAAGGTCTTTTCCGGCGCGCCCGGCAGCACGCATTGGGGCGGCGGAAACGACGTCGACGGCTGGGCCAAGGTGGGCTACTGCGGTTGGGCGGGCTGCAACGGCATCGGCGCGACCCGCTCGTACTTCATGTTCGACACCGGGTTCCTGTCCGGCAAGCGGATCATCTCGGCGGGCTTCAACGCGACCATCGTGTACGGCCCGAGCTGCAACACCCGTAACCACCAGCTGTTCATGGCCAACGCCGGGATCGGTGGCGGCACCTCGTGGAACAACGCGCCGCAGGGTTGGCATGTGGGCACCTCCGGGGCCCAGAGCAACTACAGCGGCTGCGGGGGCAACAAGGGGATCGGCTTCAACGTGGCCGGCGCGTTGAACAGCGGCGGCATCTCCACGTACTTTCTCAAGGCGGAGGACGAGGGCGACGCGTACGCATGGCGCAAGTACGACGCGTACGCCACCCACGTCGTGGTGAACTACAACACCCGCCCGAACACGCCGTACGACATGGGCACCGACCCACCGCTGCGCGCGTGCCGGTGGTGCGACGGCACGCCGTACGCGGGCGACGAGTGGATCCGGCTCCAGAGTCGACTGTCCGATCCGGACAACGACCAGGTGAGGCCGATCTGGGACATCTACGGCGGCCCGTCGACCGACCACCGCGACTGGGGGCCGTGGCAGGGCTCGGGCGCGTTCTTCAGCACCGACCTGGACCTGCGCCAGCGGCACGGCCAGCACGTCACCTGGACGGTGTGGGCCAGCGACGGCCACGACGGCGGCCCGTGGGTGAACGGTCCCGGGTTCGTCGTCGACCGGGTCGGCGTGGACAAGCAGCCGAGCGTCTCCGCGCTGCTGTACAAGGACGACAATCGGTGGCACGGCGGTGTCGACGTGCCGGACACGTTCACGTTCGGCGCCAGCGGCGTCGAGGACATCGACCATTACCTGTACGGATGGCAGGATCCGCCGTCGACCAAGGTGGACGCGTCGGCGCTGGGCGGTCCGGCGAGCGTCACGCTTACACCGCCCGGTGACGGGCCGCGCGAGCTGTTCGTGCAGAGCGTCGACCGGGCCGGGCACCGCAGCCCGACGAAGGTGCACCGCGTCTACGTGCGGGCCGGGAGCGGACCGCTGGCGCAGTGGTCGCTGGACGGCAACACCAAGGACACCGCGTTTCTGGGCGACCGCGACGGCACGCTGGCCGGCGGCGCCACCTACCAGGCCGGCGCGGCGGGCATGGGACTGCGGGTCGACGCGGCGGCCGGCGGGCGGATGACCGCGCCCAACACACTGCGCACCGACACGAGCTTCTCCGTCTCCGCCTGGGTGAAGCTGGACAAGGTCGACGACAAGTGGCAGGGCGTGGTCCGGCAGAACGGCGCCAACCAGTGCGCTTTCTGCCTGCACTACGAGGGCGCGTACAAGCGCTTCGTTTTCGTCATGCCCTCGGAAGACGCGCTGAGCCCGTCGGCGTCCAGCTTCGTCCGCGCGCCGGCTGAGCCGGTGGCCGGGCAGTGGACCCACCTGGCCGGCGTGTACGACGCGCCCGCCAAGAAGGTCCGGCTGTACGTCGACGGCGTGCTGGTCGGCACCGCGGCACGCGACACGTCATGGCACGGCGCCGGGCCGCTGCTGGTCGGCAGCGCGCTCACCGGCATGGTCGACGAGGTGCGGATGTACGACCGGGTGCTGTCGGACACCGAGGTGCGCGCCGCGGTGAGCCAGGAGAACGTCCAGGTTGGACACTGGAAGCTCGACGACCAGGAGGGCACCACGGCCGCGAACGCCGTGCCGGGCGCGGAGTCGGCCGTGCTGCACGAGGGTGCCACCTTCGTGCGCGAGGGCCTGGTCAACGGCGCGGCGAAGTTCGACGGAGTCAAGGGCTTCGCCGCCACCACCGCACCGGCCGTGCGCACCGACCGCAGCTTCTCGGTGGCCGCGTGGGTGCGCGCGGACCGGCTCGCCGGTGACGGGCTCGCGACCACGTTCGTGAGCCAGGACGGTTGGTCCAACAGCGGGTTCCTGCTACAGCAGCGCGGCACGTCCTGGCAGTTCTCGATGCTGAACGAGGAGGCGGCCACGGCACATTGGCCGGGCTGGGCGGCATCGCCGGCCGGCACCGCCCAGCCGAACGTGCCGACCCATGTGGCGGGGGTGTACGACGCGGCGGCGAAGAAGATCCGCGTCTACGTCAACGGCGCGCTCGCCGGCGAGGGCGACGTCAACGGCGCCTGGAACGCCACCGGACCGCTCGTCATCGGCCGCGGCATGGTCGCCGGCAACCACGTGGACCAGTGGCCGGGACTCATCGACGAGGTCCGGGTGTACAGCCGACCGCTGTCCACCGACGAGATCGAGGGCATCGTGGGCCGCGAGGGCGTCCCGGCCGCCATGTGGCGGTTCGACGGCACGGCGCAGGACGCGTCGGCACGCGGGCAGCACGGTACGCTGCGCGGCGGTCCCGCCTGGGCGGCCGGCCAGTCCGCGTACCCGGACGCCGGCGACCTCGCGGTGCAGCTCGACGGCCAGGACGACCACGTCAGCGCGCCCGGCGTGCTGGACACCAGCCAGAGCTTCTCGGTGGCGGCGTGGGTGCGGCTCGACAAGCCGGGCAAGTGGTCGACGGTGGTTTCCCAGGACGGCGCCCGTGCCAGCTCCTTCCACCTACAGGCGATGGAGGACGGCCACTGGAGCTTCTTCGGGTCCACAGCGGACGAACCGGCGCCACCCGGCGATCGCGCGAAGAGCTCCGGCCTGGCCCAGCTCGGCGTGTGGACCCATCTGGTCGGCGTCTACCGCAAGCAGAGCAGACAGCTGGAGATCTACGTCAACGGCGTGCTGGCCGGCACCGCCGTCCACCAGTCGAACGTCAAGGCCAGCGGTGGACTCCAGATCGGGCGCTCCCGGTACGACAGCCGCGACGTCGACTTCTTCCCCGGAGCCGTCGACGACGTGAGCGTCTACGGGCGGCCGCTGTTCGCCGACGAGATCAAGGTCATGGCGGGCCGTGACCTCTCGCTGGCGCACAACTGGCGGCTGGACGAGACCAGCGGCACCAACGTCTCGGACGCCGTCGGCACCCGCGCCGCGAAAACCACCGGCGGGGCGAGCTTCGCGCCCGGCCGGGTCGGCAACGGCGTCGCGCTGGACGGTGTCACCGGCGCCGCCACGGCGACCGGCGTCGACGTCCGCACCGACCAGAACTTCACCGTGTCGGCGTGGGTGTACCTGCCGGACCGCAACTGCGACCTCAACGAGGTGGAGCGGTGCCGCATGGACGCGGTGGCCCTGGACGGCGGCGACGTCGGCTTCAGCAAGTTCCGGCTCGGGCACCTGGTGGACGACATCCAGCGCCCGGACGGGGCCTGGGTCTTCGAGATGCCGGAGCCGACGACCGGCAGGGTGACCAAGGCGGCGGTGACCACCGAGCCGACCGACGTCGACACGTGGGTGCACCTGACCGCTGTGTACAACGCCGACACCCGCAAGCTCTGGCTCTACGTCAACGGCTCCCGGATCGGTGACGGCACGCTGAACACACCGTGGAACGGGACCGGCGCGCTCCAGATTGGACGCGGCAAGGCCGCCGGCGCCCACACCGCGTACTGGAAGGGTCGCGTCGACGACGTGCGCGTCTACACCGGCGCCCTCAACGACGACCGGGTCAAGGGCCTCCACGGCTCGTATCCGGCGCAGATCGGGCCGGACAAGCTGCCGGCCGCCGACGCCGGGCACTGGAAGCTCGACGAGGGCAACGGCACCGCGGTCGCCGACGCCAGCAGCCGCGGGCTCCCGGCCACGCTCAAGGGCGGCACCGGCTGGATCGGCGGCCGCACCGGCGCCGCCGCCTGGCTGGACGGCTCCACCGGATACGCGGAGACCGCCGGGCCGGCGCTGGACACCGGACGCAGCTTCTCGGTCACCGCGTGGGCGTATCTCACCGCCGCCGGCAACGGCAACCGCACGGTGGTCGCACAGGACGGCGCCCACGTCAGCTCGTTCATGCTCCAGTACCACGCGGGCGCGAACAAATGGGCGGTCTGGATCCCGGAGACGGACACCAACATGCCTGGCGGGGTGCTGCTCACCTCCGCCAACGCCGCCGCGCCGGGCGGCTGGACGCACCTGGCCGCCGTGTACGACGCCGGCTCGCGCCAGCTCCGGTTGTACGTCAACGGCGTGCTCTCCGCGGCACAGGTGGGCGTCACGGCGTGGAACAGCACCGGCCCGCTCACCATCGGACGGTCCAAATGGGACGACAAGCCGGTGGACTTCTTCCCCCGCGGCATCGACGACGTCCGCGCGTACTCGCGAGCGCTCAGCGACGGCGAGGTGCGCAAGGTGCACGACGACGCGGCGTCGGTGGGCCTCAACCTGTGGCGCTTCGACGACGGGACCGGCCGTAACGACGACTGGCAGGACAACCCCCTGACCGCCACCGGAGGGTCGTCCTTCGGACCCGGTGTCACCGGGAAGGCGTTGCGGCTCGACGGCGTGAGCGGCGCGGCCACCGGCCGGCTCCCGGCCGTCGCCACCCGGGACAGCTACACGGTGTCCGCGTGGGCCAAGCTGTCCACCGGCGACCGGGCCGGCACGGTCGTGGCACAGGACGGCATGCGGATGAGCAGCTACTTCCTCCAGTACCGGCCGGGTCTGAAGCGTTGGGTGTTCGGCGCCCGCGCGCAGGACGCCGACGGCGCCGACATGGTCTACGCGGCCTCACCCCTGCCGGCGAAGGTCGGTGAGTGGACGCACCTGGCCGGCGTGTACGACTACGCGGCGCGGCAGCTCCGCCTGTACGTCAACGGCGAGCTGGCTTCGGTACGGGACGGCGTGGCGCTGTGGGTCGGCGACGGGATCGTGACCGTCGGCAGGAGCAAAGTGGACGGTGCACCGGCCGAGTTCTTCCCCGGCGACATCGACGAGGTGCACGCCGACCTCGGCATGGTGACCGACCAGAAGATCGCGCAGCGGGCCAGCTGGCCCAAGCCGATCGGCTACCAGCTCGGCAGCTACGTCAACGCCGCCGGCGACCACCACACCGCGTCGACCAGCGAGGAACCGCCGGCCGGCTACCACTTCGAGGCGACGCTCGGCGTGCTGGTGCCCTCGGAGCAGCCCAACACCCGGGTGCTCTACGCCTGCCGGTACGGCAACGACACCTTTACCTCGGTGTTCGCCGAATGCGAGGGTCAGACGTCGCTTGGTGCGATCGGCCGCGTGTACGCCCGCCAGCCGACGAACGTGCCCACGGTGGCCGTATACCGGTGCATGGGCCCGTCCGACCACTTCGAGTCGCTGCGTTCCGACTGCGCCGGCGCGACCGTGGAAGGCGTGCTCGGGTACACGCTCGCGTACGCGTCGCTGGCGCGCTACTACGGCCCGGCGTGGGACCACATCACCACCTACGACGGCAGTTCCGTGGTGCCGCCCGGTCACTGGCTGGAAGGGCCGACCGGTTGGGTGGCGCTGACCGCCCAGCCCGGCACCCAGACGCTGACGAGCTGTGTGGACGGTGATGACCAGTTCGTGTCGCTCGACCCCACGTGCGCGGGCAAGCGCGTGCAGTCCGGGCTCGGTCACATATGGACGGAGCCGCCGGACGGCGTGGCGAGCCGGCCGTTGTACGCCTGCCGCGTCAAGGGCGAGGCCTACACGTCGCTGCGGGAAGACTGCGAGGGCTATCAGATGGAGCACCGCCTCGGCTACGCGCTCATCGCGTTCCCGAACGAAGAGCCGGTCTTCGAGTGAGCTGGGGGATGAGTCTCGTGGGAGCACGTATGGCGACGCGTCGCGTCCTGTCCGCTGTGCTGGCGGCCGTCCTGATCGTCACGGCCGACCTCGCGGTGGAGCGGACCGCCGCCGAGGCCGCCGCCGGACCGTCCGTCCCGCTGCCGGACCTTCGATCGACTCCGCTCGAGCGGCAGGACATGACCTCCCGCCCGGCGGACCAGGCCAGCGACAACGCGTTGGACGGCGACCAGCTGGCCAGCGGGTCCACGCTGGAGGGCGCCGGAAATCCCACGGCGACGCCGTTGGCGCCGTCGTCGACCTGGCAGGTGTCCGCGCAGACGGGTGACTTCAGCTGGTCGTACCCGTTGCGCGTGCCACCGGCGCCGGGTGGGCTCGAGCCGGACCTGGCGTTGTCGTACGCGTCGTCGGCCGTGGACGGGCGCACCAGCGCCACCAACAACCAGGCGTCCTGGGTCGGTGAGGGCTGGGACCTGTCGCCGGGGTTCGTGGAGCGGGTCTACGGCGGGTGCGCCGACGACGCCGGCAACGGCCGGGGCGACCTGTGTTGGCGCAGCGACAACGCGGTGGCGTCCTACTCCGGCGGCGGCGGGCTGCTGATCTGTTGTGACGGCGACGGGAAATGGCGGGCGCAGGGCGACGACGGCTCGCGGATCGAGCGCCTGACGGGCGCCGGTAACGGCGACGACGACGGCGAGTACTGGAAGATCACTACGACCGACGGCACGCAGTACTTCTTCGGATCGCGGGCGGACGCGCAGTCGACCTGGACGGTGCCGGTGTACGGCGACGACGACCGCGAGCCGTGCCACGGTGCCACGTTCGACACCTCGCGGTGCGTGCAGGGCTGGCGGTGGAACGTCGACAAGGTGGTGGACCGGCACGGCAACCAGATCCTCTACGGGTACGAGCGGGAGACGAACTCGTACGGTGCGAACCTCAAGGACGCGGCGGTGTCCTATGTGCGCGGTGGCACGCTGCGGCATGTCGAGTACGGCGTGCGGGACGGCCAGCCGGCGACCGGGCGGGTCGAGTTCACGGTGGCCGACCGCTGCGTGCCCGGCAGCGACTGCGTCCTGAGCAAGAAGGACAACTGGCCGGACGTGCCGCTCGACGCCCGGTGCGAGGCGGCCACCTGCCCGGGCAAGTACTCGCCCACGTTCTGGAACACCAAGCGGCTGGCGAAGATCACCGCACAGGTGCGGGGCTCGGGCGGCGCCTTCACCGACGTGGACTCCTGGACGCTGGACCACAAGTTTCCCGACCCGGGCGACGGGGAAAAGGCCGGCCTCTGGCTCGCCGGCATCACCCACACCGGCCACGTGGGCGGCACCGCGCCGCTGCCGGCCGTACGCTTCGAGGGCACCAAGCTCGCCAACCGGGTGTACAAGGTGGACGGATACGCACCGCTCAACCGGTACCGGATCACGGGTGTGGTGTCGGAGTCCGGTGGTGTGCTGTCAGTCAAGTACGCCAGCCCGGAGTGCGTCGCCGGCGGCACGATGCCGGCCAAGCCGGAGTCGAACACGCTGCGTTGCTTCCCGGCGATCTGGGCCAAGAAGGACCACGCGGAGCGCACCGACTACTTCCACAAGTACGTGGTGGAGAGCGTGACCCAGTCCGACCGGCTGAGCACGTTCAGCGAGCAGGTGACGAGCTACGAGTACCTCGGCGGCGCGGCCTGGCACCACGACACGTCCGAGTTCACCAAGGACGACAAGCGCACCTGGAACGAGTTCCGCGGTTTCGGGCGGGTCGTGGTGCGTACCGGCAAGCCCGGTGACCCGAGCGGCCCGATCGGCAAGACCGAGCAACGGTTCTACCGCGGCATGCACGGCGACAAGCTGCCGTCGGGCACCCGGGCGGTGACCGTCCAGCCGAGCGAGGGGGAGGCCCGCACCGACGAGGACTGGCTGCGGGGTGTCCAGCTCGAATCGGTCGTGTACGACGGGGACACCGATCGGGTGGTGAGCAAGACGATCGACGAGCCGTCCTGGCAGGGGCCGACGGCGACCCGCGGTGCGCTGAAGGCGTACCTGGTCCGCACCGGCGCGAGCCAGTCGTACGTCGCGCTGGCCGCCGGTGGCTGGCGCGGCACCCGCACCGAGTCCACATACGACGACCGTGGCCTGCTGACCCGCACCAACGACCTCGGCGACACCGCGACGCCGGCGGACGACAGGTGCACCCGCGTCTGGTACGCGCGCAACGCGGACAGGTGGCTGCTGAGCTTCCCGTACCGTGTCGAGACGGTCGCGGTCGGCTGCGGCGCGGAGGCCTCGTTCCCGAAGGACACCATCGCCGACGTCCGCTCCGCCTACGACGGCCAGGCCGTCGAAGTGGCACCGGTCGCTGGAAACGTGACGCGGACCGAGTCCATTTCGGACGACAAGAAGTACGTCACGACGTCCACGGCGAAGTACGACGTGCACGGACGGGTCGTCGAGGCGGGCGACGCGCTCGGCCGTGCGACGAAGACGGCGTACGTCCCGGCGACCGGCGGGCCGGTCACCCAGACGGTCACCACCAACGCCTTGGGCCACGCGACGACCACGACACTCGCGCCCGCGTGGGGGCAGCCGACCACCGTCGTCGACGCCAACAAGCGCAAGACGGAGACCGCCTACGACCCGCTCGGCCGGACCGTGGAGGTATGGCTGCCCACCCGGCCGCGCGTCGTCGACGGGGTCGACTACGAGGGCAGCGCGAAATTCGCGTACCTGATCCGCGACGACGCGCCGTCGGTGGTCACCACCCGCAGGCTCGGGCCGAACGGAAACTACGTCACCAGCAAGGAGATCTACGACGGCCTGCTGCGACCGCGGCAGACGCAACGGCCGGCCAGCGGCGGCGGCCGGCTGCTGACCGACACCCGCTACGACTCGCAGGGCCGTGCCTACAAGGCCACTCAGCCGTACTTCAACGACGCCGTGCCGGACGACGCCCTCTGGGTGGCCAGCGACACCGAGGTGCCGGGCCTGACCACGACACGGTTCGACGGCGCGGGCCGCGCGGTCGCGCGGATCTACCAGAGCGGCGGCGCCGAACGGTGGCGCACGACGACCGCGTACGGCGGCGACCGGGTGCACGTCACCCCGCCGGCCGGCGGCACGGCCGCCACCACGATCACCGACGCCCGGGGGCAGACGGTCGAGCTGCGCCAGTACCACGGTGGCACACCGTCGGGCGGGTACGACGCGACGAAGTACACCTACACCCCGGCCGGCCAGCTCGCCACGGTCACCGACCCGGGCGGCAACACCTGGCGATACGGGTACGACGTGCGCGGCAACCAGACCCGGGCGGACGACCCCGACAAGGGTGTGTCCACGATGGAGTACGACGCCGCGGGCCAGCTCGTCGCGATGACCGACGCCCGAGACGTCAAGCTGACCCACGAGCACGACGCCCTCGGCCGCCGCACCGTCGTGAAGCGGGGAGACACGGTGCTGGCCGGGTGGAGTTACGACACCGCGACGAAGGGCAAGGGCCGGCTCGCCTCGTCCGTCCGGTACCTGGACGGCGCGGCGTACACCCGCACGATCGCCGGTTACACGCCGCTCTACCAGCCCACCGGGGTGACGGTGGCGGTCCCGGAGGCGGAGCAGACACTCGCCGGCTCCTACACCACCTACTACAGCTACAACCCGGACGGCAGCCCGTACGGCGTCACGCTGCCGGCGGTCGGCGACCTTCCCAAGGAGACGGTCAGCTTCGAGTACGACGACCTGGGCGCGCCGCGCACCATGTCCGGCGGGCTCGACCAGGCCGGCACCGCCTCGTACGTGACCGGCACGCAGTACACCCGATACGGCGAGCTGGCGCGCCTCCAGCTCGGCGACACCGGAAAGCGGGTGTGGCTGTCGCTCTACTACGAGGACAGCACCCGCCGCCTGAGCCGGACCATTGTGGACGCCGAACTGCCCAAGCCGGTGCAGGCCGACGTGCACTACGGATACGACCCGGCCGGCAACGTACTGTCCATCGCCGACACTCCGCCGGACGGTCCGGCAGACCGGCAGTGCTTCCGGTACGACCACGTGCGGCGCCTCACCCACGCGTGGACGCCCGCGGGGAGCTGCGCCGCCGATCCGGCGGTCGGCGACCTCGGCGGACCGGTGTCGTACTGGCAGTCGTTCACCTACGACGCCGTGGGCAACCGGCTCACCGAGACCCAGCACGCGCCGGGCGGCGACACGGTCCGGCGGTACGCGTACTCGGCCGCCGGCGCGCACGACCTCACCGCGGTCACCACGGCCGGCCCGGCCGGCACGAAGACCGACGAGTACGCGTACGACGCCACCGGCAACACCGTGAAGCGGCCGGGGCAGGACCTGACCTGGGACGCCGAGGGCAAGCTGGCGAAGGTCACCGGCGGCGACAAGTCGACCGAGTTCGGATACGACGCGGAGGGCGACCGGCTGATCCGCCGCGACCCGACCGGGCGGACGCTGTACCTGGCGGGGCAGGAGCTCCGGCTGGACGCGGCCACCGGCAAGAAGACCGCCACCCGGTACTACAGGTACGGCTCCGCCACGGTAGCGGTCCGGACCGCGGCCGGCGTGCGGTGGCTCGTCGGCGACCACCAGGGCACCGCCCAGCTGACCGTGGACAGCGCCAGCCAAGCGGTGACGCAGCGCCGGCAGACGCCGTTCGGCGTGGCGCGTGGCACGGCGGTGAGCTGGCCCACGGAGAAGGGCTTCGTCGGCGGCACACTCGACGCCGACGCGGGACTCACCCACCTCGGCGCCCGCGAGTACGACCCCGGCATCGGCCGGTTCATCAGCGTCGACCCGCTGATGAACCTCGCCGATCCGCAGCAGATGCAGGCGTACTCGTACGCCAACAACAGCCCGGTCACCCTGAGCGACCCGACCGGGCTCAGCCACTCGTGCCCGGACGGCGACTGCCGCAACGGCAAGGGCCCGGCCGGCAAGAACAAGCCGGCAACACCGGCCACACCACGGACTTTCACGCGAAGCTGCCCGGACGGCTACGGCTCCTGCCAGGCATCGGGCGGCTGGGCTCCGCAGTACTACGCACCCGTTCGGGCCAGCCGCGGCGAGTTCGAGGTCGGCCGCGGCCCCACCCGGACCCAGGCACCGGTTTGTGGAAGCAGCGCGGCCTTCCTCATGACGGAGGTGGGTATCTGGTGCAAGGGTCTGCGCAACCAGGGATACAAGCAGTACCAGCCGCCCGCGCCCAAGTGCGGTCTGGTAGACCTTCCGGGCACGAACAGCTTCGAGTGCGCGGCTTACCGGGAGAGCCGCCGACCCAAGCCGACGCCGCAGATGACGCACCACACCTGGCTCAAGGTGACCTGTTCGGCGGTGTCCGCGCAAGGCTTCTACGTCGCCGGAGGATTCGAGCAGTGCACATCCGCGGCCGAGCCAGACCTCGTTCTCAACGCCGTCAAGTTCGGTCCTGGCGTGGGAGCCGGCGTAGGGCTGGGTAACTCGGTGAAGCTCATCCAGGACGCGGAAAACCTGGACGGTGCGGCGGGCTTCGGGCTGACGCTCGAAGTCGGAGCCTCCGCCGGCCCCATCGGTATCAGCGGCTCAGCCGGCGGGAGCATCAGCGACGAACAAACCTTGACCAACCCCGCCTTCGGCTTGGGCTACTCGGGCGATCCCACCGACTTCCAGGAGTGGTCCGGAGTCAAGGCGGGCGCCAGTCTGACCCTCGAGTTCGGCTGGACATGTCTTGCGTCCAACCCGTACTGCGCGCCCCACTACTGACCGGTCGCCGTACCGGGCGGCCTTCTTGCCACAGAGGCCGCCCGGGATCGGGAACGCCGGAAAGCGGGTGCGTCGACGAACTGCCAGTCCTAGATTGCGTGGGGTGGAGCTTTCACATCTCGGCGCGCCGATCGGTCCGATGATCCGTGTCCACGGCGGGTTCGCCAACCGGATGTACCGGCTCGACACCGAGCAGGGGTCGTTCGCGGTGAAGGAGTTGAACCTCCTCGATCGCCGGTGGACCTATGGCGTCGAAGACGTGTTCAGGTTCGAGCGGGCGGCCTTCGCCGCTGGAATCCCGATGCCGGAGCCGATCTCGGCCAGTCACGACACGCTGGTCCACCGGTGGGTCGAGGGTGAGAAGGTGCCCGAAGAACCGGTGCCGGCGGCGTACGCGTTCGAGATCGGCGAGATTCTCGCGCGCATCCACGCGCTCGACGTCGCGTGGACCGGCGTCTCGACCGAGGAACCGGCGTCACGGGACTGGCCCGAGCTCGCCGAGCGGGCGACGGCGACCGGGCAGCCGTGGGCCGACGAACTTACCGCCCAGGTCGAGACGTTCCTCGCGATCGCCCACTTCGTCGACACCTGCGAGCGACCGGGCCCCGTCGTGTTGACCCACAAGGACATCCAACCGTGGAACCTGCTCTCTCGACACGGTCGGCCGGTGGTGCTCGACTGGGAGCTCTCGGGGATGCTCGACGTGTCCAGCGAGCTCGGCTCGACCGCGCTGAGCCTCGCGAAGGGGCCTGGCTTCGACGACATCCAGCCCGCCATCTTCCGCTCGGTCCTCGACGGCTACGTCGCAGCGGGCGGAGCGCTGCCGCCGTGGGGTCCAAGTTGGTTCGTGTTCATGATCGGCGGCTGGCTGGGGCACACGAGATGGAACATCCTCCGCTGCCTCGCCGGCGTCGAGGCCAGCACCGGCCCCGACCTCGCGCTGTCGCACGAGTCCGTGCGCAACGGCGTGCGCGGCCTCCCCGTCCTGTTCCGCCGCCTTCCACAACTCCAGGGGATGCTCAGGTGCTAACACCCGCGTCGTTCAACGGTGCCACCAGGGTGGTCGCGTGACGCGGGCGGGCCCGGCGTTGTGCCGAGCCCGCCCGTTTTCCGTCCGTCCCTGTTCAGGGATTTTTGGACGGCGTTAGCGCTGGAGGGTGAGCAGCCCGGGGCGGTAGGGCAGGAGGCCGTAGTCGCCGCCGGAGTTGGGGGACCGTCCCTGGTAGAGCAGCTGAAGGTTGCACGGGTCGACAGTCATGGTCTGGTCGGCGTTGGTGCGGATGAGTTCGCCGTGGCTGATGTCGTTGGTCCAGGTGGCGCCGCTGTTGGCCTTGCCGGCGAAGGGGTTGCTTTCACTGGTGGCTTGCGGCGTCCACGTACCGCCCAGGCTGGTGGCCGTGAACGAGCGGAAGTAGCGACCCTGGGAGCCGATCGCCTCGACGAGCATCAGGTACCGGTTCTGGCCCTGAAGCTTGTAGACCTGCACGCCTTCGAACAGGTTGTTCGTCGAGTCGGTCATGATCGTCGTGTAGTTCGAGCCGAAGCTGCCCGGGAAGTTCCCGATGGGCATGCTGGCCCGGTAGATGCGGCCGTTGTCGCCGGCGAAGAAGAGGTACATGTTCTGGTCGTCACCGATGAGGGCTTGGTCGATGGGGCCGGTGCTGGAGTCGGAGATGCTTCCGGTGAACAGCGTCTGCGGCGACGACCAACCGTTGGCGTTGGTGGGGTTGCTCGAAGTGCGGTACGAGAACGCGGGTCCACCCCACTGGTAGGCCAGCACCCAGATGTTCCTGGGGGCGAAGTAGAACAGTGAAGGCGCGACGGTCGCCGAAGACATCGCGTTCTGGGTGGCCGAGCCCATCTGGTTCCAGTTCGAGAAGAGGCTGAAGTTCATCGAGCCCCAGGTCGTTCCCGTGTCGTGCGTCGTCGCGTAGACCAGATGCTGGCCGTTGTACGGGGCGTAGGTGAAGTCCTTGAGCGAGACCCAGCCCGACCTCGGCTGCGCCAGCGCACCCGTCGAGGTCCAGCGGTACGACGACGGCAGAGAGCACATACCGCCGGTCGGCGTCGGCGTCGGTGTCGTCGTGGGCGGCGGTTGGCTGGGACCGCCGAGGGAGACGAGCCTGAATTGCTGGTTGGTTTGTCCGTGGCAGTCGTACAGCTGGATCTGTGCTCCGTTGGCGGTGCTCCAGACATCGAGGCACCGTCCGGATTGGACACCGCTGATGGTGCCGTTGGCGTTGATGTTCCACTGCTGGTTGGTCTGACTGTGGCAGGTGTAGATCTGGACCGCCGCGCCGTTGCCGGAACCCGCCGCGTCCAGACACATGTTGCTGTACACCCGTAGTTGCTTGCCGGACGTGTACGTCCAGGACTGGTTGGACTGCTTGTTGCAGTCGTAGAGCTGTACCCGGGTGCCGTTGGTCTGTGAGGCGTTGGTTACGTCGACGCACCGGCCCGACTGCGTGCCGACGATCTCGGAGGCAGAACTCGGTGGTGTGGTGGGTGAGACGGTCGGCGTCGGCGCCGACGTGGTGGGCGTGGGGCCCACGCTGTTCAGCGCGTCCAGTGTGGAGTTGTAGGCGGCCTTCTTGTTGCCGTTGCACTCGAACAGCAGCGGAGTGCCGCCGGAGCGCCACGAGTCGCAGTCCCGCACGCCCCACACGGTGATGCCGTTGCAGCGGGCCACCGCCAGGCAGTCGTTGACCACGTTGCGGTACGTGTTGGCCTGCGTGGTGCCGGAGCCCTCGATGTCCAGTTCGGTGATCTGCACGTCCACCCCGAGGGCGGCGAAGCTGGACAACGTGGTGCGGTAGTTGCTGTTGTACGGCGAGTTGGCGTTGAAGTGCGACTGGAACCCGACACAGTCGATCGGCACGCCGCGCTGCTTGAAATCGCGCACCATGTTGTAGACCGCCTGGGTCTTCGCCCAGGTCCAGTTGTCGGTGTTGTAGTCGTTGTAGCAGAGCTTCGCGTTCGGGTCCGCCGCGTCCGCGGCCCGGAACGCGGCCTCGATCCAGTCGTTACCCGTGCGCTGAAGGTTCGAGTCACGCCGCCCGCCGCTGTCACCGTCGGCGTACGCCTCGTTTACCACATCCCAGGAGTCGATCTTGCCTCGGTAGTAGGTGGCCACCCGGGTGACGTGGTTGAGCATCGCGTTGCGCAGCGTGGTGCCGGACATGTTCTGCATCCAGCCAGGCTGCTGCGAGTGCCAGGCCAACGTGTGCCCGCGCACCTTCCAGCCCCGGCTGATCGCGTGGTTGACGATCCGGTCCGCGTTGCCGAAGGTGAAGTTGTTCTGCTGCGGCTCGGTCGCGTCGATCTTCATCTCGTTTTCGGCGGTGACGCTGTTGAACTCGCGGTTCAGGATCGTGGTGTACGCGCTGTCGCCGAGCTTTCCACCCGCGACGGCGGCACCGAAGTACCGGCCGGACTGGGCCGCGGCCGCACCGAGGGTCGTCTCGGCCGCCTGGGCGAGATTGGGCAGCAACGAGACGGCAAGGACCGCAACTATCGCAGCAGTTCCGGAGAGGGAGAGCGCTCGTAGTCGGGTGCGTCTGGTGGGACGTGTTCGGGAAATCATGCGGATCCTCCAGCGTGGGATAGGAAAATCGCTGTCGCTGTTCGGGTGGTGGGCCCGCTCAGTTGGCGGCCAGACCGGGCCGGGATTCGTGTCACACATCCGCCCGTCGGCGTGTCGCTTTAGCCTGCCTGACCAGCGGGTATAGGGCCTGGTAAACAGGCTTGATCGACCGCCGAGGTGGTGGTGGGCGCTGGGCTCTCCAGGTGGGGGACGTGGGTCACCTGGCGGGCGGCTGGGCCTGATTGGTCGCGTGAGGCGCCTCCGGCAAACTACAAGATCATGTTAGCGTTCACAGTGATAGACGTCTTTCAGGCTGGCAGAAAGTCACAAGATTTTCAACCGGTAGTTTCAGGAAGCGGCCGATAGTTTTGGGGCCCGTGCTGGCCATCGGCCCGTGGCAGGAACCCGCACGGTCGACCGCGGCATCGCACGCCAAGAGCTGGCCAAGGCGGGGCTCGCCCGCTATCCCACCTTTTCCGGCAAGCCAAAGCGTGGCATCAGGTGGTTGGTGTGGAAGCGGGTGACGGCTCGAATCCGACCACCGGTCAGAGTGAGCACGATCAGCCCTCCCGAGCCGGCCGGCACCTGATCGGACTCGGCGTGGTAGACGCCGAAAGCCGGCTGGGTGTTGGCGCGGGCCGGCACCAAAACGGTTCGCCGGTTACCGGGGTACGCCATGCTGGTCCGGAGGAAGTCGGCGATCGCGGGGATGCCGTGATACTCGTGCGGCGCCGGCGGCATACTCAACCACGCGTCGTCGGTCAGGAGGGCGACGACCCGGTCGACGTCCGCCGCGGTAAACGCCTCGGCGAAGCGGCGGACCAGCTGCCGCTCGTCGCTCGACCCGGGCGCGGACAGCGCCGGCTGACCGGCGGTGCGGCGCCCGTCGAGCGCGGCGCGGGCCCGTTGGAGCGCGCCTTTCACGGCGGTCTCGGTGGTACCGAGCATGGTGGCGACCTCAGTGCTCGGGTAGCCGAGCACGTCGCGCAGGACGAGGGTCGCGGCCTGGCGTGGCGGCATCCGCTGGAGGGCGACGACGAACGCTAGCTCGACCGCCTCGCGCGTCTCGTACCGCGCCTCGGGGCCCGGTGCCGGCTCCGGCAACTGCTCCAGCAGGTCGTCCGGGTAGGGCTGGAGCCAGGTGACCTCGCCGCGCCGGCTCGGCTCCGGCGGCGTGAACGGCGGCACCGGCTCGGCCGGAACCCGGCGGCCCGCGTCGCGCAACGCGTTGAGGCAGCGGTTGGTCGCGATCCGGTAGAGCCAGCCACGCAGCGAGGCCCGTCCCTCGAAACGGGGCAGCCCGCGCCACGCCGCGATCAGCGTCTCCTGTAGCAGGTCCTCGGCGTCGGTCAGCGAGCCGAGGATGCGGTAGCAGTGCAGTTGCAGCTCACGCCGGTGCGGCTCGGTGAGGTCACGGAACGCGTCCTGGTCACCGGCCTGGGCGCGCTCCAGCAGGTTCCGGCCCACGAAAAGATCTTGCCATGCTTTCCGCGGGAGCGTTCCGCCCAGGCCTTCGGTGGTGTCTGAACGAACGGAAGGACGTACGAGAAGGAGATACCGTGACCGAGAACAGCACCGCCCTACAGATCGCGCTCGCCTACCACGAAGCGTGGACGACCAAGGATCTGGACCGCGCCATGTCCTACATAGCCGAGGACATCGTCTGCGACGCGCCGGCCGGCCGCATCGAGGGCGCCGAAGCGTACCGCGCGTTCATGGCGCCGTTCGTGCGGATCCTCCTCGACGCCAGGATGATCGCCGCGTTCGGCGACGAGCAGACCGCACTGGTCATGTACGACACGACGACCGTACCGGTGCCGAACGCGCCAGGCGCCGAATGTGTCACCGTCAAAGACAACAAGATCACCTACAGCCGGTTCCTGTTCGACCGCGCTCCCTTCGAGGCAGCCCGGCGATAGCCAGGTGGTGGGCGTCTTCGGCCGGCCAGCGTTTACGGAGCTGGCCGGCCGAAAAAGGTCACCGAGCCGGTGCGGGCGGTCCTCGTCCTACAGGGCGAGCTGACCCTCGCCCATGCCCGCCACGAGCTCGACTACCGCGAGGGGTAGTGCCAGCCCCACTCCGGTCCCTCCAGGCTGCCGGATGTCCATGCCGCGCGGGCGTCCGTAGCGTCGTTCGGACAGCGACGTCCACGCGGAGGAGACGCACCCATGTCCACGCCCACGCGACGAAACCTCTTGCGCACCACGGCCATCGCGGCCGCGGCCGGAGTCACCGTCCACTCTGGAGCCGCCGGCGCCGCCCCGGCGGAACAGCCGGCGCCCTTCGGCCCGGCGGTCGTCCCGCCCGGCGACCCGCGCTACCCCGACCTGGTCCGGCGCCGCTACAACCTCCGCTTTTTGGGCAACCCCGAGCGGGTACACGTGCTCGGCTCGACCGCGCAGGTGGTGCGCGCGGTGCAAGACGCGGTACGGGCCGGCAAGCGGATCGCCGTACGCAGCGGCGGCCACTGCTTCGAGGACTTCGTCGACAGCCCGCGGGTCCGGGTGGTGCTCGACCTGTCCGGCATGACCGGCGTGTACTACGACCCGCACCGGCGCGCGTTCGCGGTCGAGGCGGGCGCGACGCTCGGTGAGGTGTACCGGCGGCTCTTCCTCGGCTGGGGCGTGACGATCCCGGGCGGCTACTGCCCCGAGGTCGGCGCCGGCGGGCACGTCCAGGGCGGTGGGTACGGTCCGCTGTGCCGCCTCCTCGGCCTGGTCGTCGACCACCTGTACGCGGTCGAGGTCGTCGTCGTGAGCCGGGACGGCACCGCGCGCAGCGTGGTCGCGACCCGCGAGCCCGACGACCCGCACCGCGACCTGTGGTGGGCGCACACCGGCGGCGGTGGCGGCAACTTCGGCGTGGTCACCCGCTACTGGTTCCGCTCTCCCGGCGCGCGTGGCAGCGACCCCGAGCGGCTGCTGCCCCGCCCGCCGGCCTCGGTGCTGACGTTCTCGATGGAGTGGTCGTGGGACGGGCTCGGCCCGGAGGCGTTCGCCCGGCTGGTGCGCAACCATGGCCGGTGGTTCGAGCGGCACAGCGCGCCCGGATCGCCGTACGCCGGCCTCTACAGCGAGCTGCTGCTCTTCCGGCGCCCGTTCGGCCGGCACATGATGCTCGGTCAGGTCGCCGGCGAAAACGCCGAGCGGCTGCTGGACGAGCATGTCAGCGCGCTCGCCGACGGGTTCGCCCCGCCGTCCGCGCGCTCCCAGGAGCGGATGCCGTGGCTGGCCGCCGCGCTGCGCGGGCCTGGCGAGGACCCGGGCCGGTGGCGGCTGAAGTGCAAGGCCGCGTACCTGCGCCGGGCCTTCACCGACCGGCAGGTCGACGTCGTGTACCAGCACCTGACCAGCGACGTCCCGGGGCTGTTCAGCGGCACGGTCAGCCTCAACTCGTACGGCGGGCAGGTCAACGCGACAGCGCCCGACGCCACTGCGGCGGCCCAGCGCGACTCGATCCTCAAGCTCTTCTACCTGGCCGCCTGGCCCGACGCGGCCGGCGACGCCCTGCACGTGGGCTGGCTGCGCGAGTTCTACCGGGACATGTACGCGGACACCGGCGGCGTACCGGTACCCGGCGCGACAAACGACGGCTCCTTCATCAACTATCCCGACGCCGACCTCGCCGACCCCGCGTGGAACACCTCCGGCGTCACGTGGCAGACCCTCTACTACAAAGACAACTACGCCCGCCTCCGCGCGGTGAAGGCCCGCTGGGACCCGCGCGGCGTCTTCCGCCACGCCCTCTCCATCCGGTGAACGGGCGACCCGCGCACACCGCCGCCTGAGCGGCGTTGGGACGGGTGCTGGTCCCGGGCGGGGGGAAACGCCCGGGACCAGCGGTTTGGGTTATCGGCCGTAGCGGCTCTTGAGGTGGCGCCAGAAGTCGCGGAACATCCATCTGTCGAACTCGGTGATCTGGCTGGCGCTGCCGGCCCGCATCAGCCGATGGGGGCGGCGACGCGGATCAGGTCGAGGTCCGGGGCGTAGCCGCTCGTGGCGTTGCCGAATGTGATGGTGTTGGCGCCGGCCGCCAGGTCCACGTCGATGACGGTGGTCCTGAAAGTGGTCCAGCTCAACGTGTTGCGGAAGTAGACCCGCCGCGAAGCGCCGCCGTTGACACTGATGTCCGCGCCTCGGTCGACGATGTTGTTGTTGTACTGGTGGTTGCCGACGACCTCGGCGTTGGCGTACGCGACCACCATCCGGTACCGGCCCGCGGTCGGCACGGTGACGTTGTTGAACCGCAAGGTGTTGCCGGCGCCCGCGCCGACGAACCCCACGTGCTGGCCACCAGAGGCGCCGGTGTTGCTGCCCCGGGCGGCGGTGCCGGACAGCGTGTTGCCGCTCGCCTCGGCCTCGTACGAGGTGACCGTGCCGGTGGTCGCGGTGACGTCGACGTAGTCGAGGTTGACGGCGTCGCGGTCGTCTCCGGCGTACGCGTTGGCCTCGACGCGGCTGATGCCGGCGGGCAGGAACACCTTCGTGGTCACCGTGTTCCAGCTGTTCCAGTCGGCGGTGCCGGGCAGCGTGAGGTCGGTCAGGTCCGATCCGTTGAGCCGCAACCGGATCGACCGGTTGGCCGGGGCGCCGGAGAGCAGACCGGCCGAGTACCGCAGGCCCAGGTTGTAGTAGCCGTCCGAGGGCACCGTGACGACGAACTTGGTGCTGGCACTGGTGCTGGCACCGTAGCCCTCGACGAAGTAGGTGCCGGAGTAGCCGGTGTTGCCGCCGTAGGTGACGCGGGCACCACCGTCCAGGCGCGCGTACTCGGCCTGGTACCGAGACGCGCCGCCCACAGTGGACAGGTCCTTGTTCGGAGTGAGGATCACCTGGTAGGCGGCGGAGCCACGCAGCCCGGTCAGCGGGATCGTCACCTGGCCGCCGCTGGCGGTGTAGTCGCCCTCGGCCACGACGAACGGTCCGGACGACGGGTTCAGGCCGGACGAGTCCACACCCCACACGGTCGCGTGCACGGTGCCGCCGAGGAACGGCGCCGAGCCCAGGCCGCGGACCACGACGTTCGTGTCGTAGCTGCCGGATGGCGGGTTGTTGCCGCCGAAGACGACGCGGGCCTGCTGCTTGGCCGGGTCCACCGCGGCCAGCCCTTGCAGCGAGCCCCCGATCGAGGGCGGCGTGACGGCCACTGTGTTGCCGGTCAGCTCGCCGTACCACTTGTACAGCCACCAGCCGCCGGTCGCCTGGTTGTTGCGGGTGACCAGGTCGTTGAGGCCGCCGGCGGTGGTCCAGTAGGCCAGGCACGCGTCGACCTTGCTGGCCTCGAACTTGGCCACGTACTGCACCAGGTTGCCGGGCACGCCAAGGTCACCGTTCTGCCGCGCGTACTCGTCGATGGTGATCGGCCGCGGGCTGATCCCCAGGCTGCTTTCGATCGCCCGGAAGTCGTTGTAGTGGTTGTTCCAGTTGGCGAAGAAGTCGTTGCCCAACTCGTGCCACGTCGCCACGTCCGGCAGGACGTTGTTGTTCCGCGCGAACGTGAGGAACGCGCGCAGGTCCGCCGAACGGTAGCTGGCGAAGCCCGGCCCGGCGATGCGAGCGCTCGGGTCGATGGACTTGATCCGCTGGTACACGGTGCGCCAGTCGGTCAGGAACCGGCCCTGGAGCTGGCCGGAGTACCAGATCCAGTCGGGTTCGTTGAACGGCACGTACACGAAGAAGCCGCGGTTGGGGTCGGCCACCACCTTGCGGGCGATCGTGTCCACCTTGGACAGGTAGTCGTTGATACCCAGGTTGTCGTACGGCCAGTTCGGATAGATGTCCTGCATGTAGATCTCGATCTGGCGGCCGCCGGCCCGCTTGAACATCGGCGCCACCCGCAGGGCGTCCCCGTTCGGGTGCTGTAGGCCGTCCGGCGCCTTCTGCGCGGCGACCTGCGGCTTGATCGCGGACAGCATCGTCTCGTTCGGGATGCCTTCGTCACCGAGGCCGTACAGGAATCCCGTCGCGCCGTACCGCAAGGCGCCGGTGTTCGCCGCCAGGTCGACGGTCAGCTGGGACGGTGCGGCACTGGCCACGCCGCCTGGCAGTGCCGACGCCAGCAGTACCGCCAGCGCGGCGGTGGCGAGGAGTTTTCGACGTATCGGTCTCATGGGGGAGCTACCTCCGTGGGTTTTGAGCAGCGTCAGCCGCATGCGCGTGCGGAATCATGGCGTGGGCTGCCCGGCGCCCAACGGCATCCGATGCGAGATGCCAGCAAGTAGTGTGACCGGTCACACGCATCAACGAAAGTCGCTGTTACCATTCTGTTACATTGACGGACCTGACCGGGCGGGTTCAGCCGGGCAGGTTGTCAACGCAGTTGGCGATGGTCACCCGGCCACCGACACCAGCCCGGTCGCCACCACAGGCGAGGCGTCCTGCCCGTCACCGCGGGCACGGAAGGCGGTGACCAAAGCGCGGACACCGAGCGCGAACGGCACCAGCCCAAGCAGCCCGACCTAGCGCGCGGCGGCCTCGGTGCGGGCGTTGAAGACCAGCTCCCAGACGTGCCCGTCGGGGTCGCTGAAGTAGCCCATGTACGAGCCGTCATGGTCCGCTGCCGGCCCAGGGACCGAACCCCCGGCTACCCCGGCGCGCGTGAGGATGTCGTCCACTTCCTCTTTGCTGCCGATCGCGCACGAGAAGACACACGCCCCCGGCGTGGCGGCGTCGACCGGCGGGACACCGGCGCGGTCGGTGTACGTCGCGTACTCAGACCGCTCGATCAGGAACAGCGACAGGTTCGGCAGCTCGAACGCGATCATCCCCTCGTCAATCTCGGGGTTTGTTAGTTGTAGACCGTCGCGATAGAAGCGCAGCGACTTCTCGACATCCGCGACGGGCAACGAAACGACGACAGTCACAGGTCTCATCCGGACCACCCTAATGCGCGGCTTCACCGCCGTGACGCTCTCGGGGTACGGCTTGCGCGCAAGCTATATGTAGCCGCCTTCTCGGCACGCCGCCAGCAGGTCCTGAACCATTCCGCGCAGGTCGCCCGCCTGATTTCCCACTGCGGCCGCCGCCGCGTACGCGGCCAGCAGCTGCGCCTGCCGGCTGATGTCGGGGTTGGATGACTGCGTGCCGACCTCGCCCGCGGCGGCCAGGTCCGCCGGGGTCGCCCCGCCGGCCGCCTCGATCGCCTTCAACGAGTCACACATCTGCTGGCCAGCGGCGTCGGTGGAGGTCGACGACGATTCGCTCGGTAAGGCCGGGGTCGTCGCGGCGGCCGTGGCCGGCGTTGCCACCGCGCTCGATGACGCTGTGGCCTTGCTGGCAGATGAGCCCTCGTCACCTGCGGCACATCCACACAGCGCGGTCACCAGGATGAGGGCGGGTGCGACGATCAGCCATCGAGGTATCACAGTGCTTGAGTGTCCCATGTGCCCGGGCCGAAGTGCTCGCTGCCGGTGGTGGCGGCCGTAGAAGTCCGAGAAAGTTCAGGTGGGCAGTGCGACCGGCGAGGTGTAGTCGTCGGGTGGTAGGTCGCCGGCGGTGGTGGCGGTGATCGTCTGCTCGACCGGTTCGAGGGTGCCATACCCACCAGCGGCCGTCGAGTGCGGTCTCGGTGACCAGGTGGAAGCCCATCGGGTCGAGGCCGGCTGCGTAGACGGCGGCTACTCGGGCTGGCACGCCGATCGCGCGGCACAGGGTCGCGACAAGGTGCGCGTAGTCGCGGCAAACGCCTTGGCCGGCCAACAGCATGTCCGCGGCGTCGGTGGTGGGTCCGCTCGCACGGAACAGGGCCGGCACGGCGGCCGGCCTGTCCGTTGCCGTGCGGGGCGCACGGCGGTCGATTGCTAGTTGGTGCAGAGGACGGGGCTCAGCGCCGGACTTGTGACGGCGAACCCGCTCGGTAGCGGGGCGTCGCCCGACCGGGTCGCGTTGAAGCCCACAGTCGTGCCTGAGCCGGGAAGGATTCTGGTGTTCCACGATGCCGGGGTGCCGGTCGCCTGGTCCCCGCTGCGGCTGACGGTCATGCTGAACGCCGAGTCCACGGTGTACGCGGTCGGCAGGGTGAAGGTGAGCCGCCAGTCGTTCAGCACGGTGTCGAGGGTGAAGTTCCGGATGGTCACGTAGACGGTGACGTACTGACCCCAGCCGCTGATCTGGACCTTGCATGTGGGGTACGGCTCGGGCTTCGCGGTGGCGAATGTCAGCGGGGCCGAGCGCGGCGACCGGTTGCCGTTCGCGTCGAAGGCGACCACGGCGATCGTGTAGCTGGTGTCCGGGGTCAGGTTGCGCAGGTACAGCGAGGTGATGTCGTTGGTGGCGACGTCGGTCCATCCGCCGTCGGTCTGGCGCTGGACCACGTATCCCGCGACGCGATGGTTGTCCGTCGACGGGTTGAGCACCACGACGGTGGCGGAGATCGTTCCGACGCTGGATACGTAGGCGCCGCCGGGCGCGGTCGGCGGCGCGCTGTCGGGTACCGGTTGGGTGCGGACGGTCAGGTACCCGGACGGATTGCTCATGGTGTAGCCGGAGCCGGGCTGCGGGTTGGCCCACACCCGGTACTGGTAGGCGGTGTCCGGGTTCAACCCGGTGTGGGTGTGGTACGGCGTCGTCGTGGTGATGAGCCTCTGCGGGACGGAGGCGAAGATGGGGGTCACTTCGATCGTGTAGTTGGCGACCGGACCGGTCGACGGCGTCCAGGAGAAGGAGGCGCTGGTCGTGGTGACGGCGCCGGCGACCGGGGTGCCAGGCGTCGACAGTGGAGTGTCCGCCCGTGCCGGGCGGCCGGACACGGCCAGCACCACGAGTACGGTCAGGAGAGCGGTACCAAGGGTGGCGAGCGGTCTGCGGGGCAGGATACGGGCGGTCATCGGCAGTCCCTCAAGTTCGATTTCCATCAATATATCGATGGTTGTCGAAACCAACGCCGGCGGCCGCACCAGGGTCCACAAGAGACATTTGACTGAATTGGGCCACAGGCCGCAGGCCGCCCGGCCGGAGGGGCCGGGCGGCGATGGCTGTTGGGGCGGGCTCGTTCGCTCAGGGCGCGACCGGGATGGCGGTCGCGGCGTCGAACCAGGTGTCGTCGTTGTCCACCGAGGCGAGCGCGATGCCGTTGAGTACCTTGATCATCTCGTTTTTGGAGAGCGCTCCGTTTTCGGTGGCGATCTGAATGTTGACCTTGCCGTCCGGTGTCCAGGTGTTGCAGAGGGTGGCCGAGCACCTGGGTGACGTCGGGGGGCGCTGGCCGCCGCGCAGTTGTTGGTTGGAGTTGGCGTTGGGTACCACGAAGATCTCGAAGCTGCCGGGCAGGCCGGGGCCGGCGCTCTGCGGCCAAGGCTTGGTCAGGCCGGCGGGTCGGGGGGCCGGCTTGGCGAAGACCGCACCGCCGAAGTCGCCGTCCTCGGCGGCGGCGACGCCATCCATTCCCGCCATCGCGTGCGAGCCGAGTACGACCGGTTTGAACCCGGCCGGCACGTAGCTCATCCGGAATGGCAGCCTGACCGGGGCCGGGTTGGCGGGTGCCAGGGCGAGGGCGAGCCGCTCCAGGTCGTCCGGCGAGGGATCATCCGGGTCGCTGGAGTACGTCTCGAGGGTGGCCCACGCGCCGTCCAGATATTGCCAGGCCAACAGCTTGTGGAAGCGGATGTCGGTGAGCTCCTGTAGCAGGGCCGGCCGTCCGGCGACCGTGAGCCGCCGCGGGTTTCGCAGTCCGTTGGGGTCGAAGGCGCCCGGCCGGTAGACCACCAGGTAGGCCGACAGCCCGTTGTCGCTGTCTTCGACGACCGGGGCGATCTGGTAGGCCGTGGACGCGACCAGTGGCGCCTTCACCTGGAACCGGCCAACCTCGTAGCCCGTGAAGGTGAACGTGAACGGGTCGGCGGGCACCTTCAGCGGGCCGGGCGCGGTGGCCGGCACCGCGTTGGGCGGTGCGCCGGCGGGCTCTGGCGATGCGTCGGTGGACACCGGGCTCGGCACGACGACCGCGACGGCGACGGCGGTGGCGGCCACCGCGGCGGCGCCGCCAGTGATCGTGGCCCAGACCCGGCGGCGTCGCCTGCGCACCGCGGCCCGGACGATGTCGTCGGCGCTGTGCCGCAGCGGCGGCGCCCCGGACGTCGCCAGGTCGACAACGTCATATACCCGCATTGATCCACTCTCCCGTGTTGATAGCGGCGTTGCCGCCCGACCGGCGGTCGGGGGGTTCGTCCAGCTCGATCCGGTCCACACCCAGGACCGCGCGCAGCCTCGCCAAGCCGTGCTGCGTCTGGCTCTTCACGGTGCCGCCCGAGCAGCCGAGGACCTCGGCGGTCTCGTCCACGCTCAGGTCCTGGAAGTAGCGCAGGAAGAGCACGGCCCGCTGCCGGGGCGGCACCGTCATGAGGGCAGCCCGCACCCGGAGGCGTTCGTCGGTGGACTCGGCCGGGTCGGGCCGCGGTACGTCGGGCAGCACGTCGCCGGCCGGTCGTTCCCGCCGCCACCAGGGCCGGCGGGTCTCGTCGATGGCGGCGCGGAACACCATCGTCTGCGCGTACAGGTCAGGTCGCTCGAGCCGACCCCAGCGCGGGTAGAGCCTGGCCAGGGCGTTGGCCACGGCGTCCTCGGCGGCGTACCAGTCGCCGCAGGTCACGTACGCCAAGCTGCGCAGCGATGCCATGCGCGCGGTGGCGAACTCGCGAAACCCGTCGTGATCGTCCTGCTTCAACAGGCCGGCTCCCTCCGTCGAGGTGAAACGGACGCGGCCTACGGCGGGGTTGCATCACCGCGGCGGCTATTTTCGTACCTCGGCTATCCGACCTGGAGGGCCAGCTTCCCGACATAGTGATCAGTCAGGGCGCGATGCGCATCCTCGACGCGCTCCATCGGGAAGGTCTGGGCGACGTGGACCTCGAAGGAGCTCGCCTCGATGATCGCGTTCAGCCGGTCGGTGCCGGCACGGGTGATATCCCCGTCGTAGTAGGACACCGTCGCGCTCGGCGGCGTCACAGGCGCGGGCATGACACCGTTCGGCCAGGCGATCCGTCCAGAGTCCTTGACCGCGCGAAGAGACCGCTCGGCGATCTCGCCTCCCGCGGTGACCAGAGCCGCATCGAGCCCGCCTGGTGCGAACTCGAATGCCGCGGCCAACACATCGTCCTTGCGCCCGTTGACGACCTCGTCGGCGCCCAGCCGCCGGGCCAGGGCGACACCGTCGTCACCGGAGGCCACGGCCAACACCCGGATGCCGCGGTGCCGCGCCAGCTGCACAGCCATGTGCCCGACACCCCCGCTGGCCCCGAAGATCATGAGGGTTCCGTCCGGCCGCAGGCCGAGCAGGTCGAGGCCGCTCAACGCGGTCAGGGCATCCCAAGGCATCGCGCCGGCCTGCTCGGCCGGCAGCCGGTCGGGCACGCGCGCCACGAACTCCGCCTCGACGACGCCGTACTCGGCGTAGAAGCCGCCACGGTTCACCGGGTTTGTCGAAGCGTAGACGCGCTCGCCCACGTCGAACCGGGTGACGTTGCGGCCGACCGCGGCCACCGTGCCCGCCGCGTCCCAGCCGAGAACATAGGGGAAGGTCGACGCGACACCGAAAGCGCCGTCGTAGCCCCCCTCCCGCTCGAACGCGTCCCAGGACGCGACCCCGGCGAACTCCACCCGGATGAGGACGTCGTCGTCGCCGACCACCGGGAGCGGTATCCGGCGCGACGAGAGTTCGTCGACGCCGCCGAACCGGTCGAGGACGACCGCCTTCATCTGTGGCGCCACGGTCGGGATGCCCGTTGAGCGCTCGATCCTGCTGTCCATCAGCTCTCCTCGTTTACTTGAGTGAATCAAGGATCATTGGACCACGGATACTTGAGTACATCAAGTAACTGCCCTAAGCTGGACGCCATGGCACTGCCGAACGGGCCCGTAACCACCTCGTCGGAGGCCGAGGCCGTCCTGTTCGACCTGGTCGACGTATACGACCGTGCCTACGAGGCGGCCGCGGCCGAGCTGTCGCTCAGCCCGGCGCAGGCATGTGTCCTCGGGCGACTCGACGAGCAACGCGGCATGGGCGCCCTGGCCGAGGAGCTCGGCTGTGATGCCTCCAACATCACTCAGATCGTCATGCGTCTCGAAGCGCTCGGCCTGGTGACCCGCGAACCGAATCCCCGGGACCGCCGCGCGCGACTCGTCACGCGAACCCCCCAAGGAGACGAGATCAACCACCGGTTCGCAGCAGCCTTCACCTTCGCCCGCACGGCGGTCGGGCGACTCTCGTCCGACGAACAGGATCAGTTGACGGCCCTGCTGCGCAAAGCACTGGGCTGACACGCACCCGCGGCCCCATCCAAAGCGACCTACGCGGAATCACCGAGCTTGGTGCGGAGCTTGTCGGCGTCGGGGTGGTTGAGATCATCCAGGATGGACATGGCACGCAGCCAGGCGTCACGGGCGGCGTGGCGGTCACCGGCGGCGTGCTGGGTGTCGCCGAGGTGGGTGAGGGTCTCCGCCTCGTAGTACCGGTAGCCGAGCTCCCCGCGCAGCTCGAGGGCGTGCTGGTAGCAATCGATCGCCTGACGGTGCTCACCGAGGTGGTGATGGGCGACGCCGAGGCAGTCCCATGCGGTTGCCGTCCCCTCGCGGTCGCCCACATCCTGAAGCAGCGTGAGCGCCTGGCGGCATCTGTCGACGGCCCGATCGTGGTTGCCGAGGCGGCCCTCGTACCACCCGACCAGGTTCAGCGCGTGCGCCAGGCCCCGGCGGTGACCGGTGACCTGGTGCAGCTCGTACGCACGTCGCGCATGGTGTAGCGCCGAGGGATTGCGATCCTGCCGCCCGCACACCTCGGCGAGCGCGATGTGCGCGTGGCCCTGCCCGGTTTGGTCGCCGGCCTGTTCGTACAGGTCCAGGGCCACCCGTAGGTGAGCCTCCGCGTCGCCGATCGCGCCTACCTCAAGGTGGGCGTGTGCGAGCATGCGGTGGGCGCGGACCCGCGCCGCGGGGTCGCCCAGCTGGTCGGCGGCGGTCACGGCGGCTCGTGTGACGGCGATCCAGTCGTCCCAGTGCCCCCGCAGGTCGAGGAAGCTGGTCATTGTCCAGGCCAGCTGCCAGGTGTGCGCGTCGAACCCGGCAGCGGCGGCGTGATTGATCGCCGCTAGCAGGACGGTGCGTTCGGTGGCGAACCAATCGAGGGCTGCCTGGTAGTCGGCCGGCCGCTCGGGAACCAGGACGGAACGGGATGGAACGAGTGCGATCGGGTCCTGGTGCGGGTTCAAGAGCTGGGCGGCGGCGTGCGCGGCGTGCAGGTAGTGGCTGAGCATCCGGAACGTGGCGTCGCGGCGGTCGCCGTCGGTGTCGATGTGCCGCGCCTGCTCGGCGGCGTACACGTGCAGCAGGTCATGCATGGCGTACCGGCCCGGTGCCGGCTCGGTGAGCAGGTGGTGAAGGACAAGCTCGGTGACCGCGTGTCGGGCTTCCGGCAAGGACGTCCCGGCGAGGCTGGCCGCCGCCGACGCGGTGATCTCCGGCCCGGGATGCAGCCCGAGCAGCCGAAACAGCCGAGCCGTCCGCTCGTGGAGGTAGCGGTAGGAATAGGAGAACACAGCGCGCAGGTTGACGGCTGGATCACCGATGTCGAGGGCATCCAGGCGACGGGGGTCGGCCAGTTCGGCGGTGAACGTCCGCAGCGGGAAGGTCGGCTGTCCAGCGGCGCGGACCGCGACGATGGCCAACGCCAGCGGCAGCCGACCGCAACGCCTGACCAGCTCGACCGCGGCGGCCGGGTCGCCAGCCAAGCGCTCGGGGCCCAGGTGGCGTGCGAGCAGGTCGTGCGCTTCGACGTCCGACAGCGGGTGGAGCGTGAACGGGTGGGCGCCCGCGGCAACGGCCAGGCCGGCGAGGGGGCTACGACTGGTGATCAGCACCAGGCACGCGGCGCTGCCGGGCAGCAGCGGGCGCACCTGCTCGGCGTCGCGGGCGTTGTCCAGCACGATCACCATGCGGCGGCCGGCGATCACGCTTCGGTACAGGGCGGCCTGGGCGTCGAGGTCGGGCGGAATCCGTTCCGCCGGCATCGCGAACGCTTCCAGCAGCGAGCGGATCGCGGCCGACGGCGTCACCGGAGTGTCGGCGGGGTCGTATCCCCGCAGGTTGAGGTACAGCTGGCCATCGGGGAACTTGTCGGCCACCTGGTGGGCGGCGTACACGGCCAGTGTGGTCTTGCCGATGCCGCCGGCTCCGGTGATCGTGCAGACGACCGCACTGTTTTCGCCGGTGGCTTCGGCGGCGAGCTGGGCCAGCTCCTTCAGCTCGGCGGTACGGCCGACGAAGTGGCGGCTCGCCGCGGGCAGCTGTCGCGGCGCGGCTTTGTGGCTCTCGGTCGGTCCCGCGGTCGGGCCGGCGGCAGTGCCGGTGTCGTCCCGCAGGACCGCGGTGTACAGATCCCGCAACGGCGCGCCGGGGTCGATGCCGAGGTCGTCGGCGAGCCGGCCGCGCAGCCGGTGGAAGGCGTCCAGAGCCTCGGCTGATCGGCCGCAGCGGTGTAGTGCCTGCATCAGCTGCCCGACCAGTCGTTCGCGCGTCGGATGGGTAGCGACCAGCTCGGTGAGCTCCGCGACGAGCTGATGGTGGCGGCCGAGCAGCAGCTCCAGGTCGACACACTGCTCCAGTGCCGCAAGGCGTTCCTCGTCGAGCCGGGCCGCGGCGGCCACCAGGATGCCGCCGGCGCATCCGGCAAGAGCGGGGCCGCGCCACAGGCTCAGCGCGGCACGCAGTTCCACCGCGGCATCGGCGATCCGGCCGTCGTCCACCATGGACGGCACGGCCTCGACGCGGCTGGTGAACTCCAGCCGGTCGAGCCTCGCGGTGTCGAGCCGGATGCGGTAGCCGGGTCCGTCGGCGACGATGACCGACCCGCCGCCGGCATCGGCTAGCCGGCGTCGCAGCCCCGAGACGAGGTTCTTCAGCTGCTGCACGGCGGTGGCCGGCGGCCCTACGTCCCACAGCGCCTCGACCAGGGACTCGCGGGTAACGGTGCGCCCGGGGGCCAGCAGCAGCGCGGCCAGCAGCCGGACCTGCCGGGGCTCGAGCGGGCACCGCTCTCCGGCCGCGTCGACGACCTCCAGCGGCCCGAGGATCCGAAACTCCACACCCCTCCCCCCGGACGCCGGTACCGGTCCGGCCCATGCTCGCACGCGTCGCCCAGCCGCGGGTCGCACCAGTCAGATACCGGATGGCTGACCGGATCGGTACCGGTCCGATGACGGCCGCCATTGATGCTCTCCGCGGTACGACACATTGCCAAGCTTCAGGAGGTGGAGTTGATGACAACAAGAGGATCGTTCGTCGGGTGGTTCCGCGATCGAAGAGTGCTCATGATTGTGCTCGCGGTGGTGGCGTTGTTGGGTAGCCAGGCCGTGGCAACGGCCGCGTCGGCCGTGCCGAGCACGATCACGTTTCCGCTCGACGCGCCAAAATCGGTCATCGAGTCGCAGTCGCCCCTGCGATGGTGCTTCGCGAGTCAAGGCAACTGCCATCACGACTACAACGCCGCCGACATCTTCGCTCCCACCGGCACGCGAGTGGTGTCACCGGTGTCCGGCACCGTCATCAGCGCGACGCTGGCATCGTCCGGCGTCGGCAGCCGGGTCCAGATTCGCGATGACGAGGGCGACATCTGGTACCTGGCACACATGCATCACTCGCCTGGGTTGGCGGTCACCGATGGCCAGCGCGTGGCGCGTGGGACCCTCATCGGCTACGTCGGAACGTCCGCCCATGCCGTGGGCACGCAACCCCACCTGCATATCGACATGCTGCCGCCGCCTTACACGTCACGGCCTTCGTGCTCCGGGTCAGCCTGCGCCGCCTATCCGTTCGTCAACCTCCAGCCGCTGCTCGTCGCCGCGTACAACAACGTGGTGGTCGAGCCGCCGCCACCGCCGCCGCCGGCGCAGCTGGTGGGGGCGGTGTCAGCGGTCACCCGGGGAGACAGGTACGACGTGTTCGGGCGTACCGCGGACAACCGGCTGTTGCAGTGGACGTATCTGAATAGTCAGGATGGTCGTTGGCACGGGCCGACGGACCTGGGTGGGCCGGTCATCTCCGCCGCCGCGGTCACGGTCGACTCGTCCGGACGCTACGACGTATTCGCCATCGGCTCGAACCATCAACTCATCCACCGCATCTACCAGGGCGGTTCCTGGTCGGCCTGGGAACACCTCGGTGGTGTTCTGCACTACGGCATCAGCGTGGTCAACCCGTCGCCCGGGCGGTTCGACGTCTTCGGTGTCGACACCGACTACCACCTGGTCCAGAAGATCTACGCCGGTGGCCAGTGGTCGGCCTGGAACGACCTGGGCGGGGTGCTGCGCTCGGCCCCGGACGTGGTCTCCGTCGGTGGCCGGTACGACGTGTTCGCCACCGACACCGACCACCACATGGTGCAGAAGGTCTACTACGGCGACGGCAACTGGTCGAACTGGAACGACCTGGGCGGCTACCTCACCTCCGCCCCGTCGGTGACCCGTCGCGGTGACCGGTACGACGTGTTCGCCACCGACTCGGACCACCACCTCGTCCACAAGATCTACGACGGCACGGCGTGGACCGGGTGGAACGACCTCGGCGGCGTACTCACCGCCGCACCCACCGCCGTCAACCCCGACCCCGGCCGCTACGACATCTTCGCCGCCAACACCAACCACCACCTGATCCAAAAGATCTACAACGGCACCTGGAACCCCTGGAACACCATCACGACCACCAAACTCGCCGGCTGACCGAACGCTACGGGTCCGGAGCGCCACCGTTGTCTCGGCGGCGCTCCGGACCTCGGCCTGAGCGAGCGGGCGGCCGGCGGCTCAGCCGCCGAGCAGAGGTAGCAGCTGGTCGCCCTGGCGCTTGATCTCCGGCAAGTACGGCGTGTCGGAGAGGACGAGGTGGGTGATGCCGAGGCTCTGGTACTTGCGCAGCGACCTCGCGACGTCTTCGGCCGAGCCGACCAGCCACGTGGTGCCCGCTCCGCCGCCACCGAACCGGCCCGGTGCGGTGTAGAGATTGTCGTCGAGCACCTCGCCACGCGCGGCGAGATCGAGCAGCCGCTGCTGCCCGACGGCCGCCCGCCGGAGCGGGTCGGGTGGAAAGGCGCCGTTGCCGTTGGCCATCCGCGCGACCTTGGCTTCGGCGTCGGCCCACGCCTGTTCGGTGGTGTCCCGTACCAGGGTGGTGACCCGTAGGCCGAACTCGAGTGGGGCGTGCTCGCGTCCCCACTTCTCGCCGAGGCGCTTGAGGCGCTCGATCCGCTCGGCCACGCCGTCGAGCGGTTCGCCCCAGAAGAGCTGGACGTCGGCCTCGGTGGCGGCGACCTTCTCGGCGGCCTCGGACGCGCCGCCGAAGTAGAGCCGTGGTGGCTCGGTCAGTCGTGGCACCACCGTGGCGCCCGTGACGCTGAAGTGCTCGCCCTGGTAGGTGACGCCTTCCTCGGTCCAGAGCCTGCGCACGACCTGGATGAACTCTTTGGTGCGGGCGTAGCGGTGGGCCTGGTCGCCTTCGCGGTCGCCGTACGCTGCCAGGTTGTCCTTGCCGGAGACGATGTTGACCAGTACCCGACCGCCGGTGAGGTGGTGCAGGGTCGCGGCGGCGGAGGCGAAGTTGGCTGGTCGCCAGTACCCGGGCCGGATCGCGATCAGCGGCTGGAAGGTGGTGGTCTGCGCGGCCAGCGCGGCGGCGACCGTGAAGGTGTCCGGTCGTCCCCAGCCGGTGCCGATGAGCGCTCCGGCCCAGCCGTGCTCCTCGAGGGCCTTGGCGTGGCTGGTGAGCGTGGCCAGGCTGTTGTGGTCTGGCGCGACGTCGTCGCCGCGGTGACCGGGCTGGGCCTGGTTCGGGATGTACCACAGGAACTTGGCGCTCATCAGCGGAACAACCTCGCCGCGTTGCGTACGGTGTGTGCGGCGACGTCACGTCCGAGCCGGACGCCGACCTCGTCCGCGGTGCGGGTGTGGATGCCGGACCAGACCCGGGCGTCGATGTTCTCCTCGGTGGGGCGCCGCCAGTCGGTGTAGGTGCGCGTGGCGCCGGGCTGGCTGGGGCTGGTGAGGGTGTAGGGCTCGCGAGCTCTTGGGCCGACAAGGGCGGTGAGCACCTGTTCGGCGGCGCCGGAGTAGGTGTTGTGCCCGCTGGGGTAGTCCGGGTGCGCGGGGGTCGGATGCAGTGGCGTCCACTGTGGATCACGGTCGGCGCCGGTCCGGATGGCGGTGACCGGGCGCCAGCGCAGGTACGCGTACTTGGTGTCGGACGTGGCGATCTGGGTGTCGACGAGCGCGACGTGGAAGATGGCGACCAGGCCGGCCCGCCAGGCGACCGGGCGGGTGGATTGGGCGAGCGCGGCGCGCAGGACTCCGGTGTAGAGGGTCAGCGAGGAGCCGAGCCAGAACGTGGCCGTGTCGGTCTGTCGCGGTGTGCGTACGGCGCTGTCGGCGGCACCGTACGCACGGACCTCGGCGAGGTCCGCGCGGTACCGCTGTGAGTCCAGCGCGGGCGGTGGCTCGGGCCGGTACAGATCGGCGCGGTCGAGCAGAAACGGCGTGGCGAACCGGGCGCCGGTCTGCTGGGCGGCGGTGAAGCTCGGCGGGGTTGGTTGCCAGACGCCTGGAGCGGGATCGGGCGTGGCGTATGGCGGGTTGACGGAGGCGGGGTCGAGCCTGTCGCCGGCTCGCTGGGCGAGCAGGGAGCGGGCTTGGGCCTGGCCGGCGGCGGTGGCGCGCTCCTTGGCCCGCCCGTCCGGGATCCGGTCCAATGTGGTCCGCAGCGCGGCGTCGAGGGCGGCCGTGCCTTCGGGTATCAGGGTGGTCAGCGCGGTGTGGACGGCGGATGCGAGCGCGGCGTCCTGGTAGTGGCGAAGTGTCCCGGCGGGCGCGGTGCGGACGGCGCGGGCGGCGGCGAGCCAGCTGATCGCCCATGCGCGGCTGCTGGTGACCTGCGGCCGGGTGCCGGTGGCGACGGTGGCGGCGGTGACGTCGTACCATTCGACCGCGACATCCACAGTGGACGCGGCTGCGGCGGGTGCGGCGGAGATGCCGGCGACCAACGCGGCCGCGGCGATACCGGCCGCGCAACGGCGCCAGACGCGAAAGGTCGGCGGGTTCATGCTGGTCCCTCCTCAACGGGATGCGGTCGCGGGCTGCCGGGTGGACTGGTTGGCCGGGCGGGCGAGCCCGTAGTGGTCGCGCAAGGTTCTCCCGGTGTATTCGGCGCGGAACAGGCCGCGCCGCTGGAGGATCGGCACGACGTGGTCGACGAACGTCTCCAATCCGGACGGCAGCACCGGCGGCATGATGTTGAACCCGTCGGCCGCGCCGCCGCGGTACCACTGCTCGATGGCGTCGGCGACCTGTTCGGGCGTCCCGGCGAAGGTGCGGTGTCCGCGGCCGCCGCCGAGCCGGCCGATGAGTTGGCGTACGGTCAGCCGCTCGCGGCGGGCCAGGGTGACGATGAGCGTGTACCGGCTCTTGGCGCCCTCGATCTGGTCTTCGCCGGGCAGGTCGGCGGGGAGTTCGGAGTCGAGGTCGAGGTCTTCGGGGGCGACGCGCAGCGTGGTGGCGAGCTGCTGCCGGGCGTACTCGGGCTTGATCAGCCGATCCAGCTCGTCTTCCAGCGCCCGTGCCTCGGCCTCGGTGGCGCCGATGGCCGGGACGATGCCGGGCAGGATCTTGACGCTGTCCGGCTCCCGGCCGAGGAGGGCGGCCCGGCGCTTGAGGTCGCGGTAGAACGCTTGCGCCTCGGCGAGCGTTTGCTGCGCGGTGAATACCGCCTCGGCGTACCGGGCGGCCAGCACCTTGCCGTCCTCCGACGAGCCGGCCTGGACGAGCAGCGGGTAGCCCTGGGGCGAGCGGGGCACGTTGAGCGGGCCGGCCACCCGGAAGTACCGTCCGCGGTGGTTGGGCGGGTACAGCAGGTCGTCGTCTCCCCACCGGCCGGCGTCCTTGTCGCCGAGCGGCGCGGCGTCGTCCCAGCTGTCCCACAGCTTGAGCGACACCTCGACGAACTCGGCCGCCCGCTCGTACCGGTCGCGGTGGGCGGGCAGCTCGTCGAGGTTGAAGTTGCGGGCCGCCTCGACGCCCGCGGTGGTGACGATGTTCCAGCCGGCCCGGCCGCCGCTGATGTGGTCCAGCGACGCGAACCGGCGGGCCAGGTTGAACGGCTCGTTGTACGTGGTCGACGCGGTCGCGATCAGTCCGATGTGGTCGGTGGCCGCGGCGAGCGCGGTGAGCAGCACGGTGGGTTCGAGGGTGCCGGCCGGCCGCCGTCCGATGCTGTTCCACAGCACCGGGCTGTCGGCCAGAAACAGAGAATCGAGTTTGCCGCGTTCGGCGATCCGGGCCAGGCGTTTGAAGTGCTCGACGTCGGTTTGTGCGAACGGGTCGCTTTCCGGCAGCCGCCACGCGGCCTCGTGGTGGCCGACGCCCATCAGGAACGCGTTCAGATGCAGCATGTCATTCCTCCACGCCGAGGGCGTTCAGCAATGATTCGCGGTACGCCAGAAACCGTGGCTGCCGGTGCGAGCGCGGCGCCGGCAGGTCGATGGCCTGCTCGACCGCGATGCGGCCGGCGTCGAGCAGGACGATCCGGTCGGCCAGCGTGATGGCCTCGTCGACGTCGTGGGTGACCAGGAGGACGGTGGGCCGGTGCCGGGCGCACAGTTCGCGCAGCAGGCCGTGCATCTTGATCCGGGTCAGCGCGTCGAGGGCGCCGAACGGCTCGTCGGCCAGCAGGAGCTCCGGCTCGGAGACCAGGGACCGGGCCAGCGCCACCCGCTGCTGCTCTCCGCCGGACAGTTCGTTGGGCCAGGACCGCTCCCGCCCGGACAGGCCGACCTCGGCGAGCGCCGCGCGGCCCCGCTCGTGGGCGTCCGGCCCGCCCAGGCCGAGGATGACGTTGTCCAGGACGCGCTGCCAGGGCAGGAGCCGGGCGTCCTGGAACACGACCGACGACTTCTCCGGCACCTCGACCAGGCCGGAGCCGGCCACGTCACGGTCCAGCCCGGCCAGGGCGCGCAGCAGAGTACTCTTGCCGGACCCGCTGCGGCCCAGCAGTGCCACGAACTCGCCACCGGCGATCCGCAGATCCAGTCCATTCAGGACGGCGCGGTCACCGAAGCCGCGCACCAGTCCCTGTACATGGACGGTGTGGGTGGCGGTCAGTCCGCCAGTGTGCGTCGCCACGACAGCGCCCTCCTTTGCACGAGTCGGACGGCGCCGTCGGAGAGCAGACCGAGCAGCCCGTACAGCACCAGGCCGACGATGATGACGTCGGTCTGGCCGTACTCACGGGCCAGGTCCATCATGTAGCCGATGCCACTGGTCGAGTTGATCTGCTCGACGACCACAAGGGACAGCCACGCGCCCACGACCGCGAAGCGCATGCCGAGCAGGAACCCCGGCAGCGCACCGGGCAGGACGATCCGCCGGACGAACACACTCGGACGCAGCCGCATCGACTCGCCCAACTCGACGTACCGGCTGTCGATGCCGCGTAGCCCGTTGTGGGTGTGGATGTAGACCGGCACGAACACACCGAGGGTGATGGTCGTGACCTTCATCTGCTCGCCGATGCCGAGCCACAGGATGAGCAGCGGCACCAGGGCGAGGGCCGGGATCGCCCGCTTGATCTGGATCGGCCCGTCGAGGATGGCCTCACCCCAGCGGCTCAGGCCGGAGATGACGGCCATGACGGTGCCGACCGCCGTGCCGATCGCCAGGCCCAGACCGGCCCGGCGGGCGGAGACCGCGAGGTTGTCCGGCAGCCGGCCGTCCGCGACGAGGTCACCCGCCGTCGTGACGACGGTCCATGGCGCCGACAGGGTACGTGAGTCGATCCAGCCGGTCGCCGAGCCGACCGTCCACACTGTCAGAAGTAGCAACGGGCCGACCGCCGCCCCGAACGGGATCGGCCGCCCGGGTCCGAGCCGGCGCCGCGGCTTGCGGGCGGGCACCGTCGTCGTCGCCGCCCGCGGCGGGGTGAGAACCGAGGCGGTCATCCGGCACCTCCCGCGGTGAGCGCGTCCGCGGCGACGGATTCATACCGACGGTCGTAGAGGTCCTCGGCCTTGAGCGGCTTGTTGCCGGTCTCCTTGGCGAGCAGGTCGATGGTTTCCTGGTGTCGGGCGATGGCATCGGTCCAGCTGGCCGGGATGTCGGCCAGGCCAGTGTTCTCGACGATCCACCTCCCGTCTTCGGTGGTGAGGCCCTGGTCTTTGACGTAGTAGCGCTCGATCCACTCGTCCGGGTGCGCCTCCCGCCACCGCCACGCCTTCGCCCACACCCGCACGTACTGGCGGATGGCGGCGGCCTTCGCCGGTTCGGCGAGCACGCTGGTCGGGGCGTACAAGTGGCCGGGGTCGTCGCGCAGCCCGTGCGGGATCGTCTTGGCGCCGTCCTTGCCGTACTTGCTCTCGTAGCGCTTGATCTGCACTCCGCCGATCGGCGCCACGTCGACCTGGTGGCTGGCCAGTGCGGTGCCGTAGACGTCGTTGGTGCTCGGCAGCTCGACGAGCTCGACGTCCTGCTTGGACAGTCCGGCCTTGTGCAGCACGCGCAGCACGAGCGCGCCCTGCGCCTGCCCCGGACTGTAGGCGATCCGCTTGCCGCGGATGTCCGCGAGCGTGGTGACCGCGACGCCTGGGGCGATGCCGAGCCGGTAGATGGCGTGATCGAGCGGGTCCTGGCGGAACCTGGACGCCACGATCTTCGTGGGGATGCCGGTCCAGTGCGAGTGGATCGGCGGGATGTCGGCCACCGCGCCGATATCGAGCGCGTCGGCCCGAAACGCCTCCAGCGTCTGCGGGCCGCCACTGATGTTGGCCCACTTGACCTCGAACGTGAGCGAGTCCACCAGACCGGAGAACTCGATCGCCTTCTGGTGCTCCTTGTCGCCTACGGTGAGCACGGTGCCCTTCGGTACCGAGTCCGTGAGTGGTGCGGCGGCGAGTGCCGCGTCCGGCTCGTCGTCGCCGGCGCAGGCGGTCAGGCCCAGCGCGACCGCGCCCAGAGTCGCGGACAGAAACGTTCGGCGGTCCACAATGGATGACACTCAGTACTCCTCGGAAGCGTTGTGCAGGGCTGCGTACCGCCCCATGTGGTAAAGCAACGGACTGCCGTCGCCCGGCTCGCCGGCCACCGGCTCGGCGAGCACCACGGCGTGGTCTCCGGCCAGCACCCGCTGGGTCACCCGGCACAGCAGCCAGGCCAGCGTCCCGTCCAGCAGGGGCACCCCGTACGGTCCGGCTTGCCAGCCGGGGTGCGCGGCGAACCGGTCGATGCCGCTGGTCGCGAACGTCCGCGCGACATCCCGCTGATCGGCATCGAGCAGGTGCACCGCGACGTGCCCGGCGCGCGCCACGGTCGGCCAGCTCGACGACGCCCGGTCCAGACAGAACGACACCAGCGGCGGGCGCAGCGACACCGACGTGAACGAGGTCGCGGTGAACCCCACCGGCGGGACACCGGCGGCGGTCACCACGGCGACCGACGCGGCCTGCCGGCGCAGCAGCGCGCGGAACGCGTCGGGGTCGACCGGAGCGAGCGGTTCGGCGGCAACGGTCATGGCATTCCTCCCGGTTGAGACGACCGGCACACGGCAGCACGAGCAGGCGTCCGGGGCGGGCGCGGGCGCGGTGATACCTCAAGCGGCCGTTGATCGGATCACGGCGAAGGCAGCCGGTCCCCATTGAGCCGGCGGCGCGACGCTGATGGCAAAGTCAGGGAAGGAAGAGCGCCTGGCGGCAGCAGCCGCACGCGCCGGTCCAGCCACGGCAACACACCCGCGACACCGCCACCGCGGTGCCGTCAAGCGGAGCGTCCTGGCTGGTCATGGCCTCAACGTTAGCCTATTTCTCCTACGTGTCAAGTAGGATTTCGATGGCGTGCAGCCCGTGCGGCCGGCCGGAATGATCGGTATCGGGTTCGCCGGCCCACCGGCCGCCAAGCCGCGGCTACGTCGCGGTGCAGCTCAGGAACGCCGCGGCGGTCGAGCCGGACGAGCCGAGGCGCCCGTTGAAGGTGATCGTCACCGCGCCGCCCGGTGGCACGATCCCATTCCAGGTGAGGTTTCGCATGGTGACGAGAGGGCCGATGATCGGCGGCCACGTCGCCCGCACCAGCTCCGCGTTGGCGACCGACTGCGCGACCACTCTCTGCCCGTCCAGGTAGGACCAGCGGACCTGCCAGCTCTGCGTCGTGACCGTGCCCGTGTTGCGCATGGTCGCGGTCGCGGAGAAGCCCGTGTCCCAGACCGCGAGCACCTGATAGCTCGTCTGGCAAATCGGCGCGTCCGCCCGGGCCGGCACGGCGACCCCAACGGCGGCGGCCAGTGCGATGATCAGCGGGACGGTGCGCCACAACCATCGACGACGACTCATGCCCGCCATCCTACGTGCGTCGCCGTGGACCCATCGTGCCTCTTTTGGACGTCCTTCTGCGGCCGCTTCGACCACGTGGTCCTGCTCAGCGCGTCGCTGGAGTCGCGCCGGACGCACCGCCGGCGCGCTGTGCCGCGTGGCTTGCGCGAAGCATCGGTGAAGGCGATCTGAAGCTGCGAGCCTCTACGTTTCGTACAGGCGTCGATGTCCGGGCCTTGGGGGAGGGCGGCATGCTCAGGCACGCGTGGGTAGGGGCGCTCTTGGCCGTCGCGTTGGTCGGCTGCGGGAGCGGTGGCGGGGCGCGGGCGGTGGAAGATGTGCCGCCGCTGTCTCCGGCCCAGCTGCGCGAGCTGGCCGAGGCGGAGGAGGTCCTGGTGGCGCGGTGCATGCGTGCCCAAGGTTTCGAATACCACGTTGTGCCGCCTGATCTGGTGCTGGCCGAGGACCGCGACTTCCCGTACGGCATCGACGATCCCGCGTGGGCTGCCCGCCACGGGCTGGGCCGGGTTCTCCGCGATCTGGCCAGCCGCCGCGCCGGCCAGGACAACCCGAACAGCCGGTACACGGACTCGTTGTCGCCGGATCGGCGGCGTGCCTACTCGACTGCTCTGTTCGGCGCGGAGGTCAAGGTGTTGGCGGTGACGATCCCGACCGGCGACCAGGTCACCATGGCGACGGACGGCTGCCTCGCGTCGGCCCAGCAAGAGCTGTACGGGGACCTGCGGCGATGGTTCCCGGCCAAGACCATCGTCAACAATCTGGCCGCCGCGATCCGGCCGAAAGTCTTCGCCGACAAGCGGTTCCAGGAGCTGGCGCGGGAATGGGCGGGGTGCATGGCCGGCCGGGGCTACGCCTACCGGGACCCGGTAGACCTGCGGGAACGGTTTCCCTCGACATCCGCCGAGCGGGAACGACAGGTGGCGACGGCGGAAGCCGAGTGCGTCGGGCGGACCCGGTTGGCCGAGGTGGGTCGTCAGCTGGAGCGGGAGTTGGGCGCGCCGGTGCGGGCCATGTTCGCCGCGGACATCCGCGCCCACCGCGATTTCCAGGCCGCCGCACTGCCTCGGGCGGCGGACCTGACCAGAAACCGTTGACCGGGGCAGCTTTGAAGGGAGAGAGCCTGGTGAGGACACAAATGAGGTTCGTGACGGCGCTGGCCATGGGCGTCGGCCTCGTGGTCGGCCTGCTGCCGGGGGCGGCGCACGCCGCGCCGAAGGCCACGGTCGCCACCGTCGTGGACGTCGAGCCGCTGGCCGCGCATTCGTGCGATCCGGGCGACTTCTGCGCGTACGAAGTCGTCAACTTCACCTTCAGCCTGTACGCCTGGGCGGGTAACGACTCCAACTGGTCCAACAACTTCACGGCCAGCGGTATATCGATCAACAACAACGACTCGTCCTGGCGCAACCGGAGCAACCCCTGCGTCGGCTGCGACGCGGTCCGCGTATTCGACAACACCAACTACGGCGCGCCGGTCACGGTCTGCCTCACCCGGGGCCAGAGCCTGGCGTCCTGGGGACCCGCCAACAACCGCGGCTCGTCGCACAGCTGGTACGGCGGCTGCTAGCGCGCGGCGACCACTGGTCCTGGGGCGCTACCGTGGTGCCGCATTGGTGTCAAGCGATCAGGAGGCGCCAGATGGCGACCGCGGATCAGATCCTCGCCTCCCTTGCCGGACGGCTGCGTGGCCGGCCCGTGCCCGACGATCTGCGCCGGCTCGTGGCCATCCAGGCCGCGCGGCCCGCCGGCGAGCAGCGGGCGAGGGATCCGTTGCTACACACCAGGACTGTCATCTTCGAACCGGGTGAGTCCGACGCCCTGCTCGACCACAGCTACCTCAACGAGAACGATCGTGCCGACCCCGACATCATGGCCAACATCGCCGCGATCGATACCGTGCTGCCGCACGCGGCGTGGATCGGCACCCTTGTGGACGGCGACGTGGTCGGCTACTGGCTGCACCCCGACGAACCGGTTGGCGAGCCACCGCTGGTCGTCACCTTCAGCACCGAAGGCGAGTTCGACATCCAGCCCGGCGAGTCCCTGGTGGAGGCCGTGATCTACCACTACGCCGGATACCAGGACGACCGGTTCGCCGCGGCCGCGGAATTGTACGAGGCGCACGGGCTGCCGATAGCCGCGCGGCGAGCGGACGACCTACCGCACCGTCGTGCGGTCGTCGACCCGGCCGCTCTGCACAGCAAGCGGTACGAGGAGGAATGCGCGGCGCGCGGCCTGAGCTAGCCGCGGCTGTCGCGGGCTTTACGTCTGGCACATCGCCCGCGATGACCGGGCAACCTGGATCAGATTGCATTCGAACATGATGGGTTTGGTGATGTGCCCCACAGTGGCAGAGGACTTCTCGCTTGAATTTCGGCAGGATTTCGTTCAACCAGAAGTTCTGGATCAACTCACGTTGGGCCATTTTTCCTTTAAAGCATTACTGGATAGGTCGGCGAATCGGTTGTTGACGTAGTTCGGTGGTGGCGGTCAAAACTCATGGGCCATGAAGATATTGATAGGCGTCGCATCGATTCTGGCTGTTGTGGCCGTGCCGGCGGCTCCGGCCGCGGCGGCGGCGTGTACCTGGCGGGTTAGTCCGCTGCCCGCGCCGGCTGGGTACTCGTATGCCGTCGCCAACGGGGTCGCGCCAGCGTCGGGGTCCGTCGTCGGGCACGCGGTGCGTACGGATGGGAGCGGGCGCGATGCCGTGGTGTGGCGAAACCGGATCCCCCAGGTATTGCCCAAGCCGCCGATCCAGGGCAGCGGCTCCAACCGCGCGGACATCATCAACGACCAGGGTGTGATCGCGGGTGTCTGGTGGGGTGCGGACAACCGTGTAGCGGCGTGGCGCTATCGGGACGGCGCCTACGAGATCCTGCCCGTGCCGTCGACGATGATGGGTGTCGCCGTCACCGGGATCAACAGCGTCGGCGACGTCGTCGGTCAGGCCTTTACTCTCTCCCCCTCCTCGGAGGGGTTGCTGTGGAAGGCGGCGACGCCGGGTCAGTTCACAAGCCTTGGCTCCTCGATCTATGCGGTGGGCATCGACGACAGTGGCCGGATGGTCCTGAATAACCGCGTCATCGTCAACCCGGACGGCTCACGGATCACGTTGCCGCGTCCCGTGTCCATGAGGCTGTACGACCGGGGTCGAATCCTGAGCGAGGACCTGGCCACGAACACCGTCGTGGAGTGGAACGTCTCGGCACAGGTTGTCCGGGAGTTCGCCGGAAGCTTCCCACATGCGGTCAACGCTTCGGGCGTGATGGTAGCCACGCCTCCGGGCACCGTCTATGTGGCGGTGCGCAACGGCAACGCGTGGGAACAGTTCGCCATCCGGATGACCGCGAGCGAGGGAATCACCGACGGCAATGTCGTGGTGGCAAACTTCGACCACGACGGGACGACACAGACCCAGCAGGTTGCCGGTACCTGGCAGCGAGGCTGCTAGGCCGTATTTCGTAAGTTCCGTGCGACGCGGCCGGCACACCCGCTGACCGCCAGTTACCTGGGGGCAGCGGAGCCTACACTTTGGACGATGCGGGACACGCTTTCGTTCGAGCGGTACCTCACGTCGCTTGTCGGGTCCTGGCAGGCGCTCGCCGCGCCGCACGATGACGCGGAGGTCGTGCTGGGTGACGGCTTCATGGCGGCACGGTTCGGCGGACACCCCGTGCTCAACAACGCCGTCCTGCTGCGCCCGGACGCGCTGCCGGCGGCCCTGGCGGTGTTCGCCGGCACCGTTCAGTACGCGATCTGGTCGGCCGACGAGGTGACCGGAGCGGCGGTCCAGGCGGCCGGGCTGCGCCGGGACATGACAACGGTGCCCATGTGCTGCGACCTGCGTATCGTTCCACGGCCTGAGGACGACGGCGTCCTGGAGGGCGTGGCGCCTGAGGTGATCGCCGAGCTCACCGAGGTGGACCCCGCGCTGCTGCGGGGAGTGCCAGGGCTGTGGACATTCGCCAGCAAGGGATTTGAGTCGGGACTCGTGCTCATCCCGGTCGACACGGACGTCAACGTTTCGTTCGTCACCACCCGCGAGACGGCGCGCCGTCGTGGTCTGGCCACGACTGTGCTGCGCCACGCGCTGGCTGGCGCCAGGGCTCGCGGGTTCGTCACCGCCAGCCTCCAGTCGACCGCGATGGCGCAGCGGCTGTACGCACAAGCCGGATTCGTTCCCGTCGGCCGGTGGCAGGAGTGGGTACCGACACGCTGAGCACCATCCGGACATGGGCCGGCACCACTGGTGGTCTTGGCGGCGCGACGACACGATAAGTTCCATGCGGTACGCACGTTACCTACCTGTACTGGTCCTCCTCGTCGCCGCCATCGTCGCACCGGCCGCACCAGCGGCCGCGGCGACCAGCGCGATCACCGTCGACGACGTCCACTTCGGGCAAGGCAACGAGATCGTCGTCTCGGGCACGGTCACCTGCTCGCAGCCGACCGGCCAGGCCCTTGTCCGATACTGGGCGACCAACTCGTTTCCCCTCGACGTGGCCACCGGCTCCGGCCAGGTGAGCGTGCCGTGCGCGGACGGGCCGGTGCCATGGGCCGCCTCGGCCCGACCCCAACTCAACGGCTTCGACGACAGGTTTCCGCTCTCGGTGATCGCGACCTTCTACCGCGATGGCACACAGGAGGCGGCCACGCTCAACCTGTTCCAGCCCGGCTGGGGCGACTGAGCCCGCAACGCGCCGACGGCGTCGTCACCACGTCAGCCGGACTCCTACAAAACAGACGCGGGACCGCCCGTGAATCCTGCACGGGCATCGGCTGTGTCGCGCGGTCGCGATTTTGCGCGCGATAAACCTGCGGCGGCGTCGATGATCGTTCCGCGATAATGGCCGGCATGGAGGAGGTCAAGGTCGTTGTCGCCCACGACGACTGCGCGACCCTGCGCGTCGGCGACGTGTTCCTGAAGATCGACGCTGATCAGACGCGCACCGACGTCGAGGTCGAGGCGATGACGATGGCGCCGATCCCGACTCCGCGGGTGCTGTGGCGCAAGCCGCCCGTGCTCGCGCTCGCCGCCGTGCCCGGGATGGCATTGGGCCGCCTCGGCGAGCCGTCGCCCGCGTCGCCGGCGGCGTGGGCCGCGGCGGGCGCGGCCGCGCGGAAGCTGCACGACGCGCCCCTGCCGCCATGGCCTGGCCGGCGCCTCGACGAGCTCGCCTCCCGCCTGGACGGCGAGTGCGAGTGGCTCGTCACGAACGGTGTGCTTCCCGCGGAACTTGTCACCCGTAACCGCGAGGTTGCCGAGACCGCGCTGCGGCCGTGGAAACCGGTGTTCGCGCACGGCGACTTGCAGATCACCCACGTGTTCGTCGACGGTGACGAGATCACCGGTGTGATCGACTGGTCCGAGGCGGCTCAGGGCGACGCCCTGTACGACCTCGCCGTCCTGACGCTCGGACACGAGGAGCACCTCGCCGACGTGGTCGCCGGCTACGGCACCGATGTCGACACCGACGTGATCCGCGGATGGTGGTCGTGGCGCAGCCTGGTGGCGGTCCGCTGGCTGGTCGAGCACGGATTCGACCCGTCCTTGCCGGGCTGCGAGTTCGACGTACTGAGATCGCAGATGTGAGGCCTCACGGGGCGGCAATGCCTCGGGCCAGGCCAGGCGTCGTGGCGCGAGGATTGCGGGTCACCGTCACCCGAGCCTGAACAACTCGCCGATGACACCGGACTCGGCGACGATGACCGAGCCGATCAGCATAAACACCGCCGGGACGATCCAGTGCCCGAAGCGCTGCATGGCCTCGATGACCCTCTTGTGCGAACCCAGCCAGGAGCCGGCCGCGCACCACACCGCCACCAGTAGCGCGAACACCGCCACCGTCAGAAGGCTTTCGGCGACGCCGATGCTGCGCAGCATCGGCGTGTAGACGGAGATGTTGTCCGCGCCGTTGGCGATCGTCACCCCGGCCACCGACGCCATCCCGGTCGCCACCACGGGCGGGGCGTCCTGCTCGCCACCGCGGGCGCGGAAGGCGGTGACCAGAGCGCGGACGCCGAGCGCGAACGGCACCAGCCCGAGCAGCCCGACCCAGCGGTCCGGGATGATCGTCAACCCGAGCGCAGCCACCGCCGACGCCGCAACCAGCACCCCGATACCGGCGTACTGCCCCACCCAGACCTGCCACGGCCGGGGCCGGCCAGCCGCGCGGGCGGACAGGAACAGCACCGTCAACACGATCAGGTCGTCCACGTTGGTACCCGCGAACACCCCAACCGCTGCCACGACAGTTCTGAGCTGGTCACCCACGACCGGCCAGCGTAATGCCCGCTCGACCGGAGTCGGGTTCGTGCCTTTCCTGAATTGATCACACCGAATGCGTCTGGCCCGCGATAGTCTGCGTGGCGCGGGATCGACCACGGGGGAGGGCGCGATGACAATGCTCCGGCGAGGCGTCGTGGTGGCGGCTGTGACGACGCTGGCGTTGGCGGGTCTGGCAGCACCGGCGCGGGCTGAAGCCGCCGGCGGCACGCCACCGACCAGGACCGAGACCGACGTGCAGGTCGTGCACAGCGATCCGGTGGCGTGCGGCGACTACGGCGTCGAGTGGAACATCGACCTGCACTCGGTCAACCTGACGTTCTTCGACCAGGCCGGGCGCCGGGTAAAGCTGGTGCAGCACATCACGGAGGACAACACCGTCCGCAACACGGTCACCGGGCTCACCCTGCCGGACAGTCCCGTCGACTTCGTGCAGACGTCGACGTTCGATCCGGAGACGGGGCTGCGCACGCACATCTTCGTCGTGGGCACCTCGGTAAACGTGCGCCGCGGCAGCCAGCACCTGGTCGACCGCGGCCCGATCCTCATCGACGGCCAGACCGGCAGGATTCTCTTTGCCGTCGGCCCGCACCCGATCCGCCGCCTCATTGACGGCAGCTTCGACATTCGGCGAGCGCTGCCAGGGTTCTGCGACATCTTGCGTTAGCGACACTCCACCTCCGACCTTTCGTGAACGGGGCAGTGCCGCGGGGAGTAGGCGTCAGGACACCGATGGCGGCCAGCGGTGTCCGCGCCACTGGTCCCATGTCGCGAATCCAGCCGGTGGGTCGTCGACGGGTTCACTGCCGTCGAGTTCGCCTCGCGTCGGGATCTCGAAGATGGTTGCCCACTCGGCGAGTTCCTCGTCGGTCACGGGCCAGGTCGTGTGTGGCGCTTCGGCCAGGCGCTGATCGAGTCGTCTGCGCTGCTCGGCCGGGGCGAGCGCGAAGTAGCGCAGCTCCGCGGTCGCGCCAAGGTCCGCGGCTGCCTGGCGTAGACACGAGCGCTCGTTTCGACTCCAGAGGCCGTAGTCGATCACGACGTTGTTGCCCAGTTCGAGCGCGCGCAGCCCGATCTGGATGAGCCGCCCTTCGATCACGTCTCCAGCCGATGGTGGATTCTCGCGCCCGTAGAGAGCCTTCACCCATTCGTCCTTCGTGAGACGAAGCGCTTTTCGCTCGATCTCGATGCGCCGAGCGGCAGTGGTCTTTCCGGTGCAGGGGAGTCCCACGGTCAGGAACAGCGTTGGTTGCCGCATCATCACCCACTTCCGGCGCCCGGCTATCGCTGGCGGACTTGCCGTCCTGGGAACCGTCATACCATGACTTCGCCCGCACCGAGACGACCGGCCCAGGACACCGAGTGTCCTGGGCCGGGGTGGTGCTGTGGCTGTTGGTGTTACCGGTCAGGTGATGGTGATGTCGCTGCACCACATGTAG